>NZ_JARACR010000027.1:0-54241 GCF_028765505.1 Aliivibrio sp. A6 | reverse complement strand
TAGACGCCTTCGATGCTTTAGTCACACGCTCAGCCAATCAACAAGACGCGTTAGACATCATCATCAACCGTCCACGAGATTTAACACGAAAAGGCTTATTAGAGCTGCAAGAGTGGTTTGATGCCCAAAACTTCAATGAACCGACGCTAAAAACCGCATGGAAAGAGAGCAAAAACCAAGACATCGCCGCGCGATTAATTGGCCACATTCGTCGTGCCGCCATTGGGGATGCGTTATTGCCGTTTGAGCAGCGAGTCGAAATAGCGTTAGACAGAATAAAATCAAGCAAAGAGTGGCAACCCGTTCAACTGCAATGGCTTGATCGCATCGCCAACTCAATAAAAGAGAAAGTGGTGTTGGATGACGACACCTTCAAAACGGGTAATTACAAACGCAGTGGTGGCAAACGTAAGCTAATGAGCGTCTTTAATGATGAATTAGACGGCATACTGCTTCAATTTAATGAATATATGTGGGATGAACCTGCCTAGGCGGGTACAATCAATATCATCGCATAAGCTCTATCTTCTGTGTCGAAAGCGCTCATTTATACTTATAAACTCCGCGCTTTCTCCTTGAATATAGAGCTTCTTGCTTGATATAAATTGCCACAATCTGACAATAATAATGGCTAAATTTACGCACAAATTAATAGAGAAATAACATGAACAATAATGATCTGGTCGCCAAACTGTGGAAATTGTGTGACAACCTGCGTGATGGCGGAGTGTCTTACCAAAACTACGTCAATGAATTGGCCTCGCTGCTGTTTCTTAAAATGTGTGAAGAAACAGGGCAAGAAGACGATTTATTGCCAGAGGGGTTTCGCTGGGCCGATCTAAAAGCAAAAATTGGTCAAGAGCAACACCAGTTTTACCGCAATATGTTGGTACAACTGGGTGCAGATGATCACGCCATTGTTCGTGCTATTTTCCAAAACGTAAACACCACCATTACTCAACCAGCACAGTTAACTGAGCTAGTGTCGAACATGGACAGCCTTGATTGGTACAGTGATGAAGATGGCGACGAAGGCAAAAGCCGTGATGACTTTGGTGATATGTACGAAGGCTTACTGCAAAAGAACGCCAATGAAACCAAATCAGGCGCAGGCCAATACTTTACGCCACGCGCATTAATCAGCACCATTGTGAACGTTATACAACCACAACCGCGCGAGATCATCCAAGATCCGGCAGCAGGGACGGCAGGCTTCTTAATTGAAGCGGACAAATACATTAAATCAAACACCGACAACTTATTTGCACTCCCAGATGAAGATCAAGAGTTCCAAATGAAAAAAGCCTTTGTCGGTTTAGAGCTAGTGCCTGAAACGCGTCGTTTGGCGTTAATGAACTGCTTATTGCACGACATTGAAGGTGATGAGAACGAAGGCGCAATCCGTTTAGGCAACACCCTAGGCAGCGCAGGTGAAAACCTACCTAAAGCCAACGTGATTTTAACCAACCCGCCATTTGGTAGTGCATCAAGCACCAATATCACCCGTACCTTTGTTCACCCAACAGGTAACAAACAACTGTGTTTTATGCAGCATATTTATGATGCGCTAGAGCCGGGCGGTCGTGCTGCCGTAGTGATCCCAGATAACGTCTTATTTGAAGGTGGTAAGGGCACAGACATTCGCCGTGATTTAATGGATAAGTGTAATCTACATACCATTTTGCGTTTGCCTACAGGTATCTTCTACGCCGCAGGGGTAAAAACCAACGTACTCTTCTTCCAAAAAGGCACGCCAGAGAACCCGAGCCAAGACAAAGACTGCACCAAAGAGACATGGGTATTTGACCTACGTACCAACATGAACACTTTTGGTAAGCGCCGCCCATTAACTGAAAAGCACTTTGATGTGTTTGTGAACGCGTATGGCAGCGATGCAAACGGTTTATCTGCTCGTGAAGAGGGGGTTTACGAGACGCTTGGTAACATCTTTGCTGAAGGAGAAGACTCTGTTGAACACACTTTAGAGAACGCCCGTTTCCGCAAATTTAGCCGTGATTACATTCGTGATCAAAAAGGCGACTCGTTAGATATTTCGTGGTTAAAAGATTTAGAAGCCACCAGTGCAGAGAACTTGCCAGAGCCAGAAGTATTAGCAGGTGAAGCTATGGCAGAGTTGACTGAGGCGATGGCAGAGATTTATCAGCTGATGCAAGCGCTAGGGGCGGATGATGTCGCCGAAGGGCAAAAACAGCTAGTAGCAGAAGCCTTTGGCTTGGCAGAAAAGCTGGAGGCGGAGTAATGAGTGAATTGCCGAAAGGGTGGGTTGAATGTGAGTTGAAACAGCTTATATCAATAACATCAGGGAAAAATCTTACACAGAAGAAAATGATTGAAGGTACTACACCAGTATTTGGTGGTAATGGTATTACTGGGTGGCATAACGAAGGTAATGTGTTTAAGCCGACTATTGTCATAGGAAGAGTTGGATTTTATTGTGGTTCGGTATACATAACACCAGAAAATGCTTGGATTACCGATAATGCTTTTATAACGTCTTTTTCAGAAGCTCATATTGATAGGGAATTTCTCTACTGGTTATTAAAATTTACTGACCTTAGACAAAATGATAGTTCATCAGCACAGCCTGTTATTTCAGGACAGAAAGTTTATCCAATTCAAGTGAAGCTCCCCCCACTAGCCGAACAAAAACGCATTGTTGAAAAACTCGATGAGGTATTGGCACAGGTCGACACCATTAAAGCGCGTTTAGATGGTATTCCTAGTTTGCTAAAACGCTTTCGCCAATCGGTACTCGCTTCTGCGGTATCGGGAAAGTTGACGGAAGAGTGGCGTGGGGAAGAGAAGCGAATTCTAGATGAAGTTAGTAATTTACCTCAAAGTTGGCAGATTAAGGCGGCTAACGAGGTTTGTATTAAAGTACAAAGTGGCTCTACTCCAAGAAATGATCCGTTCAATCAAGGTGGAACGGTTCCATTTTTAAAGGTTTACAATATAGTTAATCAAAAAGTTGATTTTGACTATAAACCTCAATTTGTTACGACTGATACACATCAAGATAAACTGAAAAGATCTATTGCCTTTCCTGGTGATGTGTTGATGAACATTGTCGGTCCGCCTCTAGGTAAAGTAGCAATACTTACGGATCAATATCCAGAATGGAACCTGAACCAAGCGATAACTCTTTTCAGAGCTAACAATGAGCTATTAATAAACAAGTATTTGTACTTCGTACTATGTGAAGGTGCATTGGTTCGTGATGTTATGCCTGAAACAAAAGGTTCTGTTGGACAAATTAATATTTCCTTAACTCAATGTAGAGAATCAAAAGTACCGTTACCTCCACTAGAAGAACAAAAAGAAATTGTTCGTCTAGTCGGCCAATACTTCGCTTTCGCTGACACCATTGAAGCGCAAGTGAAAAAAGCGCAGGCGAGGGTGAATAATTTAACCCAAAGTATTTTAGCTAAAGCGTTTCGTGGTGAATTGGTGCCGCAAGATCCAAACGATGAACCGGCGGATAAGCTACTAGAGCGCATTGCACAGGCTCGTATTGAGGCAGAAACGTTAGCTAAGGCAGCGAAGAAAGCTGAGACAGCAAGAAAGAAAACAGAAAAAGCCACCGCTAAAGGCTAATTGATAAATTTATAAGCACGCTCCGGCGTGCTTTTTTGTGAGTATTGTAGGTAACATATGTTTAACTTTCGAAATGAGAAATATAACCTTAGAAACTTAGTACTCGCTTTGATGAAAGCGTTATTAAGTGAAAACCAATTAACATTAGCCGAGTTAGATAAAATTTTTGAAAGAAAGTCTAATGCTGTGAGAGGCGTGATTTATACGACAGAAGCTCTTTTTACTGATTATAAGGAAAGAGGAAGCGATACAAAACCAAGGTTTTTTGAAAGTTTAAGCGATCGTTTAACCACAAGTGATGATGTAACAATTGTTGTATCGAACCAGTGGAGTAGACATAACGTTATATCTTTGTTGGAAAAGTTTGAACCCTATGGCTTAATTCCAGCAGAAGGAGCGGAATATGAAGCGGCTAGTGAAAATAAGGTGTTGACGTCTACCTCTCTAAACCAAATTCTTTACGGCCCTCCGGGTACAGGCAAAACCTATCACACCATTGAAGCTGCAGTAAAAGCCGCAGAACCAACGTTTACATGGGCTAACCGTGATGAATTAAAAAACGAATATGTCCGTTTGGTTGCTGATAAACGCATTCGCTTTGTTACCTTTCATCAAAGTTACGG
Organism: Aliivibrio sp. A6; assembly: GCF_028765505.1. Lineage (NCBI taxonomy): Bacteria > Pseudomonadati > Pseudomonadota > Gammaproteobacteria > Vibrionales > Vibrionaceae > Aliivibrio > Aliivibrio sp. A6. Next base: position 50,003 of record NZ_JARACR010000027.1, on the reverse strand, counting down.
CTATGAAGAATTTGTTGAAGGATTAAGTGCGACAACCGAAAATGAAGCGATCAAATATGCAGTCAAGGATGGTGTATTTAAACGCATCTGTACCGATGCAAGCATTAAAGATGTAGACAGTATTCAAAAATTTGATGAGGCGTTAGAATCTCTAAAACACGATGCCGATGGGCAAATGATTTCGTTAAAAACCTCAACAGGGAAATCATTTGAATTTACTTATAATGGAAATGCCACATTCAGAGTGTATCCAGAAGCAACAAAGCATGACAATTTAGGTAATGGTTATCCTGCGAGTATTGCTCATTTGCGATCGTTCTATATCACTGGTGATGAGTCGGATATTTATAATCGATCTTATGTTCGAGCTATTCTTATGCATTTAAAGGAGAAGTACAATACTGCTGATTATAATGAAACAGCAGTAACCGCAACGAAACAAAACTTCGTCTTCATCATCGATGAAATTAACCGAGGAAACATCTCTAAGATCTTCGGTGAGTTGATCACGCTTATTGAGCCCTCAAAGCGTAAAGGGGCAGAAGAAGAAATAGAGCTTGTGTTACCGTACTCTGGCGATACGTTCTCAGTACCCGATAACTTGCACATCATCGGCACCATGAACACGGCTGACCGTTCTCTCGCTATGATGGATACTGCGCTGCGTCGTCGTTTTGACTTTATCGAAATGATGCCAAAGCCTGAATTATTTAATCACAAACAGATTAAAGGTATCGATCTTACTCGGTTACTTAACGCCCTAAATAAACGCATAGAAGCCTTATATGATCGTGAGCATACACTAGGTCACGCCTTCTTATTCCCTGCTTACAATGAGCAAGACGAAGATAAAGCTTTCGAACTGCTAAAAGCGGCGTTTAAAAATAAAATCATCCCATTGCTAGAAGAGTATTTCTATGACGATTGGAACAAGATCCGCCTTGTATTAGGGGATAATCAAAAATCAGACGAGATCCGCTTTGTTAAAAAGCATAACGAATCTTATGATTCATTGTTTGGCTCTAACCACGGTTTAGAAACCTATGAAGAGAGCAAAACACGCTACACCTTAATGGCGTTTGATGGCAAAAATTCGGTTTGGGATAATCCACAAGCCTATATTGCTGTTTACACATCAATTAAGTAACGCATAATGAAAGCGAAAAAAGAAATCACCTTGTTTGAGTTTGGCTTTGTCGCAAAAGACGACAGAGCCGAGGCGCATTCTCGTGTGCAAAAAATATCAGCAAGCAGTTACGATTACCTAAAGCGTATGTGCTTAGGGGATGAGAGTGACCGAAAGTTACTAAAGCTGCGCAGTCTTGATGGCATGGAAGTGCTTCAAGTACAAAACTACGCAGGGGTTATTTTCACACCTGATAAAACCCAAATTGAAGTGCTGCCAAAAATAGGCAAAAGCACAAATGAGGAAGAGGAAGAGGGAGAAGAGCAAGCGCGGGTGTCACTCTTAACCATGCTTAGAGCGTTAAAAGGGTTTTCCCACATTCAAACCGCCAGTGCCAACATTACTCATCAAAAAATGCCATTGCTTGAGGTGTTTATAGGGCAATTTTTACACTCGGTAAACGCCTTGGTAAAACGAGGATTACGCAGTGATTATGTACGCCGTGAAGACAATCTCGCGTATTTAAAAGGTAAGCTGAATGTCGGCAAGCAACTTCGTCATAATTTCATCAACAAACACAAATTTTACTGTGAATATGATGAGTTCTTGCTTGATAGACCTGCAAACCGTTTGATTCACTCTGCGTTACTTAATGTGAAATCACTGGCTCGCAGTGCTGCCAACCAAAAACTAGTGCAAGAGTTGGCGTTTGTGTTTCATGAAGTGCCAAAAAGCCATGATCATAAATCGGATTTTTCGAAGGTGAAATCAGGCCGAGGCATGAATCATTATGATGTGCCATTGCAATGGTGTCAGTTGATCTTAAATGGCTACTCACCACAAACCATGAAGGGGGATCATCACGCGATTTCACTCTTGTTCCCAATGGAGAAGGTGTTTGAAGATTACGTCGCTAAGATCATCAAGGCAGAGTTGGCGCAATCGTATCCAACACTTCAATTAGAAACGCAAGCTACAGGGGAGCATTTGGCAAGGTATCAACAGAAAGGGAAGTTCAGCCTTCGGCCTGATTTATTAATCAAACACGATAAGAGAAACGTGGCAGTGTTAGACACCAAATGGAAGCTGCTTGATAGTAAAATAAGCAACGCCAATTTGTCTCAATCTGACGTTTATCAAATGTTTGCCTATGCGAAGAAATACCTTAAAAGAAACGCTGACGAGCAACACGGCAACGATGTGGTGCTCATTTATCCAATGCAAGCCAACTTTACTCAACCGTTGCCGACTTTTTTTGATTTAGATGACGGCCATAAATTATGGATCACGCCATTTGAGATCAATACAGAGAAAAGCAAATGGCATAAACCAGAAACGCTCGCTTTTTAGTCTTGGTAGTATTATGGGGCGGATACATTTTTTACTCATAAAAAAGCACGCCGATCAGCATGCTTTTTTAGGTTGGAATAAAATAAGTATTATTATCTAAAGCTGTAGCTTGCACCTACACCAAATGTCGTATCTTTTGAGCCTGCAGTTGCTAATGATGTTTTTACTGCAATCCCTGATTCAAAAGACTTTGAAATACCCAAAGCATACGCATCTTGACCATCAAAATAGCCATAACCCATGCCAATTGAAAATGAGCCATCGGTTAATGTCGGGATATTTGTCATTGCAGCAACTCCGGCAATACCTCTTGATGATAATTTTCTATTTTTATCAATTTGAGATTGAAGATTGTTGATAGAATCTTTAAACATATTATTCCAGTCATTAGTATATGAGCTATCCATCGAACCTGAACTATTCGCTAATGCATCGTGGTTTGCTTGAATCGCTTCTCCAACTTTGTTTAAATCATCTTTTACTGCATTAATATCATGCTCTAAGCTTGCAGAGGTAGCAGCATTACTCGCTTGAGCTGCGACTATTGCCTCATGGTTTGTTTGGATAGCCCTACCTGCGGTTGTTAAATTACCGCTTACCGCTTGAACTGCATTATTTGTTGCTATTGTATTTTGAGCATTAACCACAGTACCAAACGTTGCCAGTTTGCTAAGTTGATTCACATTATCCAAGCTTGCAGAGGTAGCAGCATTACTCGCTTGAGCTGCGACTATTGCCTCATGGTTTGTTTGGATAGCATTACCTGCGGCTGCTAAATTACCGCTTACCGCTTGAACTGCATTATTTGTTGCTATTGTATTTTGAGCATTAACCACAGTACCAAACGTTGCCAGTTTGCTAAGTTGATTCACATTATCCAAGCTTGCAGAGGTAGCAGCATTACTCGCTTGAGCTGCGACTATTGCCTCATGGTTTGTTTGGATAGCATTACCTGCGGCTGCTAAATTATCGCTTACCACGTTAAAATTTTCATTAACTCGATCTACTACATTGTTAAGAGAACCTCTAGTTGCCAGTAAACCAGAATCACTATTATTATACGGTTTGTTTATTATTGGTATATCAGCTGCTATGGCGTATTTAGGTAATAGCGCTATTAAAATGCTAGATATTAATACTGTCTTAATCATATGAAGCTCCATATTTATTATCGCCATGCAAAAGAAAAATCTTCATCTTTATACGCATGAGCTAACCCTGTAATTTGTTGCATTCTTAATACTTCATCAGGTTCCATTCCTAGTTCCTGACATATTTTCTCATTAGTCCATGATGACTGTTTTAATTTAATTATTAAGTTTGAAGTTAATTCAACTTGATGTACTCCTCTTGCAATATTATGTCTAACTGATGATGCCATACTATCGTTATTACTTTTTGTTAAAATAACAGTGGGAATATAGCTGTGAAATGAGTTTTTAATATCAAGATTATTCTTTATCATTTTAACTCTGTGTGAACCATCAATTATGTTATATAGTTCATTATCATTTTTAGATACGACTATTGGCATAGTTAAACCATCTTTTTTAATTGATTGTTTTAATAACTTATACTCAGGTGGTGCCATAACATTAGGATTGTAATCATTATTTTTAATTGAACTTGAACTTATTAATTTAACATTTAAAATTGGGTGTGCAATATCAATAATTCTGTAGGCTATGTCTGATAGCTGATTAAATAAATCAACCCGAAATTTAATGTTTAAATGTGATGTTTTTATACTTTCAATTTGATTTATAATAACCAATAACTCTTCAAGTTCATTCATACATAACCTCTCCCAGTAATATAATCTTCATAAGTTTCTATATATAAGTTTGTTAATCTTTTATTCTGACCAAACGATAAGCCATAACACCAATAATCATTTTTTATTAAAACTTTACATATTCTTCGCCAGCTTGGTATTTTTTTAGCAGATTCTAATTTCTTATCACCAAAATCAGGGATTGAATAAATACCTGTCTTGATTTTATTTTTTCTCCACCAATATAAAAATTGAAATATCCTTGATCTATAATGTTTTTCTAAATCTGGTGGCATAGTTTTTAACAAGTATTTACTATAAGATTTGTAAGTATATCCATCAGGCAAATCAAATTTATAATAGCCTAAAATTCTACCTTGGCTTTTACTATACCTAGCACCGAAATTGCATCCTTCGACACGTTCTACAAGTTTTTGCCATGTATCAAACTCTAGTATTTGGTATAACCATAAGCTTTTCCTTTGGTCGTCTCCAAAAGGTTGACATAAGCGTTGCTGTGCTAATGAAACACCAGCCATATGCATCAAGTCATAAATTTTATTATACAAATATTGATATTTTCCATTAGCTATCCAAATATCAGTCACTTTCCAATCGTATATTGGATAAGCATGATAAACACTTTCAGTAACCTTGGTTGTCCATTTGAAATTAAGATATTTACTCTTATGTTTATTTTTAATTGTTCTATATCTATTTAATGATTCATCAGCACGTATGGCAATAAAACAGGCACATTGTGAGTTTTTCATTAAGGAATACCATTTAGAAAATTCAAAAACGAATTCTTCAAACTCCATACCAAATTTATAAAAAGGAAAATAAGTCATATCTTTTATTACCGAATTATTTTTTGGAAATTCTCGTAACCATTTATATTGAAAACATGGGTCCCAACAGATCCATTTAGGCTGAAATTGTGAAACTGAATTTCTTAAACTAAGAGGAAGACAAATCCAAAACGCATTTATTTCCTTTTTTGAGACCATTTCCTCTATATATTCAATAGTATTTTTATACTGAGCTTCTAAATCTATGATCAATACATCGACAGGTAAGCGATTTCTCTTTCTGGATTCATCAATAATCAAACTTAAAAGTACACCAGAATCTTTTCCTCCAGAAAATGAAACATAGAAGTGTTTGAATCCATCCAAAATAGTATTTATACGTTTTCTTGCAGCTACATCCACATTAAAAGATAAGTTAATTTTCATAAATACACTTTATTTATAGTTTGTATGTCTAGTTCAACAAAAAGAGGTTTATTTAAATCTCTTTATTCCTGATGTAAATATCAACTAAAAAACAAATGCAGTAAAACAAAAAAAATAAATGCTGTTCATGAGTATTTTAAATTATTATGGGGTACGATCTTATTTTAGTATTAAAACTCTAATTTATACTTTTTTGTTAATGGTTTTTTTATTTTACTATTAAATAAGTTTAAAAATAATTAAAGAAATAAAATTGATAGCATCAGTTTATTAAATTCATGATTGAAGAATCTAGTGTCAATTTTTTGTTAAATAATTTTATTATTGACAGTGACTGAGATTGCTTTAATAAAAATAAAGTCAAATGCCAATAATTATTTAAGCTATAAAATTCAAGTGGTTATATTTTTTCTGAGATTGAAATAAGATTTTTAGTTAGAAACAAATAAGTAATTAATTTGATTTATATCAATAAACCTCAACCAGACTAAGTTGCGTTAATTGAACATCTAGCTTTTCGGTTTGTTTGATCTTTTCTCCGTCCCTTAAAACAAAGCCCAATCACCCCGAGTGGGCATTTTGTAAGCTTATAAACCTAAAAATTCCGATGATTATCTTATTATTTATTTACTGAATAGGTGATTGTTTACTCGGTCAGGTTTGTAAAGCGTGACCGCTGTCTTAGTTGAGGTTAATAACATAATTATCACTAATCTATCGTGTTGTATAGTGGCTCGCTTTGTGAAATGGCTAGGCTAAAGACAAGATTTAATCTAATAAAATGAGAAAATAAAGAATGATGGGTAATAGCTATAAACCTGAAAAGGTGTATCAACAGATACAGAATATCATTGATGAGTTGATACTAAGACTAAATAGCACAACAAAAGATACTTCAATCAGAGATGCTAATGAAGCGGGTCGAGAGATTCTAGATAAACTGCATACTCAAGTAACTGAGCAGCTTTATTGTTTAGAGGAAAATGCAGAGTGGGATACTTTTACTATTGCATTTTATGGAGAAACAAATGCAGGTAAATCGACCATTATTGAAACGTTGCGTATTTTATTAAAAGAAGAACTGAAAAAAGAGCAGCAAGCCAAATTTTTAAAATGGCAATTAAAGTCAGGAATTACTAAAGAATGTATTGAAAAAACGCGCCTTGAAATTCTTGAAGGAGAAAACCGTATTGATGAGTTTGATATGGCTTGGCGTGAAAAAGAACGTGCTTTACTTCAAGCTATAAATCATAGAAAGCTTGAAACTCAACAAGCACAGGATAGAGTTAAATTAGCAAAAGAGTCTGCGACGTTATTTGAAAGGTTGATTTGGTTATTTAAGAAAATACCAGAATTTAAAGAATATCAAACTTCATATAAATTAACAAAAGAAGCGGAGAATGATCTAAATACTCAATCTAAAAGCTATATAGATGAAAAGTCGACATTAAGTAATGCATTGCAACGTCTTGAATTAAGAAACAAAGAAATTGAAGAAAAAACAAAAGCAGCAGAATCTTTTGCTGATGGGGCAATCATTGGTAATGGTCGTTCAGATTTTACGTTAGAAACACAAAACTATTATTTTGACGTTGGTGGTACGAGATTTAATTTACTTGATGTTCCTGGTATAGAAGGAAAAGAGAGTAAAGTGAGCGATGCTATTTGGCAGGCAGTACATAAGGCTCATGCTGTTTTTTATGTTACAGGTAAAGCATCAGCGCCTCAAAAAGGGGATGGAAAAAATCCAGGAACGTTAGAAAAAATAAAACAACATTTAGGTGCTCAATCAGAAGTTTGGACTATATATAATAAGCGTATTCAAAACCCGATTCAATTAGGTATGGGACCGATCATTTCTCAAGGTGAGCAAGAAAGTCTGGACGATCTTGATTCTAAAATGATTGATTATTTGGGTGATAGTTATCAAAAACATATAGGGTTAAGTGCCTATCCTGCATTTTTAGCTGCTTCTTCTTGCCTTCTTCCAGGCTCTAGAGATGCAAGCGCACAAGATAAGTTCTTATCTAAATATGATAAACAAGATATTTTATATAAATCAAATATAACCGCATTAACAAAAATGTTTAATGAATCCGTAGTTAATGATTTCAAAAATAAGATTGTTCGTTCAAATCAAAATAAAGCCAAACAAGTTGTTGATATGGCGCTTATGGATGTGACTTGTTTACAGAAGGAAAAATTTGGCCCTTTATTGGGTTTATTGCGCTCAGAGTTATCCGATACAAGTGCTGAGCTTAATTCACATGTAGAGCTATTGCGTTCAAGGTTACGAAACAAAACTAAAGAACTTATTTATGATTTTAGTTCTAAGGTACGTGAAAAAACATATAAAGATATAAATCGAGATATTAGTAACGATGAGTTTCAAGACTATTTAAAGCAAAATATCGAGACATATCAAAATGAATTAATTGAAGAAATACCAAATAAAATAAAACTAGAGCTCACTAAGTTTGAAGAACAAATTAAAGATGTTGTTGCACGTTTTGAGGCTCAGACAAGTGAGGTGATGACGACATTTAACAATATGGACCAAGATGATTTATCACTAAATTTTAAGTTTAATAATGGTGTAAATGTTTGGGGTGTATTAGGAGCCGTGGGTGGTGGAGCATTGTTGTTTTTTACTCCGGTGGGTTGGGGTGTTATTGCTGTATCAGTTGCTACATTAGTATTTCAGTTTTATAAAGCAGTTCGTTCTTTTTTTAGTAGTTCTTATAAACAATCACAACAACGACAGTCTACGGATGAGAATATCGAAAATGTTGCTTATGACATAGAAATGAATGTGGAGTCAAATTTAAGTCAAATGATGAAGGATGTAGAAGCAAATATTGAGTCGATTAATTCGACAATGGAGACTTCTATAGCACATGTTGAAAGTGTAAATAAAAAGTTAAATCTAGCTCGAGAAGAGTTACATTCTATTTGTAAGCAGTTGGAGTCATAATTATGAATAATACAATTCAAGAATTTGAAGCAAATAAGATAAAGGCTCAAATAATTTTAAATAAATTAACTAATTTTTTGGATTTAGGCAAAGATGCAGGTGCCGGAATTGATGAAAACTTGCATGAAAAATTAAACCATGCACTAAATACGATTAATTCTGGAAAGTTGAAGATAGCTTTGGTTGGAGGCTTTTCTGAAGGTAAAACATCAATTGCCGCTGCCTGGATGGAAAAACTTGATACTGAAACAATGAATATTAGTCATCAAGAATCTTCTGATGCCGTAAAAATTTATAATGTTGATGGAAATTGTGAATTAATTGACACTCCAGGTTTATTTGGCTTTAAAGAGAAGTTGAATACAAGCTCTGCACAAATAGAGCAATATAAAGATATTACAAAGCAATATGTGAGTGAGGCTCATTTAATTTTATATGTCATGAATTCAACTAATCCGATTAAAGCGAGTCATTCTGATGACTTAAATTGGTTATTTCGTGATTTAAATCTGTTATCAAGAACAGTATTTGTGTTAAGTCGATTTGATGAAGTCGCGGATGTAGAGGATGAATGGGACTATCGCCAGAATTTTAATATCAAACATCAAAATGTAGCAGAAAGATTAAATGATATTTTGCATCTAAATAAAGAAGAGCAAAATAATTTATCAATTGTTGCAGTGGCTGCAAATCCTTTTGATATGGGAACAGAATATTGGCTAGATAACAGTCAGAAATTTAAGGAGCTTTCTCATATCGAAAAATTACAAACAGCGACATTAGAAAAAATCAAATCTAATGGTGGGCAAATGGCTATTGCACTTGAAGCTCAGAATAGTGTGATTCGAGATGTGCTTATCCGCCAGTTACCAATAGCAATTCAGAATGATGAAAAGATAGGCGAGGAGTTAGAAAGACTTCGTACTATTAACATCAGATTAGATAAACAAATGCACCTTATCGACACTCGAATTGTTGAAGTTCGCTGTGGTTTAAGAGAATTTGTTTCGAAAATTTTTTCTAATCTAATTTTGCAAGTTAAAGGATGTGACATTAATACCTTTGCTAGTTTTTTTGAGCGTGAAATCGGTAATGAGGGAGTGGTATTGAATACTCGAATTCAAAATGAGTTTGATGCCCAAATAAGTACGCTTTCTGGTGAGATACAGCAATTACAAACTAATATATCTAACGAAGTGAAGAGTTATAATGAAACCGTCACCTTGATGGGTAAGCAGGGGGTGAATTTTGTACTAAAAGGTAACTTTATTAATAATAAAAATATCTTATTAGCTCGTGATGGTTTAGTTAGTGCTGGTAAATTGGTGGGAGTAGACCTTGCTAAAATGCTTAAATTTAAACCTTGGGGAGCTGTTAATTTAGCTAAAGGTATTAATGGAGCATTACTTTTTGTTGGTGTTGCGCTTGAAATGTGGAGTTCATGGAGTGAGCACAAAAAACAACAAGAGTTTATAAAATCAATAGATAACATGGTTGGTGATTTTGAAAATCAACGTAAAGAATTGTTAAGTATTATCGATAGTGATAATTTTATGGTTACATTTTTTCCTAAAAAAGCAGAATTAATGCAATCAATGTGTGAATTGCAAGATTGTATTGAAATGCAAGAAGTTCGTAGAGATAAATTTAATCTTTGGCGACAAGAAGGCGAAATCATTGAAGCCCAATTTAAAGAAATGAATAAGTAACTGACCAATAAAGGGTAATAATAATTGTTACCCTTTTTACATTTAAAGGCCCCATGAAAAATATCCTTATCGCCGTTACTGGCGCCAGTCCCCAAGTATTAACAGAGACGATTTATGCCCTGCATACGCAAGGTAAACCCATGCCTGAAGCGGTGTATGTTATTACCACTGAAGATTCAAAACAGACGCTAGAAGAAGGGCTGTTTGTACAAGGCTATTGGGATAAGTTAATGGCTGATTATCACTTGCCACCCATTACTTTTAACACTGATCATATCTGGGTGATTACCGATGATAATGGCAATGCGCTTGTGGATGCAAAAGGCGTAGATGACCAATCCATTATGGCGGATTTTATTACTCGTAAAGTGGCATTGTTAACTCAAGACAATGAGGTAGCGATTCACGCCTCTATTGCGGGCGGTCGCAAAACCATGGCATTTTATATGGGTTATGCCATGTCTTTGTATGGCCGAGAGCAAGATGTATTAAGCCATGTTTTTGTGGATGACGAGTTTGAGTTTGTTAGCGATTTTTATTACCCAACGCCTGTTGATTGCTTTATACAAGGCAAGCAGGGTAAAGCCATTAATGCCAAAGAGGCGACGGTAACGTTAGCTGAAATTCCATTTGTACGCATGCGTCGTCAGGTGGATGAGCGTATTATTAATCAAATGGAAACGCATTCATTTTCTAAAACCGTGTCGGCGTTAAATAGTGCCAATAACACTCAAGTTAGAGTGAGTATTTCAACAACAGAAAAAACGGTTGAAGTCGCAGGGGTGAAAATTCAATTAACGGGCAAGCTGTTGGCTATTTACCTGTTCTTTTTACTTAAAGATAACCGTAAAGCCGTGTTGGGTCGTTACTTTGAAGACGATAAAACACAAACGATAGATTATTTAACTGTGCTCGATAAAATGAAAGCCGATGTTCGTTTATATAAAACCATGGGGTTGGAAGATGAAGGGCAATGGCGACAAAAAGATCATGCAGAGTTAGCTACGTTAACGAAAGATTTTGTCCGTCAATCACTGACGGGGTTACATAAATCATTAAAAGATAAGCTAATACCTGATTTATTTGAGAAAATAAAGGTGCATTCTGATGGGGTAAAATCAGGGGCGACGTATCAAATCTCTGCTGAGGTGGTTTTCATCTGTGATGAGGAGACGCTCCTTTAGTTTATCAGTGGATTGGATTTTGTGTATTTAATTATGGGTAATACGCGCAATAAATAATCAATACTTGAAACATAAGAACATTAACGAAAGCTAAGGTACTATGTAGTCACAAGGATGGTTTATAAAGGATTATTGTGAGCTGGATATTATTTACGTTATTGGCAGCATTTAGCCAATCATGGCGCAATGCGTTTCAAAGTCGATTAAGCAAAGAAATGAACGTGACTGGCGTTACCTTGTCACGTTTCTTGTGGGCAGGTCCGTTAGCGGTGCTCTATTTGTTTGCTCTGTATTATTATGACCCTGTCTCTATTCCGACGTTTACTGCTTATTCTTATCTCTACATTATTGGGGCATCCATCATGCAAATAGTCGCGACGGGGCTAATGGTGGTGTTGTTTAAACAGAAAAACTTTGCGATTGGTGCTGGTCTTGCAAAAAGTGAAGCGCCTGTTGCTGCATTTTTAGGAGTACTCTTCTTTGGTACCTCATTATCACTATTAGGCTGGGCCGGTGTGGCTGTTGGAGCCATTGCGGTCTTTATGTTGAGTTGTCCAAATGGTATTAAAAGTATTTCTCTAAAAACCGCATTAATCGGACTCGCGTGCAGTACTTCTTTTGCTTTAACATCCCTTTGGGTAAGAGAAGCAAGTCTTACCATCGATTTACCGTTTCCACATCGCGCAGCTTGGGTGTTGTTGCTGGTGATTTGTTTACAAACAATATTACTTGTGGGTTACATGTTAGCTAAAGATCGTAAGACATTAATAACGATGTTTACCAAACCTAAATTGGTGGTAATGACTAGCATCGCAAGCTTTATTGGCTCTCTTGGTTGGTTTAGCGCTATGTCACTGCAAACCGTTCCCTTAGTGAAGACACTGGGCCAAGTGGAAGTATTCTTTACTATGTTGATTTCTTTCTTTTGGTTAAAAGAGGGGATTAAGCGTAAAGATATGCTGGCGTTGCTTTTATTTGCTATCGCGGCAGTGTTGGTGATGTGGTAAAGGGGACTGTCCTTATCCCCTTTATCAGCTCTATGACTGAATTCGGTCTTGTAGTTTTAATAATTTCTGAACATCAGATAGGGGCATAGGCCTTGAAATAAGGAAGCCCTGGATTTTATCAACCCCGCAATCGACAACAAACTTAAACTCTTCTTCTGTTTCAATACCTTCAGCAACAACGTCACACTCAGCAATATGTCCCATCTTGGTAATTAATTGATAAAGCTGCTTTCCTTTTGGTGTAGTTGCGTCTAGTAATAAAGAGCGATCTAATTTGATTTTATCAAATGGGTATTTTAATAGATGAGGAAACGAGGCGTAACCCGTTCCAAAGTCATCCATAGCAATCTTTATTCCGTACGATCTTAAAATTTCTAGAGTATTCAGTAGATTATCACTGTTATTTAAAATAGCCTCTTCGGTGATTTCAATTTCTAACCATTGTGGCGGGATAGAGAAGTACTCTAATCTGCTAATCAAATGCTCTGCAAATCCCTCTTCTTCTATTGAAGCAACCGAAATATTGATGGCAATACGTTGATTTTGAGAAAGGGGCATTTTTTGCATATCTGCCAAGACTTTATCAATAACTAACTTGTCTAGTGTAGGCATCATTTTTAGTAGTTGAAAATCACTAATAAAGGTTGGAGGACAGATATTTCCAGCACTGTCTTGATAACGTAATAAGGCTTCAAATGAAATGGCGTCTTTTTTCACAATCGGTTGTAATAATTGGTAGTACATTACAAAGCCATCTTTATGAAGCATTTGAGATAAACGTTTTTGAGCAGATGAGTGCACTAAGCTGCTTGCTGCAGACGTTCTTACATTGGTTAATAAGTGCTGAAATATTGATTTCTCTACTGAGGCATTTGTAATCGAAGATTTATTATGCAGCGCATATTTACCCGCAAACGCAAGGTAGAATGGGCGGTAAACAAATATACCAGTAATAATAATGACAAGCTGTAGTAGGGTGCCTTCAATATTATCTCCCATAGCAATATAGCCACTAAATAATGGAGGTGTCATCCAGTCAACGATATTGGTGACTGGTGAGATGATACCTGAGAAGATCGCTAAATAAGTCATTAAAAAACTGATTATAGGCAGAGCGACGAATGGCACAATTAGCAATGGATTAAAGATAATAGGTAAGCCAAATAAAAGAACTTCATTGATATTGAACATAACCAAAGGCAAGGCGGTTAGGGCAAGCATGATATGGTTTTTCTCTTTAGAAAATAGCAAGATACATAATAGTAAGCTTATTGTATTCCCCGATCCTCCCATCGATAAAAAAGCATCGTAAAAGCCCTGGTTAATAATATTAAGGGAAGCTTCACCTGCAGCCCAGTCCGCCATGTTTTGTTGTGTATCGGCATAAATAGTCTGTTTAATCGTAAACAGCATATTATGACCATTAATACCAATTGCCCCCAGTAGTCCGAGTATCGTTTGATATACGATCCCGCCAGAGAAAGTTAAAGGATCGGCATTCATACTGCCAATCAATGCAGTAAAATAAGTGACTAATTTAGCCATTATTTTAGACAAAAATAAGGCTGAACTAGTAAAGAGAAAGAAATGGAAAACATGCTTGAATAAACGGGATGAAAAATCGAGAGATTGTGGTTCAAGCTGCTGTAAATTGAAACGATAGCAATATAAATAGGTAATCGAGGCGCTTAGTAATGCCAGTAATGGATTATTCGGAAAGTTAAAAGACGCCGATAAGCTACCACTTTCTATTGAGAGTAGATAAAAAAGAGTAACGGAATAAATAATAAATGATGCGCTACTAAAGGTTGTCTTATGAGATAAATAATACCCTGCAATAACACAAAATGAGAGCGGATAAATATTGATCAATAGGTTAGACAAATGAAAAAATAAATTTGAAGCGGCAGCATAGTCGAGCTGATTAAAAGTGTGGCCCAAAAGTACGGCGATTGCATTAGAGAGTGTTAAGGGAAGTAATAATAGTGCAATAGCAGAAAGATCATAAATATAAGAATGAGAAGCTAAGTGGCTAGCTTTAAATTTTTGATGTGATGATCTGATAAACGCTAAGAATGCGGAACTAAACAGTTTTGAGTTCAGGTTTGTTTTCAAATGAAACTATTCCCATAGGTGATGGTTTTACAAGCTCGAATTTAGTCGGTGAGTCATGCTGTGCCATCAGTAGCCAATAAAAGAGAGAAACGCTTAATTTTAATTATATGTGCTTTTTTAAAAGCGGCAAATTCTTACACAGAGATTATCAGGTTACTAGCTTTTGTTTGTGCTCTTAGTCATTTTTTTAATAAATATTTTAATCTATTTTTCATTCTAACCATTTGATTAATAACTTTTTTAGATATAAAAAAAGGCGAACCAAGTGGCCCGCCGTTTGTTTGTACTGGTTTTTCTTATAACTACAGAATATTATTCTGCATAATTATCAATGCTTGGACAAGAACAAATCAAGTTTCGATCACCAAATACATTATCCACACGGTTAACTGTTGGCCAGTATTTAGAGGCTTTTGCTTGAGTTGATGGGAAACACGCCACTTCACGAGTGTATGGGTGACCCCACTCATCAGACATTAGATCCACTTGAGTATGCGGTGCATTAACAAGTGGGTTATTGTCTAGCGGCCATTCGCCTTGTTGAACTTTATTCATCTCTTCACGAATCGCAATCATTGCCTCACAGAAACGATCAAGCTCTGCTAAGTCTTCAGATTCTGTTGGCTCAATCATTAACGTACCCGCCACTGGGAATGACATGGTTGGCGCATGGAAACCAAAGTCCATCAAACGTTTTGCAATGTCTTCTTCACTAATACCTGTTGCTTCTTTAAGCGGACGGATATCAATAATACATTCGTGCGCGATACGGCCATTGGTACCACGGTACAGAACAGGGTAGTGCGGACGTAGATGCTCCATTACGTAGTTGGCATTTAATATCGCCACTTTAGTCGCTTCAGTTAGGCCGACTTCACCCATCATAGCAATGTATGCCCATGAGATAGGAAGAATAGAGGCACTGCCTAGATCCGCTGCAGAAACCGCGTAATCTGACCCTTGAGCGCCGTTTTCAGAGTGACCCGGTAGGAAAGGCGCTAGGTGAGATTTAACACCAATAGGCCCCATACCCGGGCCGCCACCGCCGTGTGGAATACAGAAGGTTTTATGTAAGTTTAGATGAGATACATCAGAACCAATAAAGCCTGGGCTTGTTAAGCCAACTTGTGCATTCATGTTGGCACCATCAAGATACACTTGACCGCCAGCTTCATGAACCATATCGCATACTTCGCGTACTTGCTCTTCGTATACGCCATGTGTAGAAGGATAGGTGATCATGATACTTGATAAGTTTTCTTGGTGTTTAGCGATTTTTTCAGCTAAATCGATCATATCGATATTGCCGTTATCATCACATTTCACCACCACCACTTTCATTGATACCATTGAAGCCGTTGCAGGGTTAGTTCCGTGTGCAGAGCTTGGGATTAAGCAGACATTTCGATGAGCTTCACCACGGCTTTGATGATAACGCTGAATGGCAATTAGACCTGCGTATTCACCAGAAGCTCCAGAGTTAGGTTGTAGAGAAAACTCATCGTAGCCTGTAATTTCACACAGCATTGATTTTAGTGATGTTGCTAACGTTGTGTAGCCAGCAGCTTGGTTTAATGGTGCGAATGGGTGAATACCACCAAATTCAGGCCATGTTACCGGAAGCATTTCAGCCACAGCGTTTAACTTCATCGTACAAGATCCAAGCGGGATCATACCGTGAGTTAGTGAAAAATCTTTGTTTTCCAGTTTTTTCAAGTAACGCAACATTTGTGTTTCGCTGTGGTGCGTGTTGAACACTGGGTGGGTTAAAAATGAAGAAGTACGACGGCACGCTTCAGGGATAGCAGCAAACTCATCTGCACCGACTTCATTAGAAAGCGTATCACACTCTGCATTATCAACACCAAATACTGCCAGTAGTGCAACTAAATCAGAAACCGTGGTGGTTTCATCAAAGCTGATACCAAGCTGAGTATCAAACTTACGTAGGTTGATGCTTGCTGCTAATGCTTTAGTGTAAAGAATGTCTGTTTGTTGCTCAGTTTTAACCGTTAACGTATCAAAGAAGCTTTGATGTGCTAACTCAAATCCTGCTGATTGAAGTGCTTTTGCAACGATAGCCGTGAAGTGGTGTACACGACGAGCAATGGTTTTTAAACCTTCAGGACCGTGGTAAACCGCGTAGAAAGAAGCCATGTTTGCAAGCAGCGCTTGTGCAGTACAAATGTTTGATGTCGCTTTCTCACGACGAATATGCTGTTCACGTGTTTGCATTGCCATACGCAGTGCTTGGTTGCCTTTTGAATCAACCGATACACCAATAATTCGACCTGGCATTGAACGTTTTAATTTTTCACGTGTTGCCATGAATGCTGCGTGTGGGCCGCCGTATCCCATTGGTACGCCAAAGCGCTGTGCACTACCAATCGCAATATCTGCACCCATTTCACCCACTGGTTTAAGAAGCACAGAAGCAAGAAGGTCCGTAGCTACAACAACTAAGGTTTTTTTCGCTTGAGCTTGTTCAATCAGTGTTGATAAGTCTTTTACTTCACCCGTTGTGCCAGGGTATTGAAGTAGGGCACCAAACACATCATGTGAATCTAAGTTTGAGTCAGTATCAACAACAACGTCAAAACCGATGAATTTCGCACGGGTTTTAATCACCGCTAGTGTTTGTGGGTGAACATCATCTGCCACAAAGAAGGTATTACTCTTGCTCTTTCCACCGCGTTTACATAGCGTCATTGCTTCTGCCGCCGCCGTTGCTTCATCAAGTAAAGAGGCATTGGCAATATCAAGACCAGTTAAATCCATCACCATTTGTTGGTAATTTAATAGCGCTTCTAAACGACCTTGAGATATCTCTGGTTGGTAAGGTGTATACGCGGTATACCAACCTGGGTTTTCTAATACATTACGCAAAATCACATTCGGTGTGTGCGTGTTGTAATAGCCTTGGCCGATGTAGCTTGTATTGAGCGTATTTTGTTGAGCGATCTGTTTTAACTCAGCAAGCATGGCATTTTCAGAAAGGCCGTGAGGTAACTGCATTGGCTGAGGTAAACGAATTGAGCTTGGTACGGTTTCTTCGATTAATTTTTCTAGTGTTTCAGCGCCAACCGTATTGAGCATATGTTGATGCTGTGAAGAAGCGGGACCATTGTGGCGGCGAATAAACTCGTTATCCGTGCCTAATTGTTGAAGAAGCTGACTCATGATCTTAATCCTTTAAATTATTTTTATTCTTCTTCGATGCTTTCAAGGTATTGATCGCCCGGAATTAGGCTTTCTAATTGACCTTCATCAGACAGTTTAATTTTAGCAATCCAACCACCTTCATACGGTTCTTCATTAACAAGTTCTGGACTGTCTTCTAGCTCTTCATTGATTTCAACAATCACACCAGAAACAGGTGCATAGATATCAGACGCTGCTTTTACTGATTCAACTAAAGAGAAGTTTTCTTCTGCCGTTACTTCGTCATCTACATCAGGTAGGTCAACAAATACAACATCACCAAGTAGTCCTTGAGCGTGGTTTGAGATACCAACGGTTACTGTACCATCACCATTATCACGAACCCATTCGTGGCTTGCTGTAAATTTAAGATCTTTTTCCATGATACTTCTCCAGTGTGAATTGTCTTAAGCGAATTATATTAAGTGGAACTCAACAAGGTGTTATCTGTATTAATAACGACCATTAGATTACATCTGGTAAACATACAAGTGTGAAATGCAACATTCAACCGTCAAGTTTCCAATAAGAAACTTTGTTTCCCATTTTGCTACCTAGCGCACTTTTTCAGCATTCTTGTTGCTTTTTATCTCGCAATTTTCTCCTGATAAGATGAGTATTACAAAGGTAGATTGAATACTTAATGAGCAAGGAGCGCCGTTTGAGTAATCCTCAGAATGTTATGGCAGAAGCAAAAATCGTTAAAATTGAGAAAAATAACGAAGAGCAATCGATTGCACCGCTTGATCTTGGTAAGCGATTAAAAGATATCCGAATTCAACTTGGATTAACATTAGAAGAGGCGAGTAAACGAACTGGACTTGCTCGCTCTACGTTATCAAAAATTGAAAACGAACAGATTTCACCCACATTTCAAGCATTACAAAAACTCGCAAGTGGGTTGGATATCGCCATACCTCAAATATTTGAGCCGCCAAAACAAAAAGGGGCGGTAGGGCGTCGAGATATAACGCTTTCGCAGCAAGGTAAGCCTCACCCAACGGCGACCTATGAGCATGAATTATTGGCAACACAATTATCTAATAAAAGGATGATGCCATTTAAAAGTCGTATTCGTGCAAGAGACTTTGATGCTTATGCCGAATGGGTCCGCCATGACGGAGAAGAATTTTTATTGGTTTTAGAAGGTGAGGTTTGTTTTTACAGCGAATTTTACGAGCCAGTCAATTTAGCGGTAGGGGACAGTGTTTATTACGATGCCAGTATGGGACACGTATTGGTATCCATCAGTGAGGAAGACGCTCATATCCTCTGGGTTACCGCTAAGTAACCTGCAATCGATGAATCACAATCCACTATTTATTAGAAACCTAGATCCCAAGAATAACCGACACACTTAGCCAATATCAGGCAAATGGAGAAAGAAGAATGTCAGAACAACTAAATAAAACGGCACTTTTTGATATGCACGTCGCTGCTGGCGCAAAAATGGTCCCTTTTGCAGGATATGAAATGCCTGTTCAGTATCCCCTAGGCGTAAAAAAAGAACATCTTCATACTCGTGATGCCGTTGGCCTGTTTGATGTATCGCATATGGGGCAGCTTCGCTTAAAAGGTGAAGGGGCAGCTGCTGCACTAGAAGCACTAGTACCTGTTGATATTATTGATCTTCCTTCTCAGAAACAACGTTATGCATTTTTCACTAATGATGCGGGCGGTATTATGGATGACTTGATGGTGGCTAATTTTGGCGATCACCTGTTTGTTGTTGTGAATGCGGCATGTAAAGAACAAGACATTGCGCATCTACAAGCAAATCTTCCTGAAGGTGTTGAGCTTGAAGTGATTGACGATCGTGCTTTATTGGCATTACAAGGTCCTCAAGCGGCTGATGTATTATCACGACTTCAACCATCGGTTGCTTCTATGTTGTTTATGGATACAGCAGTTATTGAGATTAATGGCATTGAGTGCTATATCAGCCGCTCTGGGTATACAGGTGAGGATGGTTATGAAATCTCCGTGCCAAATGATAAAGCGGTAGAGCTTGCAGAGGCATTAACGTCTTTTGAAGAGGTGGAGTGGATTGGTCTTGGTGCGCGAGATTCTCTGCGTCTTGAGTGTGGTTTATGTTTATACGGTCATGATTTAGATACAACTACGACGCCAGTAGAAGCAAGTTTACTATGGGGTATCAGTAAAAATCGTCGTGCGGACGGTGAGCGTGCAGGTGGGTTCCCTGGTGCAGATATCATCTTAAAGCAAATCGAAACGAAAGATGTGAATCGTAAACGTGTTGGTTTAGTGGGGCAAAGTAAAGCGCCAGTGCGTGAAGGCTGCAAGTTATTTGATGCGGCTGATAATGAGATTGGCATTGTGACCTCAGGTACCGCAGGTCCAACAGCAGGAAAGCCGGTTTCTATGGGGTATGTAAGAGCAGATCTAGCCATTATTGGTACAGAAGTGTTCGCAGAGGTTCGTGGTAAAAAATTAGCAATGACGGTAGAGAAAATGCCGTTTGTACCGCAACGCTACTATAGAGGTTAGTTTATTAGAGCTAGAGGCTCCTAATCACGCTAATAGAAATGAATGAATAGAGCAAAAAGAGTATATAGCTATGCTCTTTTTTTTGTCTGTGAAAAAAGTACAAGCACGGATTTCTCTTTATAAAGTAGAAGATATGTCTGATTTTTGAAATTAATTGTACACTGTGCATATTGGTCTATCTATATGAATTTCAAATCTTTATCGCAACTCAGCGAACGCTTGTATGCTCGGAAAATGTTTGCAAAAAAACGTGACCTGTAACACAATTATATACATGGCACTTAAACATTGTTTTTACGATTAGATATCAAATAAGGTTTCTCTATGAAGGTTGTCGATTTTCTAAAGCATAAGCGTGAATATCTGGCGAAACATCCCTTTGAATTAAAAGATTGGATGTCACCAACCATAAAAGATTACTGGATTGAATTTTTAAATAAAGCCAACAACATTCACATTATTTCGTGGGTTAAAGAGCATAAGCGCGCTGTTAATGAGCAGCAAAGTGCGGCTGTTCAACCTGAGCCAATTGAAATGAACTTAGATACTCAAGCTGTATTTGAAGAGTTAACCGCTCGTTTGGGCGAAGAAATCCATATTGGCGATTGGTCAATGATGGATCAAGAACGCATTAATAGTTTTGGTGCAGTCACTGAGGATATGCAATGGATCCATACTGATCCAGAAAGAGCATCAGCAGAATCACCATTTAAAACACCGATTGCACATGGATTTTTAACTTTGTCTATGTTGTCAAAACTGACGGATAACGTAGGTAGTGATAATTTACTGTTCCCTACGGCTAAAATGACCGTAAACTACGGTTTAAACAAGGTACGTTTTCCATATCCTGTAAAAGCGGGTAAGCGAATTCGTGCAAGAAGTACGCTAATGTCGGTAACGCCGATCAAGCGTGGCTTAGAAATTGAAACTGAAGTGAAAGTCGAAATCGAAAAATGTCGCCGTCCAGGTTGTGTTGCTGTTTCTGTAATACGTTTATACTTTTAAGTTTTTTGATTAGCTTGTTTTAAAAACTGCTTATAGTAGAAAATAAAAACGCGTTAACCTAGCTAAGGTAACGCGTTTTTTTGTATCTGTAATTTTTGTTCACTACTGGCATTGGTATAACTAGGCAACTTGTCGATTGTTATGATTTGCACCGCGTAGCATGGCTTGAACTAATTCCGTAGCTTCAAATTTCGTTAACGCTTCATGAGCCCCAACTTGATGTGCCTGCTCAACACAGATCTCACTTGATAGGGAAGTATGAAGGATCACATAAGCGTCTTTCAATCGAGCGTCATTTTGGATTTCAAATGCTAATTCATAGCCATCTAATCCCGGCATTTCAATATCGCTTACCACGATATTATATGGATTCCCTTCATCAGAAGCTTTCTTTAGCATTTCATAAGCATCTAATCCGTTTATTGCGACTTGGTAAGGGATATTAATGCTATCTAATGCTGTCGACAGTTGTTTACGAGCAACAAAAGAGTCATCAACTAATAAGATATTTAATGGCTTTAGCTTTTCTCTTTCTACATCAGATAAAATTGGGTATAAATTTGAGGTATCTTCTGGGTAGATTTTTGATAATAGAAGCTCAACATCAAGCAGCTGTACTATGTTATCTTCAACACGAGTTATGCCTGTTACAAATACATTAGACCCCGCCGTTTTTGGTGAGGATTCAATTGCTTTCCAGTCACACTCAATAATTTTATCTATTGCTCTTACTGCAAAGCCAACTACAGTGCGCATACAGTCGGTGATGATAATATAGCAATCTTTAAATTCGTCTTGATGAAGTGCTCTAAAGCCAACTGCAGCAGACATATCAATGATTGGAATTGCCATATCACGAATGGTTGCGGTCCCTAATACGTGGTGGTGCGAGTAGGGAATGGAAGTCAACGCTTGAAAAGGTACGATCTCACGAACTTTCAACGTACCAATAGCAAAACGTTGAGTTAGCGTGAGTTTAAAAAGCAGCATACCTTGCGATTGATTCGCTTTGCTTTTCATAAGTAATGGCCTTCTGAAAATGATTATTTTTATGAATCTAATTGTAGTTTTTTTGAGACGGTTTTTAAAGGTGAGACTATCAATTGATAGCGAATAAACGATATAATTAACACTAATTTATCTAGAATCATTTTGAGGTATTCATGGCTAGCACTGCAGCTGCGCTACACATTCTTGTTAAACATAAAGAACAAGCAGAAGACATTATTCAGCAGCTTAAAAAAGGCGCTAAATTTCACGTATTAGCAAAGAAATACTCGAGCTGCCCTTCTGGTAAAAAAGGCGGTGATTTAGGTGAATTTAAGAAAGGCCAAATGGTACCGCAGTTTGATAAAGTGTGCTTTAGTGGTGAAACTCTTGTCCCGCACCTAGTAAAAACTAAATTTGGTTGGCATGTAGTGAAGGTGCTTTACCGTACTTAAATAGCCAGTTAAAAGTCGTATTACAGATACAAAAAATCCGACGTTTGGCGTCGGATTTTTTTATGAAGGAACAATAAGGTTTTAGCTTAACGCTCCCAGTATGCTTCTTCTAAACAATCTTCACGTTCAGGCATTGATTTAGATAAACGTGGTGAGTGTTGAGTTAATACTTCGTAGCTTGCACGGTTTGAATACTTACAAATTTGAGAGAAAGAAGAGTAAGTTAAATATTCTGCATCGTGCTTACTTGAGTTTGGCACATTCTCTTTATGGTAGTAATTTGCAGCCATGTCATGAAGTAAAGCAGATAATGCTGCATCGCCTGCACCATTAGTGTTTTTAATCTCCATTGGGCCACCCATGTAAGGGGCAATGTGAGAAGACACTTTAATTGGTTTGGTACATTGTGCTTTCATCATTGGGCGGCTGTATTCAAAACGGTTGAATTCAGGGATGTTACCAGGAAGAAGTGGCTTGTCCGTTTCGCGTTTAATGCTTTCTTCTGTAAAGCCAGCCATGTATAAACCAACAGGACCCGCAGTACAAAGTACTAAGTCAACCCACTCTAATGCTTTATCTGCTGCTAGTAGGGGATCTTTCTCACCAGTAAGGGCTTCAGCTTCTTCTTCGTTCATTGCAACAACCGTTACATTTTCTTTTAAGAAAGCTTGCCACCATTCTGCTTTGCCTTCGATAACGTACTTAGTGCCTAGAGTTAGAACTACAGGAACGTTATGAGATTTTGCACAATCAATCGCTTTTTGAACTGCATCCATCATAGGATCGCCTTCTTTACCACGAACTAGATAAGAAGAAATCACTAAAGCAGAGGCTTTTTCAAAGATATGCTCAGGAACGTGAGCAGGGCACAGTTGGTTCATGTCACCTTCATTGATTGCAAACGTGCGTTCGCCATCTTCAGAAATCAAGGTGTAACAACGACCGATAGGGCCTTGAACTGGTTGTAGGTGATCTAAGTCCATACGGCTTGTTGTATTACATAAGTAACGATAAGCGTAAGAGCCGATTTTGATGTTTTCACTCATAACGCCAAGCAGGATAGATTTGCTGTCTGCTAACACTGAGTAGTTATGAAGGGTATTACCAATGGTATCACCAGGATACTCATGACTGATCAAGTTTCTTTCAAACAGTTCTTTATATAAAGCTTCTGCTTTTGATTCTTCAAGAACCAGTGAATGACCTTTACTTAACTGGTGACGCGCTAAGAAATCATCATCGACCTTAGCTTCAATGTCGACAATGGTTTGACCAACACCAATAAGGTGGGTGCGTTCAAGTTTAGGCGTTTGTTTGATTTGATTCACTAATGGATCGCGAGTGTGAACAGGAAAATAGTGTTTAGACTTACGTTGGCCAGGAAACTTCATGAATTAAAGATCAGTTAATAAGTGAATTTTCCAAGATTATATCACAAGTTTTTTCATTAACGTTCATCAATCGATTAAAAAAATGAGATATAGATCACTCGTGATTTTTAATCGATTACCGCAAACGTTTACTTTGTAAAAATATCTTAAAATCTTATCAGAATGATGGTTTATATATCCTGCTGTTTTAGTGCAGTCTGTTAGAGTTATATTTTGCTTATTCTGCTGTTTTAGGTGAAGTGTTCTGTTTGTTGGCTTTTGTTTGCAGATTTATCAATAGTATCATAAAAAAAATTGAATTATCAGGCTTGCAGAATAAGTTTCCGGCCCTATAATACTGAAAACCGGAGCGCCTGCCAGCGCCCCGGTTTTTTTGTGCCTGCTATCTTGGATTGTTAACTGCCTTCTGCCAAAGGCAACAAGAGATAGTAGAGCCACTATCGATAATACGAGGAATTTATCATGCGTATCGAACAAGAATTAAAGTTAGGCTTCAAAGATGTACTGTTTCGTCCTAAGCGTTCAACACTGAAAAGTCGCTCTCAAGTCGAATTAACCCGCGAGTTTACATTCAAACACAGTGGACGTCAATGGTCTGGTACACCAGTAATTGCAGCTAATATGGATTCTGTTGGTAGTTTCGCTATGGCTAAAGCGCTTTCTGAGCACGGTGTAATGACGGCGATACATAAACACTACACTGTTGAAGATTGGGCTGGTTTTGTAAAAGAGAACGATGCATCTGTTCTTAAAAATTCAATGGTTTCTACGGGTACATCTGAAGCAGATTTCCAAAAGACAAAAGATATCATGGCATTAACAGATGACTTAATCTTTATTTGTATCGATATCGCAAACGGTTACTCTGAGCATTTAGTTCAATATGTAGAGAAAGTACGTGCTGAATTCCCAGACAAAGTGATTTCTGCTGGTAATGTTGTTACTGGTGATATGGTTGAAGAACTTATCCTAGCTGGTGCTGATATCGTTAAAGTAGGTATTGGCCCAGGTTCTGTATGTACTACACGCGTTAAAACAGGTGTTGGTTACCCACAACTTTCTGCAATCATTGAATGTGCTGACGCAGCGCACGGCCTTGGTGGTCGTATCATTGGTGACGGCGGCTGTTCATGTGCTGGTGACGTGTCTAAAGCGTTCGGTGGCGGTGCTGATTTCGTAATGCTAGGCGGTATGCTAGCTGGTCACGAAGAGTCAGGTGGTGAAGTTATCGAGCAAGACGGTAAGCAGTTCATGAAATTCTATGGAATGTCTTCACAAAGCGCGATGGACAAGCACTCAGGTGGTGTTGCTAAGTACCGTGCAGCTGAAGGTAAAACCGTACTATTACCATTCCGTGGTTCAGTTCATACAACGATTTCTGACATCCTTGGCGGTGTACGTTCAACTTGTACATACGTAGGCGCGGCGCAGCTTAAAGAGCTAACTAAGCGTACTACTTTCATCCGAGTACAAGAGCAAGAGAACAACGTTTTCGGTAAAGAGTGATAGCAAGGTTTATTGAAAGCATTTAATTGAAAAAGGGCCACAAATAAGTGGCCCTTTTTATTTTAAATAGGTATAGAAAAATCAATTATTATAGTATCTTTCGCCATCAATTACCCAGCTTGAAACAACGTTAGAGTCTCTTAGCTCTACCTTAATTTCGGTCATGTTTCGCGCACCTTTACCTAATAGTTCAGAGTAAAGTGTTTCTGCTTCTCTTTCTGCAGTTGCTTGGCCTTTTGTTCCTAGCTCAGCGGGTACTTTATATATAAATTCAGGTTTCATGGTAATCCTTCTCCTTTCAACTTCATTCTCCTAAACCATAACATGTTTCTTTAACAGAAGGTAAACTTATCTCTCATAAAAATAACGATTGATAAATAATTAATTATTTATCAATGATTTAAAGTGTTACTTGTTTTAACAGAGGCTCATTCATATAATCATTGTGATGACTGGATGTATTCACTTATTGAATTATATTGTTGCTTATAATGGTTTTAATTCTATAAATTGAGATAAGATCTCACTTTATAAACTTCTATCATTGATATGACACAAAGGCTGTTTTTACCATCTTTGTTATTTTCACTCACGATTTTCTTTTTGCGGATGAATTACAATCGACGTAAGTATTTATTGCAATATGATCGTATGACAGGGTTTTATCGTCGTGATTTTTATGAAAAACGTTTAAAAAGAATGAGAACTCATGCTTTGTTAATTATCGACATTGATCACTTTAAGCGTATTAATGATACTTACGGGCATAAAAAAGGCGATGAGGTTATTCAAGAAGTTGCTGAACGTATTTTACATACTATCCGACGAAAAGACGTAGCAGTACGATGGGGTGGTGAAGAATTTCTGATTACATTCAAGTCGTACAGTTATCAGCAATTAGAAGCGAAAGCGGAACAAATAAGAGTTGCTATCGATTCTGAGCTTATTAAAAAGCTGCCTGTTACCATATCTATAGGTGCTATTGCTGAGTCTGATATTTCATTTTCTGAAGCGTATAAGCTTGCAGATTCAGCGTTATATTTATCTAAAGAAAATGGTAGGAATAAAGTAACAATGGCTGATTAACTTTTAGGTATATTTCTATTATTTGAGATGAAGAAAGCCAGCGATTATGCTGGCTTTTGTTTGTGTGAAAAGTTCCTAGTGGCGTATCACTACGGTAGGAAGTCTATTTAGAGTCTGTTTGATTTTTTGATAATTACTGTCAATTACGCGGAAATCATTATCTAAGTAGGCCTTTATTAACAAAGGATCTTGTTCCCATAAAGTCACTTCTCGAGGTTCTATCGCTGACTCTATTTGCTCTTGATAATTTTGGGCAACGGTTTGAATCAAATCAAAATTTTCAAGGTCTCTATGGTAAATAAGTTGAAGGTAAACAGTTATATTAATAATGTCATTAATAGGATATTCCTTGCCTGTTGCTTCTTCTTTGAAATCCCCATTATCTAACTGAGTTAGAACGCCACTTTCGATTAAGTTACCAAGTACGGTATTAATACCATAGTTTAGCGCGTCATTTGTTAATGTTTCGAAACCCCAAGCATGTAATTGATCTACAACAGGTTTTACTTCGTTTGACATTGAACGAATTAACTCATGATTTTTAAACGCAATAACAGTTTGATATACAGGTACAGTTGTCATATTTAGGAATTTATCCCACGTATTAAGAACCGTTTGTAACTCAGCTCTTGTGTACGCAGCAAAAGTTGTCGTTAACTCACTTGGTGAAAGTGCGTCTAATTGATGAGCGTATTTCCAAGCAAGCGTATTTTCTTCAGTCGCAGCGTATTTTTTATTGTTTAATATGAAGGTTATATTCTCATCTGGTAGATAATAGCTGTCTGTCTCTTTTACCCAACTGTTAAATTGGTTGAGTGAACGTTCACGAACATCGTAATCGGTAGAATGAATGTTTTTTGCTGCCATTGCGATCAGCATCGAAGGTATGTCTGCACGAGCAGTACACGATATATTTAAAAAATCAGTAATACCACATGGCATAGGAGGTAAAGCTTCTAATTTATCAGTAAAGTGAAGGCTTACTGGTATTTCAGGAATGATTGTTTCACCTTTGCTGTTAATCATTTCAACCGGGGAAGCAAGTGGGGTACCTGCTACTAAGTGCTCCATTATATTATCAAACTCTTGCTTAACACCGGGCCAATCCATTAGTGCAGCAAAGCTTGGTTCATCAGTGTAACGTAAAGTATTACGACGAGCTAAGAAGTATGAAGATAAAGCTTTATCTGGCCAAATACCTAATGTTGATACTGAGTTAGAGTAGTTATTATCTGGAGAAAAGCTACTTACCGAGTTCAAAAATTTGCCACCTTTGGTCTCCAGTGTTGCTTGGGTGAAGTTCTTAGTATCTATATCATTGCTTACTATTGCGATTGCTTCTTGAATGACATCATCAAAACAAGAGGCAGAAGAAATATCATAATCTTCAGGAATGTGGCGTCTTAGTTTTAATGATAGATATTCACCAAATGAAACAAGTTGAGTGTCGATAACTGCGGCTTCAGGAGATGTGCTTTGTTTTGTTTCGATAATACATTGATGCTCAGGTGTTTTTAATACACTCAAAAAGAAGCTTGCGGCTTGTTTTGTTGCATTTCCGTATTCACAATACCATAAGTCGTTTGTCTTACCAATTCGACAATTTGATTCAGTAATGAAACCAAAAAAATCAAGGGGTTTATCTGTTGGTCTTGTATAGCCTAGCTTAGAAAAAAAGTTATCCTGAAGTTCAGTATCTTCGATTACTTCTCGAATTTCGTTCATGAATGAAAAACGACTCTGAATGTATCGAATATAATTTCCTGTTGTTAATCCTGAGTCACTTAAGATCCCAGCGTTTGTATTTTCATAGTTATCAAGATAACGCTGCCATTTATAAAGAACGATTTCTTCTAAGTTGGTACCTTCATCAAAACGGTTACAGTCACTATTCAGGCTGACATTTCCATCGGTACAGAAGTCAAAATCAACACGTTCAAATTTGCTACTAACATTTTGGTTTTCAACTTGCTTAAAATAATGCATAACACCATATTTAACGGCATCCGTTTGATGCTCTTGTAATGCCAGTTGGTCAAACTTATTTAAATCACAAGTATATTTAGACATATCAGAGCCATCACTATTGATATCTCCAAGCGGTTCAACTTTTGTACATGTGATGTATGGATTATCTGTACTTAAGTGAGCCACAATGCCACTAGAGGCAAAGTTTTGATAGCTATTATACTGTTCTGTTTGTTCGTTGTGAGCGTATAAATAATTATTCCACGTTCCGTATTGATCAAGGATGGCTTGAGTTTTTTCCCATGCATTTAATTGCGTTTGTTCTTCTTCTGTTAATTCACGATCATCAGGGGCAATGAACTCAGGTGCTTGCTCAATAAGATCTTCTGGTTTATCTACTTGCGGTGATGGTGAAAAGTCGATTACATCTACTTTACGGCCGTAAGCAAATTTAAATGCAGCGACATCATAAAGTCCCCACGTAGGGATCTCATCAAACATACTTGGTGCGTAATCCATTGTTGAGCTATATGCCGGAATACCATTGATGCCTAATGCTTCAGCTTGCGCTGGCGATAGGTAGTTATTTGAATCGTTAGATCCCTTGAAGTTATGACGTAACCCAAGGTTATGTCCTATTTCATGCACTAAGGTATTCGTGTAAGTGGTGATAGTAAGCATATCTGCCGCTTTTCTTTGTAGCTCAGGAGACAGTTGCTTCCATTTTTTCAATACTTTGGCTTGTAGATGATCACCATCATAAACTTCTGTGAAATAAGCGTCTGATAAATTCAGATTTTCGAGCATGGTTTTTTGTGTGGCTGAGATCCACATTGCTTCAACAGGGTATACGCTATTTTCTGACCAAAGTTGAAGTCGTTGCATGTCCGCTTTAGCTACATCCTCAAAACTAGAGTGATCATGAACCGGATTAAGGTGATTAAGTTGAATTGGAGGAAGAGAATAATTGTCCTGAATTGGTTCAATGTATTGAGCTAGTTGAGAGCCATAAGGATCTTCATTTACAATTCGATCTGCTTCAAGTTGCCTAACAACTTGATTATTCATTGCTTGTTGAACTTGCTGATTTTCAACGGCTCCTTCTTCTGCAGGTGCTTCATCAGGAACGACGGTTTTTTCTGCAGGCACAAAGTAATCCACATTTGCTAATTGTTTGTTGTTGTATAAGCGGACTAAATTATTCCAGTAGTATGACGATCCAGTACGAGCTACGCCCGAGTATTGGTTTACATGCGCTTTAATAATTTCACCGGTTCTTGGATTAGCAATGGATGGACCATAACCTAATAAGCCATTATCAAGAGGCTCATCAACAAGATTGATCACGTTATAACGCAAATCTCCCGCATGAATACCCATGCCTTCTGTTTTATTAACAATCTTAATTTGTGGCTTCCCACTGTTAGGCTCAAGTACATTCAGTGTTAAGTTCATTTTATTGATAGTTTCAATGGTTGCATCAAGGTAAATCTTATTTTTATCTTCAAAGAAATTGTCAGAAAGATAATAGTCGATGCTGCCTTTTGATGGATTAAAGCGATTTAGATAGGTTATATCGTTGTATTTATTCGTAATAGAATCGAGTTTTAATGTTGTTGTTGTAAAGAAACCAAAATCATCATCATCTCCGCCAGGGTAAACAATAGGAGTGTAATCTTCAGATGCTAAGTGACTTTCATGAACAAGAGAGTAATAAAAGCGAGATTTGAATGAGCCTTTTGCCATCTCTTCTTCCATTGCTGACCAATCCATATAGCGAGATAGTTTGTCAAAATTGATCTTAAA
This sequence comes from Aliivibrio sp. A6, assembly GCF_028765505.1. NCBI lineage: Bacteria > Pseudomonadati > Pseudomonadota > Gammaproteobacteria > Vibrionales > Vibrionaceae > Aliivibrio > Aliivibrio sp. A6. The sequence goes on along the minus strand of NZ_JARACR010000027.1, from coordinate 19,610 downwards.
TGTTTGCTCAAGCTCGAAGTTTAATACTCCTTTCTTTGGATCAAATTCCCACGAGATCACTTCTGGTGAACCTTGAGGTGTTAAGCCGTCTTTGGTTCCATATAACTCATCCCAGTTTAAGTCACTAACTAGTGTCGATTCTGGGCTTGGCGTAAAGTGGGTATTGTTTCTAAAGGTGGTGTTGCTAAGGTTTGGATCGGAGTCTTTCTCTTCGGTGTTAGTACAATCACCATAACTGTCTTCTCGACATTGATACTTTGCATAGCTACCAGGGATGGTCATAACGTGAGGGAAGTTAACTTGGTCGTCTGAACCAATGTTATTTTGATCTTGTGGTAAACAGTAGCCATTCTTATCTTTAGGTAATAAAAGGTCTGGGTTGTTATTGTCGTACCCACGAACTTCTAAACCTTCGTCAGAAAAACAAAGTTCAACATAACGGCCCATACCTTGTAAGAAAGGAAATTGAGTTACGGCAAAGCGAGGTGCAGCACCCGTAGTTGGCGCATAAAACCAGCGTCCATCAAGACGAAGATCTTGAACCTGAACTTCGGTTACGTCTTTTTCTAATGCATCATATTCTTGCTCTTCTGGTGCACAACCAGTCAGAGTTGCGGTAATGGCCGCGGCTAATGAAAGTTTTCTAAATATCATAATGTTCACATCCTGTTGTTATTTTTTTTCTTCCTTAAAAGGAGTAAGTCAGTCCTAAAGAGTAGGTTGCTTTGGCTTCATCAAAAATATCAAAGCTGCCTAGTGTTCCTTGTGCGGCGTCCGTATATACACCAGAAGAGGCGAGTGTGAGAGACAGAGATAAATCATCACGTAAGTTATAACCTGTAGTTAGGCTGCCCCCGTAACTGTAGCCATCAGCCCAACGTCCGTTATAGTTAATTGAGGTACCACCCAGTGCAGATGCAGAGAAGAAAGCATCTCCATAGGTATAATTTGCGACAAGTAATAGACCTAAAGCCCATGAAATATTGACATTTCCATTGGGTGACGTTGTATATTGATGAAAATTTTTCCGTATTCTTGGCGCTACGGTTATGCCGATATCAGCAAGTTTGAATGAAATCGGCGTTTGAACTCGAAAAGCCGTATTTAAAAAGTTATCTTGTGAAGATTGAGAGGTTGGTATCGAGAACTGGCCGCTAATAGATACATTACCGCTTTCTCCAAACGTTAATAATGATGATTTTGATAGCCCAACAACAGTATCTGTTGAGTAAAAACCTTCTGCGCCTTGCAGGGTTCGATAACCACCACTGTTGGTATAAAGCGAGTAACTCTCCCAAAAACTAAAATATAACGATCCGTGGAATGACAAGGCTCTGCTCGAACGATAATCAGTGGCTTGAAAGAAATTACTGTCATAACCTAGAGACAGAGATCCCCCCCATGCGTTTGTTGAGTTGCCTGTTGTTTTTTCTTCTGATGCTTCTGCTATAGGCTCTTCTGTTTTTTCTGCAAATACTGGCTGAGCTAGTATAAGAGTACAACCAATGAAGCGAGATAGCATTGACATCCTTGTACTATTTGTCTGCATAAATGACTTCCGTGTATAAAAAGTGCTTATATAAGCAAGAACTGACGTTTTATAATAATCCCGTCATAAACTTGACGGTGTAACATATTTGTAACCTTTAAATGAGTGGGTCGGCAATAATTAATAGTTTTATAAGGTATATGGTTTAATTTTTGAGTTTAGAGAGGTCAAAAACTGAAACTGAACTGGTATTTTTAAACAATATAAAGTAACGTTAATTTTAATAGTTAAATAACATCAAGGAAGTAGTTATGGGGTTTTGTGCAAGCTTATTACTTAATGCATTACGGGTTAAGTTAAAAGAAAATGATCTTACTTATAATGAACTGTCATTAAAGGTTAATGTCCCGATTTCAACATTAAAGCGTCATTTTCATAGTAACTCTATTGGTATTGATAAATTGATGGAATATGCAACCGTATTAAATACTAATATTGAAGAGTTATCTCAAATAGCTCGAGATATCCATAATCGAGAAGAAGGGACGAGAACCGAAGTCTTAGATGAAGTGTTCTTTAATCACCCATATATTTACGACTTTTTTTATGAAATTCATGTTAAAGGACGTCCGGTTGATGATGTTGCGAAAGAAAATGGTTTAACAGAGCAAAGTGTTTATATCTATTTAAGATCATTAGAGATTATGGGGTTGGTAGAGCTTCGTTCTGACGGGGAGCCAGCCTTTCTTACGCCCCCATATTACACCTTTTTTGAAGGCTCTAAGCTTGATAAACTGTTCACTGAAAAATTAAGATTAGAAGTGTTATCAAAAGAATCAAGGCCTGAAGTTGGAATGTCGCGTGTTTGCTTAACACAAGAGCAGATAGATCAAATATCTGAAATGGTTTACGAAAAAATACAACACTTTCATTTTCAAAATAAAGAATCAAAAGACAGTGAAATGATAAGAAGAAATATATTACTAAGTGTAACAGAAGGTAATTATATTTATCTTTCTAATGGGCTAGTTAATATAGATTCTGGACTATTAAAAGAATTGTATGAAACTATAAATGATAGCAGTGAAAAATAGTTAAAAATATTCGACGAATATCACTATTTAATGAAGGTTAAAAAGATAAATAATTAATAAAAGAGTTCATATAAAAAGCCCCATTATCCATATAAGATAATGGGGCTTTTATTCTTAAGGGCTTAATCCTTTAATATGATTAAATCCTTTTTATTGGGTTAAGCTAACAACTCTTTTGCTGTTTTCACTGCATTTTCAGTAGTGAAACCAAACATTTCAAATAATTGTTCAGCAGGTGCTGATTCACCAAACGTTGTCATGCCGATGATCTTGCCGTTTAAACCAACGTACTTGTACCAGAAGTCAGCAATACCCGCTTCAATAGCAACACGTTTTGTTACTGCTGATGGAAGTACTGATTCACGGTAAGCTTCATCTTGCTTATCAAATGCATCAGTTGCTGGCATTGATACAACACGTACTGCTTTGCCTTCAGCAGTTAGTTGAGCTGCTGCTTCAACCGCAAGCTGAACTTCAGAGCCTGTAGCGATAAAGATTAACTCAGGTTGGCCTTCACAATCTTTAAGAATGTAGCCACCTTTAGCAATGTTAGCCACTTGCTCTGCATCACGCTCTTGCTGTGCAAGGTTTTGACGAGAGAAGATAAGTGCTGATGGGCCATCGCGACGTTCAATCGCTAGCTTCCAAGCCACTGCAGATTCAACTTGGTCACATGGGCGCCATGTGCTCATGTTTGGTGTTAGACGTAGAGAAGCGATCTGCTCAACCGGTTGGTGAGTAGGACCATCTTCGCCAAGACCAATAGAGTCATGTGTGTATACTTGGATGTTTTGCACTTTCATCAGTGCAGCCATACGCATAGCATTACGAGCGTATTCCATGAACATTAGGAACGTTGCGCCGTATGGTACGAAACCACCGTGCAGAGCGATGCCGTTCATGATAGCTGTCATACCGAATTCACGAACACCATAGTGAATGTAGTTACCAGAGAAATCTTCAGCAGTTAGAGACTTAGAACCAGACCACATAGTTAGGTTAGATGGTGCAAGGTCAGCAGAGCCACCCATGAATTCAGGTAACATAGCACCAAACGCTTCTAGTGCATTTTGAGACGCTTTACGTGACGCAATGTTTGCAGGATTAGCTTGAAGATCAGCAATGATTGCCGATGCTTTCTCTTCCCACTCTTTTGGTAAATCACCGTTTACGCGGCGAGTAAACTCGGCTGCAAGCTCTGGGTATGCTGCTTCATAAGCTGCAAATTTCTCGTTCCACGACGCTTCCTTAGCTGCGCCTGCTTCTTTCGCGTCCCATTCTGCGTAAACTTCTTGCGGAATTTCAAATGCGCCGTGCTCCCAACCTAATTGTGCTTTCGCTGCTTTAATTTCTTCAGCGCCTAGTGGAGCACCGTGACAGTCGTGTGTACCTTGCTTGTTTGGAGAACCAAAACCGATGATAGTTTTAGTACAAATCAGAGTAGGGCGAGGATCTGCTTTAGCTGCGATAATTGCTGCATTGATTGCGTCAGCATCGTGACCATCGACAGCAGGAATTACGTGCCAGCCGTATGCTTCAAAACGCTTAGGTGTGTCATCAGAGAACCAACCTTCAACTTCACCATCAATAGAGATACCGTTGTCATCCCAGAAAGCAACCAGTTTACCAAGACCTAAGGTACCAGCTAGAGAACATGCTTCGTGAGAGATACCTTCCATCAGACAGCCATCACCCATGAATGCATAAGTGAAGTGGTCAACGATGTCGTGGCCTTCTTTATTGAATTGTGCCGCTAATGCTTTTTCAGCCATTGCCATACCAACCGCATTGGTAATGCCTTGACCTAGAGGGCCTGTTGTTGTTTCAATACCCGGTGCATAACCGTACTCAGGGTGACCTGGTGTTTTAGAATGCAGTTGACGGAAGTTTTTAAGCTCTTCAATTGGTAATTCATAACCTGCTAGGTGAAGCAGAGAATAAATCAACATAGAGCCGTGGCCGTTAGAAAGAATAAAACGGTCGCGATCAGCCCACTCAGGGTTTGCAGGGTTATGGTTTAGGTGTGAACGCCAAAGAACTTCAGCGATGTCAGCCATGCCCATTGGTGCGCCAGGGTGACCAGAGTTTGCTTGTTGTACGCCGTCCATGCTTAGAGCACGAATAGCATTAGCTAAATGTTTACGGTTCATAATGATTAACTCGAATATTTGAAAAGAATAGTGCAGGGTTCAGATCGCTTCGCTTAAAGGGTTCAGAGGTATTTGTGGTGGCTTCTGAACTAATACCAATTACATTAATTATCTGATCATTATTACTGGTTAAATTACTTAATAGTTGTGTTAAAAATTAGTATTGTAGAATAACTATTTATAAGAATTTTCGCCTTACTCTTAAGTGATTTTCCTGCGTAATAAATAGGTCATCTAATTACTTGCATTGGTATAAACACAAACTCCCCTGAATTCTGCAAGGGAGCTTGCCGACCGATCTGAAACCTAAAAATTATAGTTTAGCTGCGATCATGTCTTCTAGCTTACCTTGGTCAACCGCAAAGTTACGGATGCCTTCAGCCAGTTTCTCAACAGCCATTGCATCTTGGTTGTGATCCCATAAGAACTCAGCGTGAGTCATTGCAGCTGGACGCTCTTTATTGCCGTTAGTATCAATCAGTTTCTCAACCACTTCGCCAGTTGCTTCTTCAAGTTGTTGAAGTAAGTCAGGGCTGATAGTTAGACGGTCACAACCCGCAAGCTCAAGGATTTCACCAATGTTACGGAAGCTTGCGCCCATTACTACTGTATTGTAGCCGTGTTCTTTGTAGTAGTTGTAGATACCAGCAACAGAGATAACGCCTGGATCTTCAGAAGCTTCAAAATCACGACCTTCTTTGGCTTTGTACCAGTCCATGATGCGACCAACAAAAGGAGAGATTAAGAACACCCCAGCTTCAGCACATGCGCGTGCTTGAGCGAAAGAGAATAGAAGCGTTAGGTTACAGTTGATGCCTTCTTTTTCTAGGATCTCAGCAGCACGGATACCTTCCCACGTTGAAGCCAGTTTAATAAGAATGCGATCATTAGTGATACCAGCATCGTTGTACATTTTGATCAGTTGGCGTGCTTTTGCCACACTGCCTTCTGTGTCGTAAGAAAGGCAAGCGTCTACTTCAGTAGAGATACGACCAGGTACAACTTTAAGGATTTCTTTACCTATGCTAACAGCAAGCATGTCACACGTATCTTGTACTTGTTGTGCTTTGTCGTTGCTTTGCTCTTTTGCGTAAGCGATTGAAGCATCAATCAGTGGTGCGTATTCTGCGATTTGAGCTGCTTTAAGAATTAGAGAAGGGTTAGTGGTTGCATCTTCTGGCGTGTATTTTGCGATTGCTTCAATATCACCTGTGTCTGCTACTACGGTTGTTAGTTTACGAAGTTGTTCTAATTTAGTTGTCATACTACTTACCCTTACTGATCACATGCTATTTAGCATCTTCTTTGAAAGTCCGTCTCGCTGCCATCACGATAATCTCTATGAGCAAATGCGATGGTAGTGAACATTTGATAGGTTGATAATTGTGTTTTCTGACTCAGATGTCAATGGCAAATGAAAGATAGTGTGAGAATACATAGATTTTTATGTGAATATTTGAGGGAGATCGTTTGCGCAAAGAAGCAAAGCCTCTGGTAGTAGATTAATTTGCACTATAAATAAAGAAGTGAGAGCAGATAAGGGGTGCAGAAAGATTAAGGGGATATAAAGCGTCAGAATCGAAGGTGAAAAAAAGGCGGACAATTAAATGCTGTTCCGCCTTAAATGAATTAAAAATAATGAAATTAAAATTCGTTATAATCTTTCAAGTTCAGATATTGGCTTTGATGACTGACTTGTCGATGATAATTTCTTTTCGATATCGCTAATTATTTGTTTTGTAGAGCTATTGCTCGTATCTCTTGCATATTGTTGTTGGCTTAATTGTGTGATGAGTTCTTTAACATCAGTAACGTCAATGCCTTGCTTAGCCCACTGATCATTGTGGTCTGCAAGGATCTGATGAGCAAGAATTGTATTATTTTGTTTTAAAGCAGAGATAAGTGCTTTACTGCCATTACCTATCACTATAGTTTTTTGATTGGCAGTTGTGTTTGTTGCCTTTACTTTTGTTCGGCTTATTGCCCAACCAATTGCCGTTAATATCCATAAAAGAGCAAAAGCGAGTGTAGTATATGGCCAAAAACCATGATCAACTTCACGCTTTATTGTGGTTTTCGGTTGAGCATTTGTTTGACTCTCGATCTTTTGCTCATTAACTTGAGTGCTTGGTGTTACTGTTAACATCAGTGAATCGAGTTTTGCTGTCTCAGATTTTCGTGTAGTGCTGTTCCACCACTGAATCGAAACCGCGGGTAATTTAACCGTGCCACCTGTATGAGGGATGATTACTTGCTTAATGGTCATCACACTATTGCCTTGGCTGTCTTTACCTATTACGGGTTTCTCATCATACATGCGAACCGATTTAGGATAATCAATATCCAGTTTTGGTAATTTCTCTGGTGGGACATCTGCCATCATTAGCGTGATTTGACGTGTAATGGCAGTTCCGGCTTCTACTGTGGTACTTGTTAGTGGCTTCCCATCAACTAGCCATTGCTGCCCTAGTTTTAAATCCGTAGTCGGTAACCAAGTCCCTGTGAAATCTGCGGGTTTTGCTAATACGGTTAATTGATACTGTTTAGGGGTAATGTTTAGTGGGATTAATTTGGTGCTACGACCATAACGATCGGTTTGCACTAACCCACCAGTAAAGGCTAAGCCATCAAAGCTTAATTGACCAGCTTGGTTTGCACTGACACTAAACGCTTGTTCAACCACGGTTGCTTGAAGTCCATCAATTACGGTTTGATATTGTTTGCTTTCACCAATAGGAGAGAACTCAATACCAGCACCTTGTGGTGTGATGATGTTTGGATCTTTTAAGCGACGAATATCCGCAAAGATAGCAATCTTGGCATTAAATTGAGCGGTTTCACCTTCATACAATTCATCTTTTGTTAGTTCACCACTGACTTTGATTACATCACTGCTTTTTGGAGCGGTAGCATCTTTAGTCACACGAATCGTTATTGGGTTAGTTTGCTCACCAGCGACATTCATGCTCGGAATGGTTAGCGTGCCCATTTTTGTTGGGGCAATAGAAACTGTCCACTGGCTTTGTACGCTATAGTCGCCATTCACTAGTGAGCGTGAGGTACCAAAGCTGACTTGGCCACTGCGAAAATCAGGTGCGAGTTGGCTAGGGTCAAATTTACTTTGATCTGCGCTTTTATCGACAGACACCATTAATTGAATCACTTCGTTTTCAGTGATTTGGTTTTTACTGACCGTTGCAATGGCCTGAGCGTAACTTGCAGAGATGCCACTAACGCATAACGCTGCAAATAAGATTACTTTTTTGATTAGCGCTGTCTTTTTCATAGAAGCCTTCATTGTCGAACTCTTTACAGTAGAGTAGGGACTGGTTTGTCTTATACTCATTTTTATTACCATTCATTTTCAGAAGCTTGTGGTGCTTCTTGTTGTTTTGCTTGCAGATACAATAGGGCGCGCAACAGTTCATCTTCTTTTGCGCCAGATTGCTCTAATTTTTGTAGACGAGGATCGGTTTTAATGGCGTCACTGTCGGCTTTTGCTTGTTGTGATTGCATTTGAGCTTGTCGCTCTTTTTCTTCGTCCGATTTAGGTTGTTTATCTTCTTTATCACGAGCTTGTGCGGCTTGCTCTTTGTCTTTCTTCTCTTGTTCCTTTTTAGCTTGATCTTTTTGTTGCTGCTCTTGAGAAGAAGCCTCTGACTTATCTTGTTTATCAGACTGTGATTTATCATCAGATTGAGATTCATTTTTCTGCTGATCTTGTTGATCTTGCTGTGAATCTTGAGATGGTGAGTCTTTTGAATCTGAAGATTGCTCAGAGCCGTCTTTGCTGTCTTCCTGTTGTTTTTTCTCTCCATTAGGATCATCTTTTAATGATGTATCCCCATCTTTATCTTTCTTATAACTCTCATCATTTTTTTTCTGCTCTAGCGCTTTATTGACGATATCAAGATTCTTCTTCGCATCTTTCATATCTGGATTGGTTTTTAGCAAAGATTCGTACTTCTCTTTGGCCTCTTCCAATTGACCATTTTGTGCTAAGGCATTGGCAAGATTATATTGAGATTGAGTATCTTCAAGACCCGTTAGACTTTCAATCGTACCCTTATAATCTCCAGCTTTGTATTGAGCGGCTCCTTTCCATTGTTTGGATTTGAACTGTTCACTTGCTGCTTGATAGTCTTTTTGCTCAAATTGTTGATACGCGCTGTAATCATCAGAAAGTAAGCGGCTTGATAGTTCAGTACTTGCCATGGATTTATCGACAGGCAATAGCACCAAAAATAATGCTAAGAACATCCCTTTTCTAAAGCAAAGCAGTGAGAACAGTACCAATGGGAAAAGCAGCCAATAACCATGATTAGCACGACTGTTCACTTGGTTATCGCTGTTTTGCGTCACTTGATCTAAAGGCGTTTTAGTTAAGCGTGCAATGGTTTCAATATCACTGTTATCTGATTGAATAAGCTGTGCCACACCATTGGTAGCTTGTGCCAGTGTCACCAGTGGATCTGAATCCAAAGTCGCGACAACCGTTTTACCTGAAGCATCGGTGAGCAACTGACCAGAAGGCAATTCAATCGGCGCGCCATTTTTAGTTCCTATACCTAATAAACTGATACGCCATTTGCTACCTTTAACACGGCTCATCACTTTATCGAGCTGTTGATTTGAGATCCCATCAGTCAAAACAATGATGTCACCTTGTTGATGGCCTGATTTTGTCATCATCTCAATACTTTGATTAACCGCCGCTAATAAGTTACTGCCTTTACCTTTATAAGGCATGATCTCTGGCGATAGGTTAGTAATTAAGTTATTGAGCGTTTGGCTATCTTCAGTTAATGGACTCACTAAGTAACTGTCTGCACCATAAGCGACTAACCCTGTCATGCCTTCTTTCCAGTAAGGTAATAAATCTTTCGCTTTGTACTTCTCTTGAGTTAAGCGATTTGGTTTTACGTCGGTCGCATACACTGAGCGAGACATATCCATCACAAGCACTCGCGCACCTGAGAGCTGAAAACTTGGTGAGTCTTTATAACCAAAGCTTGGGCCTGCGAGGGCGGTAGTCACACATATCCATGCTAAAACCAGTCCAAGCGTAAAGCCATTGCCTTGTGTCTTTTGAGTCATTCCCAATTGTTTGGCAATGTGCGGTGCAATCAACCCTGTGGTGTTTTTGTTTTTACGCTGAATAAGTACCAATAACCCAAGAGGGATAAGAGCTAAAAACCACAGCGGATAGAGAAAAGTAAAATTAGCCATGACGCTTTCTTACTCCCACAATAATAAAGAAGAAAAATAGATACCCCATTAACGGATAGCGGAACCACTCTTCATGCGGTCGCCACGTTTGTGTTGCTTGAGTAATGGGCTCTAGTTGGTCGATGGTTTGGTAGATCTGCGCTAATTCATCGGCATTACGAGCACGGAAATATTGTCCGCCCGTCATTGTTGCGATTTCAGTTAAGGTTTTCTCATCCAAATCTCGTGCGGTATTAACGGTTTGATTACCAAAGAAACCACGAACTTGCATTTCACCAGCACCAATACCAATCGTATATATCTTGGCATTGTTGTCTTTGGCAAGTTGCGCCGCTTCTAATGGTTCGAGTACTCCGGCTGTATTGCCACCATCACTTAATAAAATAATGGTTCGTTGCGGGGCATTACTTTCGATAAAGGTTTTAGTCGCTAGCCCTAAGCCTTCACCCATGGCGGTCATTTGTCCCACTAAGCCAAGAACGGTGCGATCCAGTTGTTCTTCCACCGTTTTTCTATCAAAGGTAAGTGGGGTTTGTAGATAAGCGTGATCGCCAAAAAGTACTAACCCAAGACGATCGCCTTTACGTTCATCTATGAAATCAGACACGACTTTTTTAACCGCGGTTAAGCGATCCACAAAATCCCCATTCTCGGTTTTCATGTCTTCTTCGGCCATTGAGCCAGATAAATCGACCACTAGCATCATGTCACGGTGCTCAGGCTGAATATCAACCGGATCGCCATACCATACCGGACGGGCTAGGGCCGAAATCAATAACAGCCAAGCGACAGACAATAAACCAATGTTGATGCGTTTATTTGGTTGCTTATATTCGCCTTGTTCTGGAAGACGAGGAAGGTGAATAGCGGTACCTACGTCTTTTTCAGGCACAAAAAAGTAAAACAGGAAGGGAATAGGTAATAAAAACCATGCCCACCACCAAACGAATTCAAGCATGTTGATGTCCTTTTGTTGATGTTGTTGCCATTACTTTTTTTACTGGTAAAGCATGAGATAGCCAATAACGCACATCATCATAGAAACGTTGTTGATTGGTTTCTGATAATGCTTGTTGTCCGTATAAAGCTAGTTCTAACATTTCTGCACGAGATGAGAAATGAACATTGGCCTGTTTTTTCACGGGGAGTTGCTGCTCAATAAAATGCCACCACGCTAATCCATGAAGTGAGGCAATGCGCTCACGAGGGAAATGACTTAATGCGGCTTGTTTCAATAAACGCGCAATGTCACTGGTTTGCTGTGGTGTTAATTGTGATAACTGCTGTAATGCTATACGTTTTAATACGCTTTTTTGACGTTGACGACGCATAAACCAAACGATGGCAATAACCAGTAATAACACACAGACGATGGCGCCATAACCTGTAAGTGATAACCCCCACGATGGCGCGGCAGGTAAATGAATATCCGCTAATGGTAATACATTGCTCGCTGGTGCTTGTTGGGTTGAAGATAAAGACATTATTTGGCTCCTTTATCTTGTTGTGATGGATCTTGTGAAGACGTCAGTTGCGATAATAACGGCAAGCCTGATGACAAACAGTGCAGCTGAATACTTAATTGCATCGCCATGTTTTGCACATACGCTTTATGAAGATTTGCTTGTTGCTCTAATGCTTTTTTAGTCGATGATGACGAAAAATCTAACCATGCAGAACGTTTGTTATCAGAGACATATTCTGTGCCATTAAAGCGAGTGGAGCCTTGCTCAAGCGGATCGCTAATCATCACAAACTGCAAACGGTTGTGTTTGCTTAATTGACTGAAGATAGCCTTACATTCATCGGTCAGTGCATAAAAATCACTGATGATCACAATCTCACTGCCTTTAGGACATAAACGCTGTAACTGACTTAACCCCTTGGCAAAGGAACTGGTTTGTTGCGCGGTATCTAAAGGCTCTGAGTCACTGTTGGTATTATGCTGTTCAATGATGGATTGCATAAATTGCAGCACACTTTTCTGACGAGAAGAGGGCTTACAATCCAAGGTCGATAATCCATCAAAGATGATCCCACCGACGCGATCTTTTGCTGCGAGCGTTATCCAGCTTAATAAACTGGCAAAATGCGCAGCTTGCACAGATTTAAACAGCAGTTGAGAGCCAAAACGCATGGTGTCGCTGACATCAATAAACAGCATGGTTGGTTGCTCACGCTCTTCATTGTAGAGTTTAGTGTGAGGTTTACCGGTACGCGCAGTTACACGCCAATCAATAGAACGAATATCATCGCCCGGTTGGTATTGACGTACTTCTGAGAAATCCATGCCGCGGCCTTTTTGTCGGCTTTGGTGACTGCCATTCATTTTTGACCACACAGATTGAGACGGCGGTAGCCACTGTAATGAATGGTTTTTGTAGTGAACCAATTCATTAAGTGACAAGGTAACGCCATTACTGTGTGGTGGCAGCGATAGAGTAGTCTTATTCATAACTTTATTTTACGACTAAGAAGCCGCAACCATTTGTAATAATCGTTCAACCACTTTATTTGCCGTTGTGCCTTCTGCTTGCGCTTGGAAACTCAATAACAGACGGTGACGTAAAACAGGGTAAGCCATCGCTTGCACATCTTCAGGGCTAACAAAATCACGACCGGCTAACCATGCATGCGCACGCGCACAGCGGTCAAGCGCTAACGTCGCACGAGGACTCACGCCCATTTCTAGTTGCTTCGCTAAGTCTTGGCAGTATTGTTCAGGCTTACGCGTCGCCATAGTAATACGAATAATGTATTGTTCGATCTCAGGCGCCATGTAAATCGACAGCACTTCTTTACGCGCTTTAAATATTTCACTTTGCGCTAAAGGCTGTGGTTTCTCAGCTTGTTCACCTAGGGCTTCACCACGGTTCAAACGCAGAATAGCCAATTCGTCTTCAGCACCCGGATAATCAACATCCAAATGCATTAAAAAACGGTCAAGTTGCGCTTCTGGAAGAGGGTATGTCCCTTCTTGTTCAATCGGGTTCTGTGTCGCCATCACCAAGAAAAGCTCTGGTAATTGATACGTGTTCCGACCTGCAGTGATTTGTTTTTCAGCCATTGCTTCTAACATTGCCGCTTGCACTTTAGCAGGGGCACGGTTGATCTCATCGGCTAACACCAATGAATTAAAGATAGGACCCGGTTGGAAGGTAAACTCTCCGGTCTCTTGGCGATAAATATCCGTCCCCGTTAAATCTGAAGGCAAGAGATCTGGTGTAAATTGAATACGGTGGAAATCCCCTTCAATAGAATCGGCCAAAATTTTCACGGCACGCGTCTTAGCAAGGCCTGGAGGACCTTCAACTAAAATATGGCCGTCAGCAAGAAGGGCTATTAATAACTGCTTCACTAATGCAGGCTGACCAATGACTTGAGATTCAAGATAAGTTTGTAATTGTTGAATTTTTAACGCTGGCATATATCACCCATTTTCTGGATTACGTAGTAATTATTTCTTTGTGACCGATGAAAATCACATTAGTTCCTAATAATATGAGGTTTAATTATGATTATTCAACTATTTAGCGAATGAATTAAATTGTAACTATTTATTAAAGAAATGTGGTTGGTAGTCGTTATATAAAAGGTCTATTTTAGCTGTGGAAAAATTATGATTAATCTAACAATAAAACAGAAACTCGTCGCCGGTATTATTATCGCTATCATTGCTTCGACTTCTCTTGTGGGCATTGTCGCTCAAAAAAAAGCGTTCGATACACTAGATGAGCGTTTAACTACTCTTGAACTGCCAACCATTCTTGAACAAATTGGTGGTGAAGTGGATAAAGAAGTCGCGGTGATCTCTTCTGCGGCAGAGCAAATGGCCAATAACAGTTTCATTATTGATGCCATTTCAGATCCAACAACTTCTCCTGAAAACCAAACCATTCTTATTAAGCAATTAAATCAATTAAAGCAACAATATCAATTGAATGATGCTTCGGTTGCTAACCGTAATAATGCGTATTATTGGAACCAAGATGGTTTTTTACGCCAGCTTACACAACAGCAAGATGGGTGGTTCTTTGGCTTCACTCAAGGTGGACCAGAGCGAATGCTGAATGTATTCACAGAGCAGAATGGTGAGGTTAAACTCTTTGTTAACTTTCAACAATTGAATGGCGTCTCTATGGCTGGTTTTTCAAAATCACTCGATGACATGGTAGCGCTGCTTAATGGGTTCACAATAGAAAAAACCGGGTTTGTTTATTTAATGGATGGTAATGGTGACATTAAGATCCATAAAAGTAATAGCATTATGGGGAAACAATCGATTAGTGATGTGGTTGGTTCTCAAGAAGCCTCAGTTTTACTTACCAAGCAGAACTTCAATTTAAGCCGTATCAAAAAAAATGGAAAAGAGATCTTTATTGCCTCTCATTATATCCCATCAATGGAGTGGTTTATTGTTGCAGAAGTACCCGTTGATGAAGTGTTTGAAAGCCTTCATGCGTCAACTCAAGACATTCTTATGTGGATTGTGGGCATCATTGCGGTATTTGTAACGTTGGCAATTTGGGGCGCAGGCTCAATTACTAATAAGATTAAAGAGCTAGCACACCGTTTCCGTGAATTGGGTGAAGGTGAGGGCGATTTAACTCATCGTATCGAAGTAAAAGGCAATGATGAAATAGCAGAGCTATCAAAAGGGTTCAATAGTTTTGTAGAAAAGATCCATTCAACAGTGACAGATGTGGTTGAAACAGGGCATGTATTACACACAACGGCTGAAAATGTTGCACTAAAAGCAACGTCAACTCGTGATAATAGCGAAATGCAGCGCGATCAAACCTTGCAAGTTGTGACAGCAATTAATCAAATGGGAAGCACGATTAACGAAATTGCTTCTAATGCCGCGAGTGCTGCACAGTCAGCAAGTAAAGCGGAAGCAAGTACCCAAGATGGCCGCCAAACGGTCATTGAATCTCGTGATGCTATTACGCAACTTGAAGGTGATTTGGTTCAAGTGAGTCATGTGGTGGAACAACTTGCAGGAACGACACAAGACATTGGTTCAATCCTAGACGTAATTCGTGGTATTTCAGATCAAACCAATCTATTAGCATTGAATGCAGCCATTGAAGCCGCACGTGCTGGTGAGCATGGACGTGGATTTGCCGTGGTTGCTGATGAAGTCCGTCAACTAGCAAGTCGCACTTCAGAATCTACCGATGAAATTCAAAAGATGATTGATCAGCTGCAAGCTGAAGCTCAAAATGCCGTAACAGCAATGGAAGCAAGCCATGCAGTAACAGCGCGTGGTGTTCAATCAGCTGATACTGCAACGGATGTTTTAGCAGGAATTGCGTTAAGTATTACCGATATTTCAGATATGAATACGCAAGTTGCCACTGCAACAGAAGAGCAATCAACCGTGGTGTATACGATTAATCAAAATATCGAAGAGATTAATGGTATTAATGAGTTAACCACGGCAACAGCTCAAGAACTTGCCGATTCAAGTCAGCAATTAAATGCACTTTCACAACGATTAGATCAATTAGTTGGTGCATTTAAAGTATAAGCGCTCGCTTAGGTTTACCTTTTTATGCGATTTCTTGTAGAATAACGTCAATTGTTTTATATGAATTGAGAAAATAATCATGAGTGATTTTGAAAAAGAACTGCAAGATATGATTCAGCAAGAATCGGATAAACCTGAAGTGGCATTGCCTTCAATCGAAGAGCAAAAAGCGATTGTTGCAGAGCTAAAGCGTCTTGAGGAAGCAGGAGAACTAACTCCTGAAGCGTTAGAAGCGCATTTTGGCAAGTTTAACGAAACACAAGCTCCGCTTCATTAATTAACAGAAGTACTCTGTTTTTATACAATACCTAATAAAATGCCAGCATTCGTGCTGGCATTTTTGTATTCGATGAAAGGAAGATTAGATAAGCGTTGAGAGTAAACCAATGACGCCACCAAAGATGCCGCCCCAAACCACAAGCCAGCCTAGGTGCTTCTTAATCATATCCTGCACCATTTCTTTCACTAATTTTGGTGTCAGTTCATTTAATCTTTGATCAATGATCTCTTCAATCGTAATTTGGATGTCATCCATCATCGCTGGGCTTTCCAGTTCTTCTTTTAAAGCCTGCTTAAATTGATCTTGTTGACTTATTTCTGTAATTGAAAGCTTCATTTTTTCGATGAAAGGTTCACGCATCGGTTGAATTGCTTCGCTGCCACCCATCATTGCTAACATGCCGCCAAATTGAGAGTTCATAATGACTTCGACCAGAGAATCAAACGCCGGCGATAAGTCAATTTTTTCAATCACAGGCTCTAGATTAATGTTAGTCGCCGATGCCATTTCTTTTGATAAAAACTTATCTACGTTAGTTTTAGTGAAAAATTGCTCCATCATTAAACGTTTAATACTGGCTTTAAATTCTTCGAATCGCGCAGGAATAACACCAGAGCCGTATAATCCTGGAACCTTCTCAAACAACATATGAATGGCAAGCCAGTTAGTAAGCGCACCAGAGAAGGCAAATAAGCCAATATAGTACAATGTATTTTGTTGCATGTAGTAACCAATAACTAACAAGAGTAGTGACATCAAGTTTGTTATCATGCTTTTATTTAACATATCAAGCCTATGTAGATAGAAGAGGAAAATTTTGTGAAGTTTATCAGCTACTAAAAGCTGACAACAAGTGAAAATGTGTTTTTGATCTGGATTGTTGAGTGTAAAATAGCACAAGACACAATAAGCACATGCACTAGAGGCTAAGTTATGAGTATTTGGAAGCGTCCGATGGATTTGGCTATATTAAACGCCACATCTCGTAATACATTAATGGAAGCATTAAATATCGAATATTGCCATTACGATGCAGATTCAATTACAGCATCAATGCCTGTAAATTCCGTGGTGCATCAACCGTTAGGAATGCTACATGGGGGAGCTTCTGTTGCGTTAGCTGAGTCTGTTGCATCTATTGCTGCTAACTGGTGTGTCGACGAAACAAAATATTGTGTAGGGTTGGATATTAATGCCAATCATATTCGAGCAGTCCGAGAAGGCACTGTTTACGCTAAAGCAAAACCGGTGCATTTAGGTGCAACCACTCAAGTTTGGCTAATTGAAATTAAAGATCAACGAGAACGCTTAGTTTGCACCAGCCGCTTTACGGTTGCTGTGATGAAAAAGAAAAAGTAGCGGCTGTTGTGGAGAAGAAAATGGAACAAAATGAAATTTTAAGTCATGCTCATGAGCTACCAAAGATCCCTAAAGTGATCCGTGAGATGATGGAACTTGTGAATGACCCTGAAGTAGAGCTTCAAGAATTAGCTCGTACAATTTCAATGGAACAAGTGGTTAGTGCTCGTGTTATTCGTTTAGCGAACTCTGCACATTTTTCTCGTGGTAAAGGGGTATCATCGGTCGATCAAGCGGTTGTTCGTTTAGGTCTTGAGCCGTTAAAAACATTAATTATTGCATCGTCATTAGTCAGCGCATTTCCTTATGTTGAAGTGATAGATTTAGAAGAGTTTTGGCAAGAGACATTTGAAGTCGCTATATTAAGTAAGGCCATTGCTCAAAGTTGTGATGTAAACCCTAATGCTGCCTTTACTGCAGGTATGCTGCATAACATCGGCGACTTAATGATTTATACGGTGATGGCAGATCAAGTTCCGACTATTTTTGAAAAAATGGAAACGGGCAGTTCTAAAGTGTCAGCACAACGCTCAACCATTGGTACGGATAGTGCCATTCTTGGTTCAAAGTTGGCTGAGAGTTGGTCCTTTTCTGACGAGTTGGTGTTTGCTATTTCTGAGCAATATGAACCAAAAATCGATAATATTTATTCACCTTTAGCTGCAACAGTACGTTTAGCCAATGCAATCAATCGCCATTGGGATGAGCTTGTTACTATGGATGCAAAATCGGTTTGGCTTTCTGAGCAAATTGAAGCGGATATCCTTTCTGTCGATGGTTCTATTACTGAAAAAGTCGATGCAGTGAAAGGTTCAGGCATTGAAATGGCTAGATTGGTAATGTAAACATGCAAAAAGAGTGGATGTTATCGGCACTGATAGGTACTTTTTTTGCCATTATTTCATATTTAGCCCCTGACTTTATTATCAGTAAAGTTTTGGTTATTATCGCAGTTATTTTTTTGGCGAAAGCAGTAAAAGCTATTTTTTACTCACTAAAGCATCGCCAATATGAAATGTAGCTTTTAGGAACTATTTACTCAAAATCGAGTGGACTCTTTGTTCCTGAAAAGTGTAAACCAATGACATGCGTATAAATTTGGGTCGTTTTGATATCAGAATGACCCAATAATTCTTGTATTGTTCTTAAGTCTCCTCCACGCTCTAAAATTCTTGTAGCAAAGCTGTGTCTAAATGTGTGGCAACTTGCTTTTTTGTCTATTTCTACTGTTCTGATTGCTATTGTCACTTGTTTTTGTACGCTTCTATCTAATATATGGTGACGTCGTCGTTTACCTGAACGGGGATCTTTGCTGATTTGTTTAGATGGAAATACATATTGCCAACCATAACTTTTAGCTCGATGAGGGTACTTTTCGGCGATAGCAAAAGGAAGGTAGACTTCATCATCTCCATTAATCGCATCCATTTGGTGTTGCTGTTTTACAAAGGCTAACTGTGTTTTAAGCTCTTTAATTATGCTTTCTGGTAGTACAGTTGTTCTGTCTTTATTGCCTTTTCCACTTCGTACTGTGAGTGTTTTATGTATTAAGTCAATGTCATCAACCCTTAAGCGTAGAGCTTCATTAATTCGTAAACCACTGCCATACATAAGTTGTGCAATAAGCTTGGTTGGATGTTTGAGTTCATTTATAACAGCTATTGCTTCACTATGAGTGAAAACGGTAGGTAGTTTGGTTGCTTTTTTGGAACGCTTGAAATCCAAGTTATCGACTGATTGCTGCAAAAATTCACGACATAAAAATATCAGGGCATTTAATGCTGTTTTTTGTGTATTGGGGGATACATTTTGTTTTACAACGAGATGATTAAGGTATTCAGGAATATCAAAAGCATCAATTTCATCTTTTGATGCGTAATTGTTGTGTCGAATAAAACAGCTTATCCAATAGATGTATTGCTTTTCGGTATTGTAGGCCATTGATCGTGTACGAATGAATATTCGTATTTGATCGGTAAATCGTTGTGAATCGGGTTTAAGATCTAGTGGGATGTCCATGATTGTAACTTTATTGGTGAATAGATGATGATTGAATTGTAGTTCCTGAAATTTGGTCTGCAATGTGGGTTCGCATATTTGTAAGATATATGGAATTTTGTTGGAATTGTTATTTTAATCAATTACATGGGGTAAGGTTGAAAAGTGGGATATATGAACCATTATCGTATATTGTTTTTAAATTTTATGGTATTTGAGCTGTTAGGTCGTTGGTTTTAAAGTAGAATGTAGTGTTATTGTGGTGGTGGAATATATTCGGTAGAGATTACGAATGTGATGGGTATAATTAAATGTTGTGCGTACTGAGTCCGAAATTTTTTGCACGGTTCATCAAAAGAATCGCGGCTTTCGTAGTTTCGGCTTAGTAAGCGTGAATTTCTTCTTTGTTGCCTTTTGGTTTTCATTTCATCTGGTTCGGCAAATTAGCCATTATTTCCATAAGTTCAGGCGTTTCAGC
>NZ_JARACR010000026.1:0-55130 GCF_028765505.1 Aliivibrio sp. A6 | reverse complement strand
CTCTGTTGGGATATCGCCAAGCGGTAAGGCACCGGCTTTTGATGCCGGCATTCCCTGGTTCGAATCCAGGTATCCCAACCACTTTTAAGAAAGCTCATCATTAATTTGATGGGCTTTTTTTTCGTCTGTACTATTCCTCTTTAAATCTCTTCTCACATATCCATGTTCTTTTTATATCACGTAATACCAATGTAACTAATTAGATGTTCTATTTATTACGCAGGAAAATCACTTAAGAGTAAGGCAAAAATTCTTATAAGTAGTTATTCTACAATAATAATTTTTAACGCAACTATTGAGTGATTTGACCAGTAATAATGATCAGATAATTAATGGAATTGGTATAACAAAAAAGGGCGATCAAATGATCGCCCTATCTTGTACAGATTCGCTTTACTCATCCCTAAGCTCTAGCCTCTGATATTATTTCTATAAACCTAACGCATATTTCAATGCTTGTGTTTTTAACGCCCCAGATGAATCTGCTAACTTTAAACCCGCATTTCGTAAAAATTTAACTGGAGGTAAAGAATTACTGAATAAGGTATAAAATAGATCCATACTGGATTGCATCGCTAAATTGTCTATTTTTCGTCTTGATTCGTAAATACGTAACGCTTTATCTGTCTCTGTGCCTTTAGATTCTATTTCTTCCAATAAGACTTTTACGTCTTTAAAGCCCAAATTTACACCCTGACCCGCTAAAGGATTAATAGTATGGGCTGCATCTCCTAATAAAACACAGCGATGTTCAACGTATTTTTGAGCATGTCGACGCGTTAAAGGAAAAGAACCATGTTGTTCTACAGTAAACTCCCCCAACTCTTGTGGAAAATGCGCTTTAATTTCTTTTTCTAACTGAATAGATGTCATAGAAGAGAGTTGTTTAATGCGCTGAGGGGAGTCATACCAAACTAAAGAACCTTTATTTCCATGTAAAGGTAGGAATGAACGAGGGCCTGAAGGCGTAAACCACTGCCAAGTGATATCCTGTTGTGGTTTTTCTGTTTCAATATTTATCAACATGCAGTGCTGACGATAATCCCAAGCGGTAATACCGATCTTTGCTTTCTGGCGTACATAAGAATTAGCACCATCTGCACCAATAACCCATTTAGTTTTAATTTTATTGCCATTATCCAGTGTTAGTTCATTGTACTCACTAAAAAATTCAAGCTCGGTAATTTTAGCCGGTGTAACAACCGTTAAATTGTCATAAGAAGAAAACTCTTGCCATAGACCTAATTGAATCAAACGATTTTCAACGATGAACCCTAGCTGTTCCATATTAAGGGTATCAGAATGAAAACGAGTTCGGCATTCAGGATGATCCCAAGTTTCTAAACGCTTATAAGGGCAAACTCTTGTTTTCTTAATGTGCTCCCATGCACCTAGCTCATTAAGTAAATCAACGGATGATTGAGAAATAGCAGAAACACGTACATCCATTGGTTGGCTATTATCAAAAGAATCCGGAGCTTTATGCTCAATAATAGCAACTTGATACCCTAATTTTGATAAACCAATAGCAGTCGCTGCTCCTACCATTCCACCACCAACAATGGTGTAATCATATTTTTTCATCATCCATAGACCTTATATGAGTCAATTATTTCCTTCATTCTACCGTGATTTTCACTTAATCAAAATCAATCAGGTTGTGCGAATTAACCTTTCTAGCTCAATATGACCTAATACCCATAAAATATTCAAGGGTGTCTACATCTAGTCATTAAGCGCGGAAAGCAGTACAATACGCGCCCTATCCGTTTTGATCGAGCTTGTCTCTCAAAACTGTACCGAATTCTAGTAATAAAATACGAGTGAAAAAGTTACATGACTAAGAAACTGCTAATCAAGACCTGGGGCTGCCAGATGAACGAATACGATTCATCTAAAATGGCCGATCTTTTAGGTGCCGCAAATGGTTATGAATTAACTGAAGATCCAAAAGAAGCGGATGTTCTGTTATTAAATACCTGCTCAATTCGTGAAAAAGCTCAAGAAAAAGTTTTTCACCAATTAGGCCGTTGGAAACATTTAAAAGATAAAAAACCAGACTTAGTGATTGGTGTTGGTGGCTGTGTAGCAACTCAAGAAGGCGACCATATTCGTCAACGCGCTCCTTATGTTGATGTCATTTTTGGTCCTCAAACGCTTCACCGTTTACCAGAAATGATCAAACAGTCTCAATCAAATGAAAAACCAGTAATGGATATTTCATTCCCTGAGATTGAAAAATTCGATAACCTTCCTGAGCCAAAAGCAGAAGGTGCATCAGCGTTTGTTTCTATCATGGAAGGCTGTTCAAAATACTGTACTTACTGCGTAGTTCCTTATACTCGTGGTGAAGAAGTTAGCCGTCCATTAGATGACGTATTATTCGAAATTGCACAACTGGCTGAACAAGGCGTACGTGAAGTAAACCTATTAGGTCAAAACGTAAATGCTTACCGTGGTCCAACGTATGACGGTGATATCTGTACGTTTGCTGAATTGCTACGTATGGTTGCTTCTATCGATGGTATCGACCGTATTCGCTTTACAACAAGTCACCCATTAGAGTTTGGTGATGATATTGTCGCGGTATATGAAGATACACCGGAATTAGTAAGTTTCTTACACTTACCAGTTCAAAGTGGTTCTGATCGCATCCTAACAATGATGAAGCGTCCTCATACTGCAATTGAATATAAATCAATTATTCGTAAATTACGCAAAGCTCGTCCGGATATCTTAATTAGCTCTGACTTTATCGTCGCTTTCCCTGGCGAAACAGATAAAGACTTCCAAGACACAATGAAGCTAATTAAAGACGTTGATTTCGATATGAGCTACAGCTTTGTTTTCTCTGCTCGTCCTGGGACTCCTGCAGCTGATTATCCATGCGATATTCCTGAGCAAACAAAGAAAGATCGTTTAGCTGAACTACAACAACAAATTAACTTCCAATCGTCGCGTTACTCTCGTCTAATGCTAGACACTGTACAACGTGCACTTGTAGAAGGTCCGTCAAAACGTAACCCAATGGAATTACGTGCTCGTACTGAAAACAAC
Source organism: Aliivibrio sp. A6 (assembly GCF_028765505.1). Classification (NCBI taxonomy): domain Bacteria; kingdom Pseudomonadati; phylum Pseudomonadota; class Gammaproteobacteria; order Vibrionales; family Vibrionaceae; genus Aliivibrio; species Aliivibrio sp. A6. The sequence goes on along the minus strand of NZ_JARACR010000026.1, from coordinate 52,073 downwards.
CGTGTAGTTAACTTTATCGGTAGCCCTGATTTAATTGGTCAATTTGTTGATATTCACATTACTGAATCATTCACTAACTCTCTACGCGGTAACCTCGTGCGTACAGAAAAAGAAATGGGTTTACGCGTTGCGGTATCTCCAGCAGAGATGATGGAAAAAACACGCCGTGAAGATGATCTTGGTGTAGGTACTTTTACGCCATAATGTGACATCCTCAATAAAATCAAAAACTAAAAAGATGATTAAGGTTTCTTGATCATCTTTTTTCTTATTTAACCTTGAGATAATTTATACTTTACCCAATAAATAATAGATAAGCATTTGTAATTAGCATTCTGAGAGGCAATCTTGAGCATTAAAACAACCAAATTAGAGTTGACCTTAGAGCCAGCAGACAATCACCGTTTATCTAGCCTTTGTGGCCCATTTGATGACAATATCAAACACCTTGAACGCCGCTTAGGTGTCGAAATCAATTATCGAGGCAACGAATTTACCGTCGTTGGTAAACCTCATACTGTTTCAGCCACTATCGACATCCTCAAAGATCTATACGTCGATACTGTACCTATAAAAAATCAATACCCTGATATTGAACCAGAACAAATTCATTTAGCGGTGAAAGAGTCGGGGATTTTAGAACAAGCGAAAGAAGAAGTATCAACCATTCCTTACGGAAAAGAGATCTTCATAAAAACCAAGAAAGGCCTAATTAAGCCAAGAACTGAAAACCAAGCTCAGTACTTAACCAACATGGTAACTCACGATATTACCTTTGGTATTGGCCCTGCAGGTACAGGAAAAACCTACCTTGCCGTTGCTGCTGCCGTTGATGCATTAGAGCGCCAAGAAGTTCGTCGTATCCTGTTAACTCGACCAGCGGTTGAAGCGGGTGAAAAATTAGGATTTTTACCAGGTGATCTTAGCCAAAAGGTTGACCCGTATTTACGCCCTCTTTACGATGCTCTATTTGAAATGCTTGGCTTTGAGCGCGTTGAGAAACTGATCGAGCGCAACGTCATTGAAGTTGCCCCATTAGCTTATATGCGTGGTAGAACCCTGAATGACGCCTTTATCATCCTTGATGAAAGTCAAAACACCACCGTAGAACAAATGAAAATGTTCTTAACCCGTATTGGCTTTAATTCACGAGCGGTTATTACAGGGGACGTAACCCAGATCGATTTACCTCGCGGGGCTAAATCTGGTCTTCGTCATGCCGTTGAAGTTCTTTCTGAAGTCGATGAAATTAGCTTTAATTTCTTTATTGCAGATGATGTTGTTCGCCACCCTGTTGTTGCTCGAATTGTAAATGCTTATGAAAAATGGGAAGCAAAAGATCAAAAAGAGCGTAAACTAGAAGAAATACGCAGAAAGCAAGAGCGTGACACTCGTATGGCTGACGCAGAAAATAATAAGTAACACAATCAGGTGAACAATGAGTATTGAACTCGATCTACAAATTGCATGTGAAAACGAAAGCGGCTTACCATCAGAAAAAGAACTGATGACGTGGTTAAATGCCGTTATTCCACAGTTTCAACCACAAGCTGAATTAACCATCCGTATTGTAGATGAAAAAGAAAGTCATGAATTAAATCACGAATATCGTGGTAAAGATAAGCCAACTAATGTACTTTCATTTCCGTTTGAAGCGCCTCCTGGTATTGAAATTGACCTACTTGGTGATTTAATTATTTGTCGCCAAGTTGTTGAGAGCGAAGCCATTGAACAAAATAAGCCATTATTAGCACATTGGGCTCATATGGTTGTACATGGTAGTCTGCATCTGCTAGGTTATGACCATATCGAAGATGATGAAGCTGAAGAGATGGAATCACTCGAAACCGAATTAATGCAAGGTATGGGATTTGAAGACCCATACATTGCTGAGAAATAACCACGGGATAATCCGTAGTTACTAATGTGCGCTATCCACATTGATAGCATTTACTTTAAAAGAAGCCATGAACGACGAAAATTCACAGAATACAGAAGGTCCGAGTAGAAAGTCCTTCTTAGGACGCCTTTCACAATTTTTCCAAGGAGAGCCTAAAGATCGCCAAGACCTAGTTGATGCATTTAGAGACTCTGAAGAAAATGAAGTTATCGACCATGACACCCGAGACATGCTTGAGGGTGTCATGGAAATAGCGGAAATGAGAGTAAGAGACATTATGTTACCTCGCTCTCAAATGGTTACGGTCGAGAAAACTCAAGACCTTGAATCACTGATAGCAACCATCATTGAAGCGTCTCACTCACGCTACCCTGTGATCAGCGAAGACAAAGACCATGTTGAAGGTATACTCCTTGCGAAGGACTTACTAAGATACTTAGGCTCTGACTGTGAAGCCTTTGAAATAGAGCAAGTTATTAGACCTGCTGTTGTAGTACCAGAAAGCAAACGTGTTGATAAGCTTTTAAAAGAGTTTAGAGAAGAACGTTACCACATGGCCATTGTAGTTGATGAGTTTGGTGGGGTTTCTGGTCTTGTTACTATCGAAGATATTCTTGAAGAAATCGTTGGTGACATTGAAGATGAATTTGATGACGAAGAAGAAAAAGACATTCGTCAGTTAAGTAAACATACCTTTGCGGTAAAAGCCTTAACTGAAATTGAAGACTTTAATGACGCGTTTTCAACTAACTTCAGCGACGAAGAAATAGATACTGTTGGCGGACTAGTATTAACTGGTTTCGGTCATTTACCAGAAAGTGGTGAAACGATTGAAATTTCAGGTTTTACATTCAAAGTCACTGCTGCTGACAACCGTCGAATTATTCAACTTCAAGTAACGATTCCTGATAAAGAATCGGAACATAAAGAACCTGAAGCAGAATAATGCAATCAGCCACTGACATCCTCAGTGGCTGAACTTTATCTAACTTATACAGACTAACTCTCTTTCGCTACCTACATCTATTTGAGTTATAACCAATGCCTTTACTTTCTCACTACGCCATCCGTCTTCTTATTGCTCTGCTTTCAGGCGCAAGCGCTACCCTTGCTTTTGCTCCCTACTCTTTATGGCCTTTTGCTTTTATTGCCCCTTTACTTCTTTTATTGCTATTGCATAAACAAACAACAAAAAAAGCAACGTGGTTGGGTTTTGTTTGGGGCTTAGGTTACTTTGGTGCCGGTGTGAGTTGGGTTCATGTCAGTATCGACAACTTTGGTGGCATGCCAGTCGCTGCTAGTCTATTTTTAATGATAGGGTTAATCAGCTACCTTGCGTTATATCCCATGCTATTCTCGTTTCTTTTACAACGAATTTTTAGCAACCATAAACTAACGAAATACTTATTGGCCGCTCCGGCGCTTTGGCTTGTAACCGATTGGCTGCGTGGTTGGGTATTTACCGGATTCCCATGGTTATGGCTAGGTTACAGTCAAATAGATAGCCCACTGTCTGCTTGGGGCCCAATATTTGGTGTAGAAGGCATAACACTAATGATCCTGATTTCTGCGGGGGCAATGGTATACAGCCTTCTAGAAAAAAAATGGACTTTGCTTTTAATCCCAGCAGTCATCATTGCCAGCTCTTTTGCCATCAAACCATTTGATTGGGTTACACCTCAATCAGATAAAGCAACAAAAGTAGCGCTAATCCAAGGAAATGTTAACCAAGCAATTAAGTGGCTGCCTAGCGAACGCTGGCCTACTATTATGAAATATATGGATTTAACCCGTAAAAATTGGGATGCCGATGTTATCGTGTGGCCTGAAGCCGCGATACCTGCACTGGAAATTGAAATCCCTAGTTTTCTACGTAATTTAGATAGCGCAGCATCAATGAACAACAGCACGGTAATCACTGGCATTGTCGGCCAAAGCCCTACCGGTAATTTCTACAATAATATTATTTCATTAGGCGTTAATGGAACAAATGGCTACAATTACACGCAGCAACCAAGGTACAGCAAACACCATTTACTTCCATTTGGTGAATTTGTTCCTTTTGAAAACTTATTACGCCCTATCGCACCAATCTTTAACCTGCCAATGTCATCATTCAGTCGTGGTGATTACATTCAACCCAACATGGAAGCCAGCGGCACACAATTAGCCCCTGCATTATGCTACGAAATCGTTTATGGCGAACAGGTCAGAGAAAACATTACACCACAAACTGATTATATTTTAACCCTATCTAATGATGCATGGTTTGGTACTTCTATTGGCCCACTGCAACACATGGAAATGGCTCAAATGCGAGCTTTAGAGATAGGAAAACCTGTTATTCGTTCAACAAATAATGGCGTAACGGCAATCACAGATCATAAAGGCAATATAACGAAACAAATTCCTCAGTTCACTACCGCTGTATTGCGAGGCGAAGTAATACCAACCATAGGTACAACGCCATATCGTTACTGGGGTTCATGGCCTTTATACCTATTAGTCTTTTTATCTTTACTTCTTGCTTGGCGTAAAAGAATCTAATTGAGTTCTATCGGTCTGTATCTATTAATTGAGATACAGACCTTTCTGCTTTAGCCAATAAGCTCAGCTATGGCTTAAGAGATACTCGGGTAAACTCTTCATTCTCACAATGCGTACAAGGCTGAATAATTTGTGCGTGATTAAATTGCTCGCGATGGCCACATTTCTCGCAAACCAAAATACCAAGCCCTACGACTTCACCTGCCTGATAAACGCCTTGATGTGCTAAGTCATCAAACATCTCATGCCATTCAACTTGTGTTTTATCGGTTATTTCAAGCAAACCGTGCCAAATAGAATCAGAGATTAATCGATAAAAAGGAGAATCAGGGAATGTTGTTTTGCTCTTTTCGTAATTCTGAGCAAACTCCTTCATGTCTCGTTTTACATAACTTGAAATTAAAGCCAATTCATCTTTGGTCATATCAGAAGCAGCGTCCACCACTTCTTCGGATGATTTCGCCCAGTGTTCAAATTCTTCAGGGCTTCTTTCTAACACATTCATTACGCGCTCTAAGACGGCGTTATAACCTGTTTTTTGCTTAGACATAAGTCACCTCCAAGAATTCGCTAGATTTATATAGCGAAGAGTGAGTTAAAGGTTATCAGGTCGCTTGAGTATAAGCGCTCCATTAGTTATTCTATGCCGATCAAGTATTATCTGATCAAACCGATCTCACATTTTTTGTGATCCACTGACATAACTGGGTAAATCGATGCAAGAACAATATAATCCACAGGATCTTGAACAAAAGATCCAAAAACATTGGGACGACAACAAAACGTTTGTTGTGACTGAAGACGCAAGCAAAGAAAAATTCTATTGCCTCTCAATGTTCCCATACCCAAGTGGTCGTCTACACATGGGTCACGTTCGTAACTACACCATCGGTGATGTGGTTTCTCGCTATCAGCGCCTACAAGGCAAAAACGTAATGCAACCTATCGGTTGGGATGCGTTTGGTCTTCCTGCTGAAAATGCAGCGGTAAAAAATAAAACAGCGCCTGCACCGTGGACTTACGAAAACATCGAATACATGAAAAACCAGCTTAAACTATTAGGCTTTGGTTACGATTGGAACCGTGAATTTGCAACCTGTACGCCTGAGTACTACCGTTGGGAACAAGAGTTCTTCACTAAACTGTACAACAAAGGTTTAGTTTACAAAAAAACGTCTTCTGTGAACTGGTGTCCAAATGACCAAACGGTTCTTGCAAACGAACAAGTTGAAGACGGTTGTTGTTGGCGTTGTGATACCCCTGTTGAACAAAAGAAAATTCCACAGTGGTTCATTAAAATTACAGAATACGCACAAGAGCTTCTTGATGACCTAGATAATCTTGATGGTTGGCCTGAAATGGTTAAAACCATGCAACGTAACTGGATCGGCCGCTCTGAAGGCGTAGAGTTATCTTTTGCTGTTAACGGCGAAGAAGCACCTTTAGAAGTATATACCACACGTCCAGATACGCTAATGGGTGTTACTTACGTTGGCATCGCAGCAGGTCATCCTCTTGCTGAAAAAGCGGCGGCAACTAACCCTGAGCTATTCGCTTTTACTGAAGAGTGTCGCAATACTAAAGTTGCCGAAGCTGAATTAGCAACGATGGAAAAGAAAGGTATGGATACTGGCCTACGTGCTATCCACCCTCTTAACGGTCGTGAAGTGCCAATCTATGTAGCAAACTTCGTATTAATGGATTACGGCACAGGTGCAGTAATGGCCGTTCCTGCTCACGATCAACGTGACTTCGAATTCGCAACTAAATACAATTTGGATATTATTCCAGTAATCAAACCTGAAGATGGTTCTGATGTAGACGTTTCTGAAGCGGCTTACACTGAAAAAGGCGTTCTGTTTGATTCTGGTGAATTCGACGATCTTGCTTTCCAAGAGGCATTTGATGCAATCGCGGCGAAACTAGAAGCAGAAGGTAAAGGCAAGAAAACAGTAAACTTCCGTCTACGTGACTGGGGTGTTTCACGCCAACGTTACTGGGGTGCTCCAATTCCAATGGTAACCACTGAAGATGGTGAAGTTCACCCAGTGCCTGCAGATCAATTACCAGTTATTCTTCCTGAAGATGTGGTTATGGATGGCGTAACTAGCCCTATCAAAGCCGATAAAGAATGGGCGAAAACCACATTCAATGGCGAGCCAGCACTTCGTGAAACAGATACCTTTGATACCTTCATGGAATCATCTTGGTACTACGCACGTTACTGTTCACCACAAGCTGACGATATTCTAGACCCAGAAAAAGCAAACTACTGGTTACCAGTAGACCAATACGTGGGTGGTATCGAACACGCATGTATGCACCTTCTTTACTCTCGCTTCTTCCATAAGCTTCTACGTGATGCGGGCTATGTAAACTCAGACGAACCATTCAAGCAGCTTTTATGTCAAGGTATGGTACTTGCAGATGCATTTAGCCACACTAATGAAAAAGGCACAAAAGAGTGGATCGCACCAACAGATGTAACGATTGAGCGTGACGCAAAAGGTCGTATCGAGAAAGCAATCGACAACCAAGGCCGTAATGTTGAGCACTCAGGCATGATCAAAATGTCTAAGTCTAAAAACAACGGTATTGACCCTCAAGAGATGGTTGATAAGTTTGGTGCTGATACAGTACGTCTATTCATGATGTTTGCAGCACCTGCTGATATGACTCTAGAATGGCAAGAATCAGGCGTTGAAGGCGCAAGTCGTTTCCTTAAGCGTGTATGGAAATTAGTTCACGAGCACACAACAAAAGGCGCAACTGACGCGTTAGATGTTGCCGCTCTTTCTGGTGACCAAAAAGCACTACGCCGTGATGTTCACAAAACGATTGCAAAAGTAAGTGATGATATTGGCCGCCGTCAAACATTCAACACTGCGATTGCTGCAATCATGGAATTGATGAACAAGCTTAATAAAGCACCTCAAGAATCAGCACAAGATCGTGCCCTTCTTGATGAAGCGCTAAAAGCGGTTGTTGTTATGCTTTACCCTATGACACCACATGCAAGCTTTGCAATGTGGGACGCATTAGGTGAATCGAACATCGATACAGCAGCATGGCCAACATTTGACGAAAAAGCACTTGTTGAAGATGAAAAAACTATCGTTGTTATGATCAACGGTAAGTTACGTGCAAAACTGATCGTTGCTGCAGATGCAACTGAAGAGCAAGTTAAAGAGCTTGGTCTAAAAGATGAAAACGCAATCAAGTTCCTAGATGGTTTAACGATTCGTAAAGTAATCTATGTACCTGGTAAACTGTTAAATATCGTAGCTAACTAATATTAACCAGTTAGTACTATTTAAACGTAAAAAGTAATTTGAACCTTTTATCAGATTACTTTTCTATTTAAAGCATAAGCGGATAGCCGCTTATGCTTATTTAACTGCTTTATTTTGAAACGACAAATTAATTAGAACAGTTAAATAAGCATTCTTACACCACTTGAGGGAGTTACTCGGTGAAACGTCTTTTATCTCTATTTTCTCTTCGAACCACTATTGTTCTGACTCTTTCACTTATGGTTTCAGCCTGTGGATTCCACTTGCGCGGTAATTATTTATTACCAGAAGAACTGCATGAAGTTTCTCTGACCAGTTTTGACCAATACAGTGATTTAACCCGTAATGTGCAAAAACAATTAAGAATGAATGGGATCCGTCAGGTTGCACCAACAACCGTAACGCCTAGCTTAAATTTAATCAGTGAAAGTCTTGGTGAGCGTACTCTATCTCTTTATCAAAATAGCAGAGCAGCAGAAAAAGCGCTGACCTATACCGTTACTTATAGCGTACTTATCCCTGAACATGACATTAAAACGTATACGACATCAGTAAACCGTAACTACCTTGATAACCCATTAACTGCCTTAGCGAAATCGGTAGAACGTGACATGATCGAAGATGAAATGCGAACGCAGGCTGCTGAGCAAATTTTACGTCAAATGGCACGTTTAAAAGCAGACGACACACCAGTAGGCACAAGTGTTGAAACAGCAACGCTTGATGATGATACTGAAAGTAAAGTGACAACCAAAGAAGTCATTGAAACGATGGATACATCGACAGGAAATATTCAATAGTCATGAGAGTATTTCCCGAACAACTTGTTCAAAATCTTGAAAGAGGTTTACGTCAGAGCTACTTATTATTTGGCAATGAACCGCTTTTAAAACAAGAAAGTCTCGATGCCATTCGTCAAGCTGCAATAAAACAAGGGTTTGAAGAGAAGCACCAATTTACGCTAGATAAGCAACTTGATTGGGAATTAATCTTTGATTGCACCCAAGCATTAAGCTTATTTTCATCTCGACAAATATTGGAACTCACTATTCCTGATACAGGCTTAACGACTGCACATACCAATAAAATAAAAGAATTGGTTCCAGCACTTCACGATGATATTCTGCTGATTTTTCAAGGACCAAGAGTCAACAAAGCACAAGAAAATACGCAATGGTTTAAAGCACTAACTCAACTTGGATTATTTGTTCCGTGTAATACACCTGATAATCAACAGTTACCACGCTTTATTCAACAACGCTGTAAAACGTTGAAATTAAAACCCGATGCTGAAGCAGTACAAATGCTTGCTCAATGGCATGAAGGTAACTTATTAGCCCTTGCTCAAAGCTTAGATAAACTGGCGCTGCTATACCCAGACGGCTTATTAACCTTAATTCGTATTGAGGAAGCGTTAAATAGAAATAACCATTTCACTCCATTCCAATTGGTAGATACATTATTGTCAGGCCAAGCTAAACGTGCGCAACGTATCTTGCGCCAATTAGAAAGTGAAGGCATGGAAGTGGTAATTTTACTAAGAACGTTACAAAAAGAGCTCTTCCTGCTACAAAATTTTCAGCAGGCAATAACTCAAGGCGAAGCTATGTTTACGGTTTTCGACCGATATAAAGTCTGGCAAAATCGTCGTTCACTGTATCAATCCGCATTGCAACGACTACCCATGCCACAGATACAACTACTGATTCGTTCACTGGCATTAATGGAAGTAGCAACAAAAACTGACTTTGATACCAATTGTTGGCCACAACTTAGCCAATTGACGTTAGATATGTGTAATATTCACATTTCAGTGACACCCAACTTATCTCATTGATTGAGTATCACTGATATACTCTTCCATAAATACTCCATTTCTTCTAGGTGATTACTTTGCAAGATAAAGAACTTCATGATTTTCTATTCAACCATGTTGACGATATGAAAGCCGAAAACATCATTACTCTTGATGTTCGCGATAAATCAAGCATTACTGATTTTATGATTGTCTGTACGGGTACCTCTAAACGCCACGTTAGTTCTATTGCTCTGAACGTATCAGATAAATCAAAAGAAATTGGTTTAATGCCTTATGGTATTGACGGTGAAGCGGAAGGTGAATGGGTGGTTGTTGATATGGGAAATGTCATGATCCACATTCTGCAACAAGAGCACCGTGAGCTATATCAACTAGAAAAGTTGTGGAGCTAGTTTAATGAAGCTTCAATTAATTGCTGTTGGTACAAAAATGCCGAAATGGGTAGAAGAAGGCTATAAAGAATACAGCCGTCGCTTCCCTAAAGACATGCCACTTGAGCTTGTTGAAATTACCGCTGGAAAACGTGGTAAAAATGCAGATATCGCTCGTATTCTTCAAAAAGAAGGCGAAGCTATGCTTGCAGCTGTTCCTAAAGGTAACCGCATTGTTACTCTTGATATTCCTGGTAAGCGTTGGGATACCGAACAATTAGCAGAGCAACTTGAAGTTTGGAAATTAGACGCTCGTGACGTATCCATTCTTATTGGTGGTCCAGAGGGGCTTTCCCCTGCCTGTAAAGCAGCAGCAGAGCAAAGTTGGTCTCTATCCCCGCTGACGCTACCACACCCTCTTGTTCGAGTTGTAATGGCAGAAAGCTTATACCGAGCATGGAGCATTACAGCCAATCATCCTTACCACAGAGAATAAGAGTTGATTAAGCGCAAACGCACACAAATTCGTGATTACCACGCCGAAACGAGACTTTTTGCCTCCCGCGCCATTGTCTCTTTTGCGGGGATCATTGTACTTATTGGTATATTATTGACCAATTTATACAATATCCAAATTAATGAATTTCAAGATTATAAAACACGCTCAAATGATAATCGTATTAAAATCGTTCCTATCGCTCCGAATCGAGGGTTAATTTACGACCGTAATCATTTACCTCTTGCGGAAAATCGCCCTGTTTTTAATTTAGAAATCACCCCTGATAAAGTAAAAGATTTACCTTTATTGCTTACTGAGCTCCAAGGTATTTTACCGATTACTCAGGATAATATTGATGACTTTCAAAAAGAACGTCGTCGTACTCGTCGTTTCAGATCTGTACCAATTTTATCCCAGTTAACTCAGGAGCAAGTGTCCGTTTTTGCGGTTAATCAACACAAATTCTCTGGTGTTGAAGTTAAGGCGTATTTAAAACGCTTCTATCCTTATGGCAAAACCTTTACCCACGTCCTTGGCTATGTTGCTAAAATTAATGATCGAGATCTAGCCCGTTTAGCTCGTGAAGAAAAAGACGCAAATTATCAAGCGACGCGTGATATAGGTAAACTTGGTATTGAACGTTATTACGAAGATATCCTTCATGGAACCGCAGGTTATCAAGAAGTTGAAGTCAACAGCCGTGGTCGTATTGTTCGTACACTAAAATATGTACCACCAATACCAGGAAAAGATATCGTCTTAAATCTAGACGTAGAGCTACAGCAATTTGTTGAAAAACAACTTGATGGCCGACGCGGCTCAGCCATTGTACTAGAGCCGAAAACCAGTGCTGTATTAGCGATGGTCTCAAGCCCTAGCTATGACCCAAACTTATTTGTGCATGGTATTTCTAGTAAAAATTATAATTCATTATTAAATAACCCAGATCGCCCACTAGTCAACCGAAGCACTTTAGGTATTTATCCACCCGCTTCTACAGTAAAGCCATTTATTGCCGTTTCAGCATTACAAGAAAAAATAGTCACCACCGAAACGACTCGTAATGACCCAGGCTATTGGCGTATTCCTAATTCTAAAACCAAACCATTTAGAGACTGGAAACGCTGGGGGCATGGAACGGTTAACTTAAAGCAATCAATTGAAGAATCTGTAGATACTTTTTTCTATCAAATCTCTTTTGATATGGGGATCGATAAACTTTCAACGTGGATGATGAAGTTTGGCTTTGGTGATTACACCGGGATCGATATTCATGAAGAAAGTAAAGCCAACATGCCTACTCGCGATTGGAAAGTGGCACGCTTTAGAACCCCTTGGTATCAGGGCGATACAATTCCGGTAGGCATCGGGCAAGGATATTGGACAGCAACGCCAATGCAAATAGCTAAAGCTACCGCTGTACTTACCAATCACGGTAAAGTACAAGCACCTCATTTGCTAAAAGCAATTATTGATGGCCAACATGAAATGCCTTTTGAACCTGAGCCGTATCCACCAATCTCTGGGGTAAAAGATAGCTATTGGCAATTAGCCATTGATGGCATGATTCTAGTTAATAATGGTCGAATGGGAACAGCAAGGCGTGCTTTTGCTGGAACGCCTTATGTGAGCGCGGGTAAATCAGGTACATCTCAAGTCTTTGGATTAAAAGAAGACCAAGAGTATAACGCCGACGAAATTGCTGAACACTTAAGAGACCACGCCCTATTCACCGGCTTTGCTCCAGCAAAAGATCCAAAAGTCATTGTGTCTCTTGTTCTTGAAAATGGCGGGGGAGGCTCCAGTCAGGGTGGACCAATTGCAAGGAATGTATTTGATTATGTATTACTGCCAAAATCAGAAGAGGTGACTAAAAAGTAATGAGAGTTGATATTGCTTCAGGAAAGAATCGTGATTTTTTCCACCGTTTCCATTTAGATTTACCCCTATTAATGGGGATATTAACCCTTATGGCAGCAGCATTAATGATAATGTATAGCGCCAGTGGTCAAAGTCTATTAATGATGGATAAGCAAGCAATGCGAATGCTCTTGTCACTTGGAGTCATGCTGCTTTTAGCTCAAATATCGCCAAGAGCTTATGAAGCTGCAGCTCCCTATTTATTCACCCTTGGTATTATTTTATTGCTTGGCGTGCTTTTTTTTGGTGAAGCTTCTAAAGGGGCACAGCGATGGCTTAATTTCGGGTTTGTTCGCTTTCAGCCTTCAGAACTTATTAAGCTAGCCGTCCCTTTAATGGTTGCTCGCTATATTGGTAATCAACCTCTTCCACCCACAATTAAAACACTGTTTTGCGCATTATTAATGGTGTTTATCCCAACAATCATGATTGCTAAGCAACCTGATTTAGGTACATCAATTTTGATTGCTGCATCAGGTATTTTTGTTATTTTCTTAGCGGGAATTAGCTGGAAAATAATTTCAGCAGCCGCTATAGCCGTAAGCGCATTCATTCCTATTCTGTGGTTCTTTTTAATGCGACCTTATCAGAAAGTTCGAGTGCAAACCTTATTCAACCCAGAGTCCGATCCACTCGGTGCAGGGTATCATATTATCCAATCTAAAATTGCAATCGGTTCTGGTGGTTTAGTAGGTAAAGGGTGGCTTCACGGAACACAGTCTCAATTGGAATTTATTCCTGAACGTCACACCGACTTTATTTTTGCTGTAATTGCTGAAGAATGGGGCTTGATTGGTGTTATCGCCCTTTTATCCATTTATTTATTCATCATTGGTCGCGGGCTTTTTTTAGCAAGTAAGGCTCAAACAGCCTTTGGTCGAATGATGGGGGGCAGTGTTGTCTTAAGTTTCTTCGTCTATCTTTTTGTAAATATTGGTATGGTAAGTGGTATTTTACCTGTCGTTGGCGTTCCACTTCCTTTAGTAAGCTATGGTGGTACTTCCATGGTTACCTTAATGGCCGGCTTCGGTATATTAATGTCAATCCATACTCATAGAAATGTTCACTCTAAGGTTAATTAATGCGTATTCTGTTACTTACTATCTCTCTTATATTAGTAGGTTGTGCTTCTGAGCCACCAGTAAATCAAGAAGAGCCTAATGCCGGTCGTTATCAAATAGACAGTGATATCGCACCTAACTCGCCAATATCAGTTAAGCACATTGAAGATGCTCACCCTCGCTATGAGCCTAAAAGCCTTTCAGGCAATAAAGACTATACGCTCTTAGGTAAAGATTACCCTATAGTAAAAGAGCCAAAAGGTTTTACTCAAGAGGGCATTAGTTCTTGGTATGGTAAGAAATTCCACGGCCACAAAACCTCTAATGGAGAGGTATATGATATGTACTCAATGAGTGCAGCCCATAAAACACTGCCTATCCCAAGTTATGTCAAAGTTACGAACAAAGATAACGGCAAGACAGCGATTGTCAGAGTAAATGATAGAGGACCATTTCATGACGGGCGTATTATTGATTTAAGTTTTGCCGCAGCCACAAAACTTGATGTGGTTAAAACAGGAACAGCAAATGTGAAAATTGAATATATTTCTGTTGAAAAACCAACCAACCCTCAAGATTGGCATGCCATCGATCCAAACCAATATCATATTCAAATGGTTGCTGTAAAAAATGAAGACAGCGCAAAAAAAGCAGCTTTACAATTACAAAAGCAATTTGATGCTCCAACCAACATAGTAAAATCGGATTCCGTATTTCGGGTTCGTTTAGGGCCATTTCTTGATCGTGATCTTGCCGATAGTACCCTGTTAAAAGCAAAAAGCAGTCGCTATTCATCTGCGTTTATTCTTCAAGAAGCAAAAAAATAATGAGCTTAAATGTCAGTGTTACGTGAATATTGTAACCAGATATCTACCCTCATTTACAATGCAAATATTAGTTGAACTAATCAAATGCACCATTGTCTTTATATAACAACAAGATAGCTTTTAATATGGTTTCATATCCCATGCATTTTATTCGCTATCTTTTCATATAAAATCAGTTATTTAATTACACATCTGGTCATGATATTCAAATCTGCTATTATGTATGCAGTTTCACTACCTCACAGTGCAAAAGTTATTATTATGAAAAAATCAGCGAAACAGTTAAAACGAATTATTTTATCCAGCTTTATTCTTGGCTCTAGTGTTGCAGTTGCTGCGCCAGCCGTCATCCCGAACGCTCCGCAAATTGCTGCGAAGGGTTATGTACTGATGGATTATCACTCAGGCAAAGTTCTTGCTGAAAAGAACATGAATGAGCGAATGAACCCAGCAAGTTTAACTAAAATGATGACAAGTTATGTTATCGGCCAAGAAATCGAAAGTGGCAATATTTCGATGGATGACGATGTTGTTATCAGTAAAAATGCGTGGGCTAAAAACTTCCCTGGTTCTTCAAAAATGTTCATTGAAGTTGGCAGCACAGTTAAAGTTCGAGACCTAAACATGGGTATCATCGTTCAATCAGGTAATGATGCGTGTGTGGCTATGGCTGAACATGTAGCTGGTTCTGAAGATGCTTTTGTGGATCTAATGAACGCTTGGGGACGTACATTAAAACTTGAAAATACCCATTTTGGTAATGTGCACGGTCTAGATAGCGATGATCTATACTCTACGCCTTATGATATGGCATTAATCGGACAAGCATTAATCCGTGATGTACCAGAAGAATATCGTGTATATTCTGAAAAGTCATTCACTTACAATGGCATTACCCAATACAACCGTAATGGTCTGTTATGGGATAAGAGCATGAATGTTGATGGTATCAAAACCGGTCATACTGACGGTGCTGGCTATAACTTAGTAAGCTCTGCTACTGAAGGGAAAATGCGTTTAGTTGCTGTAGTTATGGGCACTAAATCAAGCAATGCACGTAAAGCAGAAAGTAAAAAACTGCTTAATTACGGCTTCCGATTCTTCGAAACAGTGTCTCCACACAAAGCAAACGAAACATTCGTAACTGAAAAAGTGTGGATGGGTAGCACTGACGAAGTCGCTCTAGGTGTTGCTGAAGATACTTATGTAACGCTTCCTCGTGGTCAAGCGAAGAAAATGACAGCAAGCTTTGTATTAGAAAAAACGCTTGAAGCTCCTATTTACAAAGGTGATGTTGTTGGTAAGCTTTTCTACCAAGTCGATGGTGAAGACATTGCTGAATACCCACTGCTTGCATTAAATGATGTTGAAGAAGGTGGTATCTTCAGCCGTCTTATCGATTATATCGTATTAATGTTCAAAGGTTGGTTAAGCTGATAACAGAGTAATCAACGAATAAAAGGTGGCTTCGGTCACCTTTTTTTATTTCTCTTGTTATCTGACTTAGGTCACAGTAAAATTCCCTTCTTACTATTTATCCACTCTCGATTGGAGACGGTTATGCAAGAGCAATCAAAGCTAAAAGATCTTCTAGAATTCCCATGTAAATTTACTTATAAAGCCGTTGGCCTTGCTCATGAACAACTGCCTGAACTTGTTCTTGAGGTAATTCAACGTCATGCACCTGGCGATTATACTCCAGCAGTAAAACCAAGTGGCAAAGGTAACTACCACTCTGTATCTGTAAGCATTACTGCTACATCTATTGAGCAAGTAGAAACGCTATACAAAGAGTTAGCTGAGATTGAAATCGTTCGTATGGTTTTATAATCAGATACAGGGCATTTTTTAGAGATAAATAGTGCCCGCCTTCTACTATTTTTGATATACCCCTACATTTCTTATCTATTCCTTCCTTTCTATCCTTGCTATCATTAGCGCAAATTTTCAAATCAAGTGTGATCCTATTGAACAAGCGTCTCGTTGTTAAAAACCTTGGCCGACAAGATTATGAACCGGTATGGAAAGCAATGCATACTTTTACTGATGAGCGTGATGAAAATACATGCGACGAAGTGTGGTTGGTAGAACATAACCCTGTATTTACTCAAGGACAAGCTGGTAAAGAAGAGCACGTACTTGCTGCTGGAGACATTCCAATAGTAAAAAGTGATCGTGGTGGACAAGTCACCTACCATGGACCAGGTCAACTAGTTGCTTATGTTCTGATCAACTTACGCCGTAAAAACACAGGCGTTCGTGAATTAGTAACGCATATTGAAAATACGGTAATAAATACGCTACAACAATTTGGTGTAGTGTCTGCAGCACGACCTGATGCTCCGGGCGTGTATGTTGATAATAAAAAGATATGCTCACTTGGATTACGCATTCGAAAAGGATGCTCATTCCATGGATTAGCACTAAATGTAAATATGGACCTGTCTCCTTTCCTTCGTATTAACCCTTGTGGTTATGCTGGAATGGAAATGGCACAACTGCACGACTTATTAAAAGAAGATGATAAGGTAGAGAATAAAGCAGAACACGTTGAAGATGTTCATCCTCTACTGATTAAAGAATTAACAACATTACTTGATTACACAGATATCGAGTACTTAACGGAAAGCAGCGATCATGAGTAAGCCAATTCAAATGGAAAAAGGCGTGAAATACCGCGATGCCGATAAAATGGCTCTAATTCCAGTTAAAAATATGCCAACAGAAAAAACAGAAGTATTACGTAAACCAGATTGGATGAAGATCAAACTGCCATCAAGCAGTAAACGTATTGATGAGATTAAATCTGCAATGCGTAAAAACAATCTTCATTCTGTTTGTGAAGAAGCGTCTTGCCCTAACTTAGCAGAATGTTTTAACCACGGTACTGCGACCTTTATGATCTTAGGTGCTATTTGTACTCGCCGTTGTCCTTTCTGTGATGTTGCCCATGGTCGCCCTGTGGCTCCTGAAGCTGAAGAACCAAAAAAATTAGCAAAAACAATACAAGATATGAAGTTGAAGTATGTGGTTATTACTTCAGTTGACCGTGATGATTTACGTGATGGTGGTGCACAACACTTTGCAGATTGTAATCGTGAAATCCGTGAGCTAAATCCTGAAATCAGAATTGAAACCTTAGTACCTGATTTCCGTGGTCGTATGGATCGTGCATTAGAAGCAATGATCGATAACCCACCAGATGTTTTCAACCATAACTTAGAAACGGCTCCTCGCCTTTATCGTAAAGTTCGCCCAGGCGCGAACTACCAATGGTCTCTTGATCTATTGAAGAAATTCAAAGAACAACACCCTGAAGTTCCGACAAAATCTGGTGTGATGATGGGATTAGGCGAAACCAAAGAAGAAATCATTGAAGTCTTAAAAGATTTACGAGCTCATGGTGTAACAATGCTGACATTAGGTCAATACTTAGCACCAAGTCGCCACCACTTACCTGTTGAACGCTACGTTCCACCAGCTGAGTTTGATGAGTTAAAAGAAATCGCACTAGAGCTTGGATTTACTCACGCTGCTTGTGGACCTTTTGTTCGATCTTCTTACCATGCTGATCTTCAAGCTAAAGGCGAAGAAGTTAAGTAGAGTTCAGAGTTCAGTTATAAAAAAGGTTGACGTTTTGACGTCAACCTTTTTTGTTTATAGATACTTTAGAGCTATAGCTAAGAGCGGATTAAGTAATCTGCTTTACCAACCCATTTATAGCTTGTTAGCTCTTCTAAGCCCATAGGACCACGTGCGTGAAGCTTCTGAGTTGATACCGCTACTTCTGCACCTAAACCAAACTGAGCGCCATCAGTAAAGCGTGTTGATGCATTTACGTATACCGCAGCAGATCCAGCCGTATTAATAAACTTCTCAGCGGATTCAATGTTGTTAGTTAAGATGGTATCTGAATGGCTCGCGTTATGCTTTTGCATATGTGCTGCTGCTTCATTAACATCAGCAACCACTTTAATGCCTAATGTGTAGCTAAGCCATTCTGTATCAAAATCACCTTCTTGTGCTTCACGTAATGATACGCCTTCAAAATCTTTTAATAATGCGTACGCTTTAGGCTCTGCAACTAACTCAACACGGCCTGCCATGTTATCGGCAAGTAGTGCTAAAAACTGTGGTGCTACCGCCTCATGAACCAATAGCGTATCTAACGCATTACACGCAGATGGACGTTGAGCTTTTGAATTATCAACAACTACTAAGGCTCTTTCTAAATCCGCGCTTTCATCAACAAACGCATGGCTAATACCAAATCCACCGATGATCACAGGAATAGAGCTGTTTTCTTTACACATTTTGTGTAAACCAGCCCCACCACGTGGAATAATCATATCAACATAATCATCCATCGTTAGAAGCTGTGATACTAACTCTCGGTCTGGTTTTTCAATGTATTGAACAGATGCAGCTGGTAACCCTGCTTTTTCTAAAGCAACTTGGATAACCTTAACTAACTCCATATTGGAGAAGAAAGTCTCTTTACCACCACGTAAAATACTGGCATTACCTGTTTTTAAACACAAAGAAGCGATATCAATCGTTACATTTGGGCGTGCTTCATAGATAACACCGATAACCCCAATTGGCACACGACGACGAGATAATGACATCCCATTTTCAAGGACTTTACTGTCAATTTCACTGCCAACAGGATCGTTTAAACTAATAACATTACGTACATCATTAGCAATACCAACTAAACGCTCTTCAGTGAGTAATAGACGATCTTGCATTGCATCTGAAATACCCGCTTCAACAGCAGCTTTAATGTCTTTTGCGTTAGCAACTAATATAGCGTCTTTATTTGCTTCTAGTTCATCTGCAATAATGGCAAGCGCCTTGTTCTTTTGTGCTGTTGGAGCAACAGCCAAGTCAAATGCAGCTTCTTTTGCTGCTTGACCCATAGTTGTTAAATTCACAATATATCCTTTTACTAAATCAGTACTAAATCATCACGATGGATAGCTACAGGGCCATATTCGTAGCCTAATACTGCGTAAATATCCTGACTGTGTTTTCCTAAAATCTTAGTCAAATCATCACTCGAATAACGTGAAATACCACGAGCAATTAATTCGCCTTTTGTATTAACAATTTTGGCTACGCCACCACGAATAAAGTGACCAGAAACCTCAGTAATACCTTTACTTAATAAACTACTGCCTTTTTGCTGAACCGCATTTACCGCGCCATCATCAATAACAATACTGCCTTTTGATGGAGGCCCAGCCAAGATCCAACGTTTACGGCTTTCTAAAGCACACTCTACCGGTAAGAATTTCGTACCTTGAGGCTTAGAGTTCACAACATCGGTAATTACATTTTCTGCACTACCCGCTGCGATAATTACTTCAATGCCTGCTCGACGTGCCACATCAGCCGCTTGTAGCTTAGTTGCCATACCACCAGTACCTAACGTGGTACCACTGCCACCAGCAATCTTGCGTAGTGTTTCATCGATAGTATGAACTTCTTTAATCAGTTCTGCTTTTGGATCTTTACGTGGGTCAGCAGTAAACAAACCTGATTGATCTGTTAATAATAGTAATTTATCTGCACCAGCTAAAATACCCACTAACGCAGAAAGGTTATCGTTATCACCCACTTTAATTTCATTGGTTGCTACTGCGTCGTTTTCGTTAACAATAGGCACAATGTTATTTTTAAGTAGCGCAGTTAGCATATCTCGTGCATTTAAATAACGCTCACGGTCATCTAAATCTGCGCGGGTAAGTAGCATTTGACCGACATCAACACCATAAATACCAAATAAACTCTGCCATGCTTGAATTAAGCAACTTTGACCAACTGCAGCCAGTAGCTGCTTATTGGCCATGGTTTTGGGTAGCTCGGGGTAGTTAAGATGCTCACGGCCAGCGGCAATAGCCCCAGATGTAACAACAATAACCTGATGGCCCGCTTTTTTTAGCTGAACACATTGGCGAACTAACTCAACCATGTGTGCTCTGTCTAATTTTAATGTGCCACCTGTGAGTACACTTGTACCAAGTTTAACGACTATGGTTTGAGATTGTGTATTCAATTCCCTACTACCTATTTTACTTAATAAATGATGTGATTATTACGACGATAATCATCGTAATATAATTGGAATAACTGTAACTACTTTTAGCAAGCAAATCAGAACAGTACAAGCCTAAAATAGCATTTAATAACATTTCACTTTAATAAGATGGATAAAAAGTCAGATTATTGCTTCATCTCTTCTTTTATCCACTCAATCATCTGATTTAGCGCCTCTTCGTAGCCACTATGCAAGGTCTTACTTTTTAATTCAATCCCTTTGCCATACTGGCTAAATAAAGATGCCAACTTGTTATCCGACTTTGGTGAAACAGGATCACCTTGTAATCCAATCGAAAGGATCGATACTGGTGTTTTTCTTCCTCCAGATAAAAAACCTTGATTCTTTAATGACCAAGCCTGCATTTGACTTGTGAGACTGTTGATATCAACAACTTGTTTAACTAAGCGAGAGGCTAATACATCCAAATACATCTTAGGCATTTTTTTCAAAGATGCTGAATCAGATAAAATATGATGAATTGGAGCACCCAATGCGACACAAGCCTTCAATCTGCTTGGTTCTAGAAAAGAAAGGCGTAAGGCTACATTCCCACCAAATCGAAAGCCCATCACCGCAGCATGAAAGCGATCCACCCATGGAATGTTTGGTAAATGGTTAAGCACAGCCTGATGCAAGCAACTCGAATCCTCAGTCAAAGGCCAATGAGAACTATGGCCAATCGATGGCATGTCCAGCGTTAACATTGCGATATTGTTTGGAGCTAGGAAATCACGGTACAAACGCCACATATCCGTTTGTAATGAGTCCATACCACCGCTAACGATAACGACAGGTAAAGGCTTTTCTGTGCTTGGTAAGTGCAAATAACAGGTGATTTTTCGTCCCTGATAAGGAACCAATATTTTCTCTACTCGATGAGACGATTCTTTTGCTGCCATCTCATACGCTTGATTGGCAAGAACCTGAGCCTGAGTTGCAAGATTATCCCCTTTTATATGCGGATATCCGGCAATGCTAAAATAAAGACTGGCTTTAAAGAGTTCCTCAGCGGCTTCATCTCCTTTCAGAACGGCTGCTCTTTTTTGGTGATCCATTCCTGCATGAATCCACTCATAAGCCCAATTACCAGAGTGATAGCCACTGACTGTATCTAACCATTCATCACGAGTTCTATGTTTATCACTATTCGCAATTCGAGCAAGCAGTAATTCTAACTCAATCGGCTCTACACCTTGCCAAATCCATTGAGGTCGACGCAGCTCTCTATACCAACGACGATCATGAATATTAGAAGATATCTGCTCTGCACTGCTTGGAAGATAAGGAACAAGGCCTGAGGTTTCTAAGGCTTGTTTATTATTTTTAAATAATTTAACGGAGAGGTTTTCACTTTCAGGCTGAGTCATATATCAACTACCACTAATACAAAGGTTCATAGCCATTACTATATACTGAAAGAGAAATAAGAAATACGTAGAGTGTAATAAAATCAAATTCAAGGCAAAAAAATGGCCCTATTTAAGGACCATTAATCAATTAACTTGCGATTATTTTTTCGCAATAGGATCAACGTATGTTACCGCCATATCCCATGGTTGTTCAATCCACGTATCTTGTGGGATATCTACAATGTAAGTATCCACTAAGTGAATTCCTGCAGGCTTAGCACATACAGTTACTAGTTTACCTTTAGGATACATTTCACGTAATTTAACCGCTGTATCACCGCTGTCAACAAGATCATCAATGATGATAAAGCCTTCACCGTCACCTTCCATTGCTTTAACCACTGTCATGTCACGCTGATGATCATGGTCATAGCTTGAGATACATACTGTATCAACATAACGGATATTTAACTCACGAGCTAAGATAGCAGCAGGAACTAAACCACCACGGCTCACAGCCAAAATACCTTTCCATTGTTCCGCAGGAAGTAACTGCTCAGCAAGCTGGCGAGTATACATCTGCATGTTGTCCCAAGTGATTACAAATTTGTTAGCCATAATAGACAAAACCTCTAAAAAGCATAGACAACAGACTATGCCGTAAAAATAAATTTCAGCGTGAATAGTGCAGCAAGAACCCAAACACTGATGTGAACATCACGACCTTTACCACTTAGCAATTTAATTGCCGCATAAGAGATAAAGCCTAAAGAAATGCCATCAGCAATAGAGAAGGTTAAAGGCATTAGTAAGCATACCACAACAACAGGGGCTGCTTCAGTAAGATCTCGCCAATCAATACTCACAAGACCTGACATCATTAAAATTGCTACATAAAACAATGCTCCAGCAGTTGCATAAGCTGGAACCATACCTGCTAAAGGTGAGAAAAATAATGCAAGAAGAAATAATACACCAACAACAACAGCAGTTAAGCCAGTACGCCCCCCAGCAGCAACACCAGAAACACTTTCAATATAAGATGTTGTATTTGATGTACCTAATAAAGCACCAACAGAAGTCGCTGTTGAGTCAGCTAATAATGCTTTATTTAAACGAGGGATATTTCCATCTTTATCCATGATGCCCGCTTTCTGAGACACGCCAACTAAAGTCCCTGCTGTATCAAATAAATCAACAAACAAGAAAGCAAAAACAACAGTCAACATGCTCAATTCAAACGCACTAGAAAAGTCTAATTGTAAAAATGTTGGTGCGATACTTGGTGGCATTGACATAATGCCTGCGTATTGAACATCACCGAAAAGTAATGAAAGAGCAGTAACCGCTAAAATAGCGATCATTACAGCAGCTTTATAACCACGATGAACCAATGCAATCGTTAAAAAGAAAGCCAATGCCCCCATTGCAGCAGGAAAACCGTTAATAGCTCCCATTGAAACTAAAGTTGCTGGATTATCAACAACGATACCTGAATTTTTTAATGCAATAAAAGCCAGGAATAAACCAATACCCGCAGAGATGCCCGTTCGTAAAGAAAGAGGGATTGAATTAATAATCAATTCTCTAATTTTAAACAAGCTTAATAATATAAATAGAACACCAGACATAAATACAGCCGCTAATGCAACCTGCCATGTATGCCCCATACCTAAAACAACGGTATAAGTGAAGAAAGCGTTTAGTCCCATTCCTGGAGCTTGCGCAATTGGGAAATTAGCAACAAATCCCATAATAAAACAACCGATTGCAGCAGCAATACAAGTTGCAACAAATACTGCACCTTTATCCATACCGGCATCAGCTAAAATAGCTGGATTAACAAAAATAACATAAGCCATAGTTAGGAAGGTGGTTAACCCTGCAATAATCTCAGTACGAACATTCGTACCGTTTTCTTTCAGTTTAAATAGTTTCTCAAGCATTTGAGTAATCCCTAAAGTTTTTATTGCAATCTAAACGTTTGCGTAATCGATTGGCTGAGGATTATAAAGAGGAATTATAGGAATTTCTAGCGATAGTTACCCTTTTACTATGTAAATAGTAAATAAAGTGAATGCCTTGATCTAATAATTAATTTTTTTTATTTAAAGTCAGTATCTTAAAATAGAGATGAGGGTTTTTAAGGGGTTTAAGCAGAAAATTTAGATAAAAAAAACGCCACCCAAATGATTTGGCTGGCGGAGAATTAAGTCACCCTTAATGGGGTTAATTGAATTCCAATTATAGGGGTATTACTTTACTGTATAAAACCGAAGTTTTATTAGTAACCAAAGCAAGCTGGGTATACGAATTGACTTGTATAAACAGAGCGTTGATTCCAGAAACTTGAAGAACTTAAACAAAACATAACATCACCTTATCAATTGATAGTTTTTAACATTAAAATTGATCTCGGTTCCTTGGAGGCGATAAATCGGACTCATCCTTTGAGCATTTCTTTCTTGCTGTAACAGCAGATGAGTCAACTATACCACCATGAAATTTAATTACAACAAAAACATGACGTAGTTCACACTTATCAAATTAATCCTCTCTTTAGCATCGAACGTTATGTAATTTTATTACTTTAATTTTTGCTATTAAAAAAACACTCTATTTCTCGTACTTTCTTCATGACTTCTGATAATGTATTTGCAATATCAAACAGAGTAATTAGCTAAATTCATAGGTATACTTGTTTTAATTAACAACCAATAACTCAAATGAATAGAGCATTTCTAAATAAATAATGCTTTCAAAAGGAGATCCTTGTGTCTGAGATCAGTCAACTAACCCCTCAACCACTTTGGCAGTTTTTCGATAAAATTTGTTCTATCCCTCACCCTTCTAAGCATGAAGAAGCGCTCGCTCAATACATTATTGATTGGGCAACAGGTGAAGGTTTAGATGTACGTCGTGATCCTACGGGTAATGTATTTATCAAAAAACCAGCGACCGCGGGTATGGAAGATCGTAAAGGGGTTGTACTTCAAGCGCATATCGACATGGTTCCACAGAAGAATGAAGATACCGACCATGACTTTACAAAAGATCCGATTCAACCTTACATTGATGGTGAGTGGGTAACCGCTAAAGGAACTACTCTTGGTGCTGATAATGGTATGGGTATGGCTTCTTGCTTGGCTGTGCTTGCTTCAAAAGAGCTTAAACATGGTCCATTAGAAGTCTTACTTACTATTGATGAAGAAGCGGGAATGACTGGCGCTTTCGGTCTAGCAGCTGGTTGGTTAGAAGGCGATATCCTTTTAAATACCGACTCAGAGCAAGAAGGCGAGATCTACATGGGCTGTGCTGGCGGCGCTGATGGTTCAATCAAATTGAATATCGAGCGTGAAGCATTACCTAGTGGTTATGTAACTCGTCAAATTACACTAAAAGGCTTAAAAGGCGGTCATTCAGGTTGTGATATTCACACTGGCCGTGGTAATGCAAACAAATTATTAGGCCGCTTCCTTGCTGGACACGCTGCTGAGCTTGATTTACGTCTTGTAGAATTCCGTGGTGGTAGCTTACGTAATGCTATTCCTCGCGAAGCATTTGCAACAGTAGCCGTACCCGCTGAAAACGAAGCGAAACTAGCTGAATTATTCACTTTTTATACTGAGTTATTAAAAGAAGAATTAGGCCGTGTTGAAACAGATATTGTTACATTCAATGAAGCAGCATCTACTGAAAATACATTAACGTCAGTAACTCAAGCACGCTTTATTGCTACTCTTAATGCATGTCCAAACGGCGTCATCCGTATGAGTGATGATATTGAAGGTGTTGTAGAAACGTCTTTAAATGTTGGCGTTATTACCACTGACGAAAGTTCTATTACTATTCTATGCCTTATCCGTTCTCTGATGGATTCAGGGCGTAGCATGGTTGAAGGTATGCTTTCATCTGTTGCAGAACTGGCTAGCGCACAAGTTACTTTCTCAGGGACTTACCCTGGTTGGAAACCTGATGCTGACTCTGAAATCATGCATGTTTTCCGTGATGTTTATGAAGGTATTTACGGAAATAAACCAAATATTATGGTTATTCACGCAGGTCTTGAATGTGGTCTATTTAAGAAGCCTTACCCAGAAATGGATATGATTTCATTTGGTCCAACAATCAAGTTCCCTCACTCTCCAGATGAGAAAGTGAAAATTGACACCGTTGCTCTTTATTGGGAGCAAATGGTAGCTATCTTAGAAAATATCCCTAAGAAATAATTCTATTACTTGTTAATAAAAAAACGGTCAGCATATGCTGACCGTTTTTGTTTATACCAATAGAGCAGATATTATAAATATACTTTCGGGTTGGTTGCACCCCAGATAACATATAGCTCAGGCATACCACGGCTGCTAAATGCTTCCATTTCTTTAGTTTCAATCGTCTCTTCATTTTGAGAGCCAAAAAGAACCACTTCATCACCTGGTTGAACATCAGCAATATCGGTAACATCTACCATAGTGGTATTCATAGACGTCACACCCACTACATTTGCTTTCTGGCCATTAATTAATACGTAGCCATTATTACCAATAGAGCGTACGTAACCATCAGAATAGCCTAATGGTAGGTTAGCTAGAATAGAATCACGTCCCAATACATAAGTACTGCTGTAGCCAATAGTGCTGCCTTTTGGTAAGTAATTTAAAGATGCCACAGAGGTTTTAAAGCGAACAATGCGCTGGTACTCTGGATTACTTGGCATATCACCATAAAGTAGGCCACCAGGACGAACCATATCTAAATGTGCTTCTGGCAGGTTAATTGTAGTGTAAGAGTTTGCTACGTGTAGAGTGATATTTTCACGATTTAACTGAGCTTCATCAATCAACCATTGGCTTTCTTGTTTGAATAAGTTCAGCTTTGTACGGATCTCTTCAACTGACTCATTTGGGAAGTGAGTCATAATGCCGACGATATTAACATGACCATTAAAGGCAATATTTAACGCTTCTTTTTTACCTTGTAACTGAGACAGGTCTAAACCATTACGCCCCATACCACCAGCATTTAGAGCTAAGTGTACTGGAATAATAGTATTATTTTTTTTTGCTAATTTAGCAATGGTATTAGCTTGCTCACTTGAACCAATTAACTCTTCAATTTGGTATTCTAGACCTGATTGAATTTCATTTGGTGTTGCAGCGCGTACACGCATGATTTCGCCTTCGAAGCCTTTAGCTCGAACAATACGTGCTTCTTCATTACTAGTAATACCGATGCATTCAACGTTGCGATCAATCACTGATGCCATTAGGCCTTCAATGCCATTACCATAAGCATCTGCTTTCATAATTGCACACACTTTAGTCCCTTCTGATAAGGTCTGTTTTAGTGTATCGATATTATGTTGAAAAGCCTTTGTATCAATCTCTAACCATGCATTGGTTTGTTGAATTTTCTCTTGATTCGTTAACGTATCTAAAGAAAGTAAAGGAGCTGAATTCGCTACTGCTGGAAAAACCAAGCTTAACGCCAATGCACATTTTGTAAACTTCATAAACAACCGTTTCTATATAATAATTATCTTATAAATTTTGAAACGAGATTATATATTGCTTATTTTATCAGCTCTACAAAAAATAGCTTATATTACATACAGCTAAAACACTTATAACAATAGCGCTAGAAATAAAAACCTATCGCGCACGACTGGGTCTCATTTTGCAAACATAAGTATCATTATTATTACAGCACGTTCTTAAATCAAACTTAATTGCTGAAAAACCTCTCTATCTTTAAGCATAACACTTACTCCTATCAGTCTAATTTCTCGATTCTTTTGCCTTTCTAACACTTCGATAAGTAACTCTTCAAAAAATGGTAAGGTAAGACTGGAATGAACATGCTCAATTGTTGTTTGTTGAAAATCAGCAAATTTAATTTTAATCCCCTGCTTAGCAATACCTAAAGAACCATTCGCTTTAAGTAAACGTTTTTCTAACTCTGGGTATAATTTAGTCTGAATCACCGACCAACACTCTTCAAAAGAGTGAATATTATGAGTAAACGTTCTCTCTACTCCTACTGATTTTCGATTCCGTTCAGTAATAACTTCTCTCTCATCAATCCCATGCGAACGCTTCCAAAGTGAAGCCCCCATTTTTCCAAACCTTAACAATAACTCTCGCTGTTCGCATCGTTGCACATCATTGCACGTATATAAACCAAATTGGTGTAGCCGCTCTAAACTCACCTTACCAACTCCGGGAATTTTCTCTAACGGTAATCCCTTTATTTCACTCATTACTTTCTCTGGAGTAATAACATATTGCCCGTTGGGTTTATTAAGATCGGAAGCAATTTTAGCTAAAAACTTAAGTGGTGCAATCCCTGCAGAAGCAGTCAGTTGCAACTCATTAAAAATATCTTTTCTGATTTGTTCAGCTATAAGTGTGGCTGAGCCATGTAATAGTGAGCAATCACTTACATCCAAATAGGCTTCATCTAATGAAAGGGGTTCAATTTTATCTGTATAGCGCTTAAAGATACGGTGAATATGAAGAGAGACCTCTTTGTATACCTGCATTCGACCGGGTACAACGACTAAATTAGGGCACAGTTTTAATGCTTTTCCCGTTGGCATTGCTGAGCGTATCCCAAATTTTCTTGCTTCATAATTACAAGTACTTAGAACACCACGTTGCCTTTCGTGCCCACCGACAGCCAGTGGCACATTTCGTAATAATGGGTTATCTCGCATTTCTACCGCTGCGTAAAAGCAATCCATATCTATATGAATTATTTTCCGACCTTTTTTCTCAGTATTTAACTGCGAGTTTTTCATATTTATGCTCACACAACACAACTGTATAAATAAACAGTTAAATGATAGCGCTGAATCATTTCAGATTCAAATAATTAATACCTACATCACGACTTATACCATTCTGGATAAGTAGTTGTTCAGATAATTGCGTAGGAAAAATCGATTATAGCAAGGCATAAATTACAGTAACTAGTGGATCTAATTACACCTAATTTTTGCAAAAAAAAAGTATAACGCTGATATAATCGATTTTAACAAGCAAGAATGATCAAATACTTATGTAGATTGGTATTATTATGATGAGTGATCTCCAAATAAAAAAACAGCACTCAAAGGTGCTGTTTTCATTTAAAGATTACTCGTCATCAAGAAAAAATTATGCGATACGATCTTTTTCCCACGCCGCTAATTTTTCAGCTCGGATGGCTTCTTTGGCTTCACGTTTTTTACGTGCATCACACGGTTCAGGACAGTTACATACCTTATCGATACCAACAGCACCAAGACCGCCACAGCTACCTTTAACGACTTTACGTTGTACAATATAGCCAATAGCCATTGCACCAATAACCGCTAAAAATACAAAAAAGGTAATTAGAAAAGTATTCATTATCTACTCACTTATTTCAAAAAAGGCTTAAAGGCTTCAGATGCGATTTCTTTAAAGCCATCTTGTGTCTTCACTATCATGAAAACAGGGATATTATGTTGTTTTGCGACTTCCATGCCTTTTTCTTCACCTAACACCATTAGGCCAGTTGCCAATCCATCAGCTGTCATCGACGATTTATCAAGCACTGTTACTGAGACAACTTTATTCGCTATTGGTTTACCCGTAATTGGATTGATAATATGGGAGTAACGAACGCCCTCTTTTTCAAAGTATATACGATAATCACCTGAAGTCGCGACTGCGTGGTGACCAGGCTCTATAATTTCTTGAATTGCTCGTTCATCAACGGATGGCTTCTCTATTGCAATACGCCAAGCAACATTTTCTTTGTTATTGCCTTTAACACGCATTTCACCGCCGACTTCAACCATGTAATTTGTGATGCCTAACTCTTCTAAGTAATTAGCAACAACGTCAACTCCCCAACCTTTCGCAATCGTTGATAAGTCTACATATAATTCAGGGATGTCTTTAGTTACCGTTGTTTCTGTCACATTAAGATGTTGAATCCCAACAATCGCACGACGAGCACTTAATTCTTCATCTGTAGGAACAACTTCTGGGCGAGCTTCTGGTCCAAACCCCCATAAGTTAACAAGAGGTCCAACAGTAACGTCCAATGCTCCCATCGTTAATTGATTAAGACGCATCGCCTCTTTAATCACTGTTGCCGTATCTTTTGATACCGTAAATGGTGTAGAAGCAGTACTTTGATTAAAACGACTTAGCTCTGAGTCTTTACGATAAGTCGACATTTGATCATTAACTAATTCTAACTTTTTATCTACTTCTGTTTGAATTGCCTCAACGGTAGGTAAGCCCTCTTGGTCTATAAACTTGATATTATAGCTTGTACCCATGGTTGGTCCATTCAGGTATACCTGTTCACGTTGATCACCGCATCCAGAAAGTAGTACTAGAGCAAAGGATACCAAAATAGCTGTTTTTACTTTATTTACTAAATGAGTAAAACTGACAGTCACTGCCAACTCCTTAATTAAATATAGATAATGCAACAAGGCACAGGAATATAGATTTACAAAACCTATATCCCTGTACTTTGTCAGGTTATATAGAGACATTAATACGAAAAAAGGCTGACTCAGTGATGAGTCAGCCAATATTTTTTACTTTAATGGATTAACCACCAAAGTCATCTAGCAAGATGTTTTCATCTTCAACACCAAGATCTTTCAGCATACCGATAACAGCAGCGTTCATCATTGGTGGACCACACATGTAGTATTCACAATCTTCAGGTGCTTCATGATCACGTAAGTAGTTTTCATAAAGAACGTTGTGGATAAAGCCTGTGTAACCATCCCAGTTATCTTCTGGCATTGGATCAGAAAGTGCACAGTGCCATACGAAGTTTTCGTTATCAGCCGCTAGGCCATCGAAATCTTCAACATAGAACATTTCACGCTTAGAACGTGCACCATACCAGTAAGACATCTTACGCTTAGATTTAAGACGTAAAAGTTGGTCAAAGATATGAGAACGCATTGGCGCCATACCTGCACCACCACCGATGAATACCATTTCATTATCTGTATCTTTAGCAAAGAACTCACCAAATGGACCAGAAATAGTACATTTGTCGCCTTCTTTAAGAGACCAGATGTATGAAGACATCACACCAGGAGCTACATCAGGATTATTTGGCGGCGGAGTTGCAATACGAACGTTAAGCTTGATAATGCCTTTCTCTTCTGGGTATGAAGCCATAGAGTAAGCTCGGATCGAATGCTCATTTACGATTGACTCATAACGGAATAAGTTAAACTTATCCCAATCGCCACGATATTCTTCAGGAATATCGAAATCTGAGTATTTAATATGGTGTGGTTCAGCTTCAATTTGAATGTAGCCACCAGCACGGAATGGAACTTCTTCACCATCAGGGATAGCAAGTGCTAATTCTTTGATGAAAGTCGCTTCGTTGTTATTAGAAATAACAGTACATTCCCACTTTTTAACACCAAAGATTTCTTCAGGAAGTTCAATTTCCATGTCAGTTTTCATTGCAACTTGACATGCTAGACGCTCACCTTCACGAGCCTCACCTTTTGAAATGTGATCAAGCTCTGTAGGTAGAATATCACCACCGCCAGATTTCACTTTCACACGACACTGACCACAAGAGCCACCACCGCCACATGCAGATGATACGAAAATACCCGCGCTACCAAGAGCACTTAATAATTTACCACCAGGCTGTGTAATGATTGCTTTATCAGCATCGCCGTTTACAGAGATAGTAATGTCACCTGATGGTACTAGCTTAGATTTAGCGAATAAAATCACTAACACTAAAGCCAATACAATAATGGTAAACATCGCTACACCAAGAATAATGCTTTGCATTTGTTATTCCTTATTATTGGGTGCTTACCCTACAGTTGAACACCAGAGAAAGACATAAAGCCTAACGCCATTAAACCTACTGTAATGAAAGTAATACCTAGGCCACGAAGACCAGGAGGTACATCTGAATATTTCATTTTTTCACGAATACCAGCAAGTGCTACGATAGCCAGCATCCAACCGATACCAGAACCAAAACCGTATACTACAGATTCAGCAAAGTTATAGTCACGCTGTACCATGAAAGATACACCACCGAAAATTGCACAGTTAACTGTGATTAACGGAAGGAAGATACCTAGCGCATTGTACAAAGGTGGGAAGAAGCGATCTAAGATCATTTCTAAGATTTGTACAAGTGCTGCGATAACACCGATAAAGGTAATAAAGCTAAGGAATGTTAAATCAACACCCGCGACAATCGCATTTTCTTTTAGCAAGTAAGTATAAACAAGGTTGTTCACAGGTACCGCAATTGTAAGTACAACAACTACTGCAACACCAAGACCAAACGATGTTTTTACTTTCTTAGACACAGCTAAGAAAGTACACATACCTAGGAAAAATGAAAGCGCCATGTTTTCGATGAAGATCGATTTAACAAGTAAACTAATATAATGTTCCATTTCGACCTTACTCCTTCGCTTCTACTTGTTCAGGTCTAATGATACGGATAGCCCAAATCATAAAACCAATTAAGAAGAATGCAGATGGTGCTAGAAGCATCATGCCGTTTGGTTGATACCAACCACCGTTAGAAACAAGTGGAAGAACCTCTACACCAAACAGTTTACCTGAACCTAAAAGCTCACGGAAAAATGCAACAGTCATCAATACAAAACCGTAACCAAGACCGTTACCAATACCATCAATAAATGATGGAAGTGGTGCAGACTTCATTGCGAACGCTTCAGCACGACCCATTACAATACAGTTTGTAATGATCAAGCTTACAAATACTGAAAGCTGTTTAGATATATCGTATAGATATGCTTTCAATACTTGGTCAACAACGATTACCAAAGAAGCAATGATCGCCATCTGAACGATGATACGAACGCTGTTTGGCATGTGGTTACGAATTAGCGAAACGAATAAGTTAGATAAAGCAGTAACAAATATTACCGCTAAAGTCATAACAAAAGCCGTTTCAAGTTTAGTAGTTACAGCTAGAGCCGAACATACACCAAGAACTTGAAGCGCGATCGGGTTGTTATCCAACACCGGCGCTAAAATGCTCTTTTTAATTTCTTTAGCATTAGCCATTAGTTCAGTTCTCCATTACGAACTTTAGTAAGGAAAGGACCGAAGCCATCATTACCTAACCAGAAGTCAAATGTGTGTTGAACACCATTAGCAGTTAGAGTTGCACCAGAAAGACCATCAACACCGTGTTCAGAACCTGCTGGAGCACCGCCTTTAACAATCTTAATTGCAGGGTTATGATTTGCATCATACAGTTTCTTACCTACAAATTGTGCACGCCACGTTGGGTTTTCTACTTCACCACCAAGTCCCGGAGTTTCCGCTTGATCGTAGTAAGTAATACCAGCAACAGTGTTACCATCAGTTTCAACAGCAACAAATGCATACATCATTGACCATAAGCCAGTACCGTGAACAGGGATAATAACTTTAGACACGTTATCGCCATCTTTAACTAGGTAAACAACACCTACATTAGCACGACGAATAATGTTTGCTTTATCTTGTTCAGCAGTTAACTTAATTGATTGTTTTGGATCTTTAGCCGCTTTACGTTGATCGTAAGTTGCTGCATCACCTTCAACAAAATCACCCGTTTTGAAATCAACAAGACGAGGCTCAATGTTTGCAGCGAACAACTCAGGAACTGAGCCTTCACCAGTAACACCAGCAACTTGAATGATTTTGCTTTGCTTATCTAGCACGGCATTAGCTTGCTGCTTAGGTTTAAGAACAACAGCAGCAGTTGATACGATGATTGAACACACTAAGCTCAAACCAATAACAACACCGAGTGTTTTTTTAATGCTATCGTTATTACTTGCCATAGCGTTTTAGTCTCCGTTTCACGTTACCTTCAACTACAAGGTTATCAAACAGTGGAGCAAATAGGTTTGCAAACAGAATAGCTAACATCATACCTTCTGGGTATGCTGGGTTAACTACACGGATCATTACAGCCATAGCACCAATTAAAATACCGTACCACCACTTACCTTTACTAGTAAACGATGCCGATACAGGGTCTGTAGCCATAAAGATCATACCAAACGCAAAACCACCTAAAACTAGGTGCCAATGCCAAGGCATGCTAAACATTGCGTTTGTATCAGAACCGATCAGGTTAAACAGCGTTGACACTGCAACCATACCGATCATAACACCCGCAATAATGCGCCAAGATGCAATACGCATATAAACGATCATTAGGCCACCAAGGATCAGAGCAAGAGTCGAAACCTCACCAATTGAACCTGGAATATTACCAATAAACGCATCCATCCAAGAGATAGTGTTGCCAGTAATTGTATTAACTAAACCGCCTTGACCACCTTGCGCCCATTGGCTAAGTGCTGTTGCACCAGAGAAGCCATCAGCTGCAGTCCAAACCGCATCACCTGAAATTTGAGCTGGGTATGCAAAGAATAAGAATGCACGACCCGCAAGTGCTGGGTTAAGGAAGTTACGACCAGTACCGCCAAAAATCTCTTTAGCAACAACAACACCGAAGGTAATACCTAACGCTGCTTGCCATAAAGGAAGTGTTGGTGGAACGATCAATGCGAACAGAATAGAAGTAACGAAGAAGCCTTCATTTACTTCATGCTTACGCACCATACAGAACAATACTTCCCAGAAACCACCAACGATAAATACCGTTGCGTAGATAGGTAAGAAGTAAGTAGCACCCAGAAGCATGCTACTGCCCCAGCCAGCATCGGAACTTACGGTACCGCCTAACATTTCGGTTAGCCAGTAGTGCCAGTTTCCAGAGATAACTGCAGCTAGTTCAGCACCAGAATACATGTGCTCAAGAGCAACGATTGCTTGGTGACCTGCGTTATACATGCCCCAGAATGTAGCTGGGAATACCGCAAACCACACCATGATCATGATACGTTTTAAATCAACGCTATCACGAACATGAGAACCACCTTTAGTTACTAAACCAGGTGTGTAGAAAAGTGTTGCTGTTGCTTCATATAAAGCAAACCACTTCTCATATTTACCGCCTGGTTCAAAATGATGTTCAACTTTTTCAAATAAATTTAAAAGGCTCATCAATTACCCTTCCTTCTCGATGGTATCCAAGATCTCACGAAGCATTGGACCATACTCATATTTACCAGGGCACACATATGTACATAGACCTAGATCATCTTCATCTAATTCTAATGCACCTAAACGTGCTGCACTGTCAACATCGCCAGCACAAAGATCACGTAACAACATCGTTGGTTCCATATCTAATGGCATTACACGCTCGTAACTACCGATTGGTACCATTGCACGATCACTACCGTTAGTAGTTGTCGTCATGTTAAATACTTGACCTGAGAATACATGGCTTAGGAAAGAACGAGTTACTGAGAACTTGTTTTTGCCAGGAACAGCCCAACCAAACAACTCTTTTTCACGTCCTTCACGAAGAACAGAAACTTGTTGATGGTAACGACCAAGATAAGCGTGAGGACCTGAAGCTTGAGTACCGTTAAGTACTGAGCCAGAGATAACACGTACTTCACCAGGCATCACTTCACTGTCAGTCAATTCAAGTAAGCTAGCACCAGTAATAGTACGAACTAAACGAGGATTATTTACTGCAGGACCAGCTAAAGATACGATTCTATCTGAGTAAATTTCACCCGTTAAGAAAAGTTGACCAAATGCGATCACATCTTGGTAGCCAATGCTCCATGCTACATTCTTTGTATCTACAGGATACAAGAAGTGCATGTGTGTACCTGCTAGACCTGCTGGGTGCGGGCCATCAAATACATGTTCTTCAACATTCTTTTGAGAAGAGCGAGGTAAGCTACCGCCTTTTTTACATACATATACTTTCTCACCTGTTAATACAGATAATAAGTCTAAGCCTGCAACAAAAGCCTCTTCTTGTTGGTTAATGATCACTTCTGCATCAGCTGCTAAAGGATTAGTATCCATAGCAGTAACAAAGATAGCCTTTGTTTCAGAATCGATCGCTGGAACCTTGCTGAACGGACGAGTACGTAATGCAGTCCATGCACCAGAATCAACCAGTTGTGTTTTAATCGTTTCACGATCAAGAGACACTAGTTCATTCGCTGCATAGCTATTAAAAGTAACCTGCTCTTCGCCTTCAACTGCAATTACTACAGATTGAAGTACACGCTTCGCACCACGGTTAATTTCAATAACCTTACCACTTACTGGAGCAGTAAAAATAACGCCTGGATTCTTTTTATCAGCAAAAAGAACCTGACCTTTTTTTACTACATCTTCCACGCGGACATGCATCGTAGGACGCATACCAACGTACTCTTCGCCAAGCAAGGCGACTTTAGTGATGGATTTACCATCATTAATCACCTGAGTTGGAGCTCCTGCAATAGGAAGGTCCAAACCCTTTTTTATTGTAATCATACGCACTTGCACTAATTTTATGGGAAAAAAGATTCTATATAAGACACGACATTACTAATAGGTTTAATACTGTTAATTCGAAAATCGCAGCACGTAACATTTTAGTAATATGCTTTTTACATAAATACGAAAAAGCTGTTTTAAGGCCGAAGATTCTATCATTTTTTATGGTGAAAATGCCATGTTCAATCTCCAGATTCCTACTATTTTTTGCTATTCATTGTTAAAAGTCATTGAAACATGTTGCGTATTTTAGACCAAGTGCACAATTCTTGTTCAAAATCAAAAAATACCACCTAAGTAGTATCCATTTCGATAAATAGCCACTTTTTAACATATCGCATCATGATGCATTTATTTTATGTTAAAAAATAAACATTTCATTTTCAAATTTAACCTTTACCACCACCCATGCAATCAGGAGATGTTGGCACTCGCTCATTATCTAGCACTTCCCACTCCGCTTCTGTATAAGTGTGAATTGCTAATGCATGAATATGGTTTGCAAGCTCATCAGCCAAAATGGTATTAATCATACGATGGCGTGCTAATAATCGCTTACCATCGAATTCATCACTTACTGCAATGACTTTAAAATGGCTTTCAGATCCCTCTGGTACATTGTGCATAAAGCTCTCATTTAAGACTTTTAGATAAGAAGGAGAGAGTTCTGAGCGTAATTTTTGTTCAATTTGATGCTGAATCATATAATTCCTTTCTTTATTTGAATTCTTCTGTTTCCACTTTATACACCATTTGCGACAATAGCTAGAAGCCTTCCCTATTTGAAGATTGAATCATTATGAAAACAGAACTGTGTCTACTTGACCGAAGCCTAAATTTACAACGTTACCCTAAACGTGCTCAAGAACTACTGCAAGCATGGGATGCTGGTGATGAATACCTAATTAAGCATGTTGAGGAAGAATTAAAGTTAGAAGAGGGAAAAAATATTCTCATCTTAAACGATAACTTTGGTGCTTTATCTTGTTGGTTCTCTGAAAAACACAACGTAACCATGATGACTGACTCTTTTGTCTCTCAGCGTGGTACATTAAAAAACCTTCAACGTAATCAATGTAACCGTGTTCAGTTAATCACTTCAACTGAAGAAATGCCTCAAGGCTTTGATCTTGTTCTCATGCAAATTCCAAAAAATAATCGCATGTTAACTTGGCAACTTCAGCAACTTCGTCAATCTATGAGTGCTGACTGCCCTATTATCGCTGTAAATAAAGCAAAGGAAATCCACAATTCGACTCTTGAGTTATTTGAAGATTTCTTAGGTGAAACAAAAACCTCTTTAGCTTGGAAGAAGCACCGTCTAGTATTTTCAAATGCAAATGCAACTAACCCTGCAACCATTGCAGAAGCGGTATGCTGGAGTGTAGATAATGAAGACATTGATCTATTAAACTACCCAAATGTGTATTCTGGAGAGCGTTTAGATCAAGGTGCTCGTTTTATGCTTGAGCATATTCCGGTTGATCCTGAGTTACGTCATATTATTGATTTGGGTTGTGGTAATGGCGTTCTTAGTGTTAAAGCAGCTCAACTAAACCCAGAAGCTCGTATTACCTGTGTTGATGAGAGCTTTATGGCCGTTGAATCTGCTCGTCGCAACTTAGAAGTAAACTTAGGTAAAGAGCGTCAATTTCAATTTATTGCTAATAACTGTTTGGATGGATTTAAAAAACACAGTAGCTACCTAGTTTTATGTAACCCTCCATTCCATCAAGGCCAAGCGATTACTGATCATATTGCATGGCAAATGTTCTGTGATGCTAAGCACATCTTATGCAAAGAAGGAAAATTATTAGTTATTGGAAACCGTCATCTTGATTATGATGATAAATTATGTCGATTATTCGGTGAAGACAACGTCACCACTATTGCTAGTAATTCAAAATTCGTTATTTTAGAAGCCGTTAAAGCTGAAAAATCAAAATAAAAAAAGGATATTCCAATGAAAAAGGCCATTATTGCCCTTTCTGCTCTATTTTTAGCTGCATGTTCTGCTCCTTCAGATCCTCAATTGGATATAAAACCAGTTGCATCAAGCAATGCACACCAGATCGTTGAAAATATAAAATTAACTCTGGATAGTAGTGATTTACGTACTGCGCAATACGTTGCAGTGATTGATAATGGACGCCAAAATGTTCAGCCAATTCATGCAAAACAAAACCTACGAGTTACGCTTGAAGATGCTCTCTCTACTCAATTAAAAAATCAGGGATTTATCGTTACTGTTGATAGCGATAACACGTTACGTCTAGACATCATTGAAGCATTAGTTAGTGTTCAACACTCATTAATGAGCAATGAAATAAAGACACAAGTAAAGCTTCAAATCACAGCAGAAACACCAAGAGGAAAGTTTGTAAAAACCTACAACGGC
Source organism: Aliivibrio sp. A6 (assembly GCF_028765505.1). Taxonomy (NCBI): domain Bacteria; kingdom Pseudomonadati; phylum Pseudomonadota; class Gammaproteobacteria; order Vibrionales; family Vibrionaceae; genus Aliivibrio; species Aliivibrio sp. A6. The sequence goes on along the minus strand of NZ_JARACR010000026.1, from coordinate 13,548 downwards.
GTTTCTGAAAAATCAGGCTCTATGAGTGCAGATAACCAAGATATCGAGCAAGTATTAAATGATCTTCTGAATGCAGTATTAGACAAAATTGCCGTTGACGAAGAACTACAAACTTACATCAAAGGTAACTTTTAATGGTTAAAATGATTTCAAAAGCAGCTGTCATTGTCGCTGCTCTTATGACGAGTCAAGCTGCACTAGCTGAATCAGTGAAGTTTGATACTACGTTAGGCAGTTTCACTGTAGAGCTGAATTCAGAAAAAGCCCCTATTTCTGTGGCTAACTTTCTTCGTTATGTTGAGGACGGCAGCTATGTCGGTACTCAATTTCACCGCGTGATCCCAGGGTTTATGGCTCAAGGCGGTGGTTTTGATAAAGACATGCTAAAAAAAGCAAGTTACGGTCCAATTAAGAATGAAGGCAATAACGGGTTAAGTAACGACACTGCAACTATTGCAATGGCTCGTACCAATAACCCAGACTCTGCAACTCGCCAATTCTATATTAATCTAAATAACAACGGGTTTTTAAACGCAAACCAACGTCCACCAGGTTATGCTGTTTTTGGTAAAGTTACGCAAGGTTTTGAAGTAATTCAAGAAATGGCGACAAAACCAACAAAAGCATTGCCAAATGGAATGCGTGATATCCCAGTTGAGCCAATTATCATAACTAAAGCAACATTAATTAAGTAATTTAGTTATTATTGATTCTGTTTCATTATCAAAGCAGCTTACGAGCTGCTTTGTTTTTTCTCATATAAATATAAAAACAAGGAGCGTTTCATGTCTCAATCCATGCAATGGAAATCAGCGATTAAAAGCTACATGGATAAACGCCTACTTTGGGTCTTCATGCTTGGCTGCTCTAGCGGTTTTCCTTGGGTATTAATTGGCTCAAACATGTCGGGTTGGTTAAAAGACGCAGGGCTTACTCGCGCCGCTATTGGCTATTTTGGTTCAGTCTTTGCTGTTTATGCAATAAACTTTATGTGGGCACCTTTAGTTGACCGTGTAAAACTTCCTTTTATTGGTAATAAACTAGGGCAACGCCGTAGTTGGATTTTTCTTTGCCAAGCTATCGTACTATTTTGTACCTTACAAATTGCAGGCCTAGATCCATCAAATAATTTAATGCTGGCCTCAATGTTTGCTTTGGCGATTGCAACCGCTTCTGCTACTCAAGATGTTGCTATTGACGCTTTTCGTATCGATACCTTCCCTAAATCAGAATCGACCAAGATGCCACAAGCCTCTGCTATGGCCGTCATTGGTTGGTGGACAGGTTATTCACTTCCAGGTTATTTAGCGTTTGTTAATGCGGATAGCATAGGTTGGAATGGTGTTTATTATGGAATGGCTGGGATCGTCGGGTTATTGATGGTATTTACTTTACTCGTTGGCGAGCCAAAAACTAAACGTGATGAACTGCAACATGAAGCAGAAGAACGCCATAATAAACTCGTGGGTTCTAAAGTCGCAGCTTGGTTTACGGTAACCGTTATTGAACCGTTCTATGATTTCTTTAATCGTAATGGCGTAAAAACAGCTTGTACTCTATTACTGTTTGTTTTTCTTTTTAAAATTGGAGAGGCCTTCTTAGGCAGAATGTCGATTACCTTCTATAAAGAAATTGGATTCAGTAATGAACAAATTGGTTATTACTCAAAATTAATTGGTTGGGGGGCTACCGTCTTCTTTACCCTATTAGGCAGTTTGATCAACGTTCGATTCGGCGTAATTAAAGGATTAATGATCGGCGGTATTGCTATGGCTGCAAGTAACCTAATGTTTGCTCTCATTGCTAATGTGGGCCCTAATGAACATCTATTCTTGGCTACAATTATCGTTGATAACTTTACAACGGCATTCTCTACGGTTGCCTTTGTCTCTTTCTTAACGATATTAACTGGTGAAGCGTTCTCTGCAACCCAATACGCTCTACTTGCTTCATTAGGTAATTTAGGTCGAACTACCTTAGCGTCATTCAGTGGAGAATTAGCTGACTACTTAAATAGTTGGCCATTATTCTTTATATTGACAGCAGTAATGGTGATCCCAAGCTTAGTTATGCTGCTTATGCTTAAAGGGCATTTCAAAGCCCTACTTGATAAAGCTCAAGGTTCTTAAACGCTCAATTTAGATAACATATCCACTATCAAAGCCTCTATATCTCGGAGGCTTTTTTGTTTGTGTTCACAATTATCTGTCAGAATAATGTCAACTGGGTGATATAGATCACCTTAATGTCAAAGTCGAATTTATAAACACGATCAAGATCTACATACAACATTAGAGTTACATTGGTTGCATTTAAAAAAGTGAACTTTATCGATATCATGTGCACATCTTAAAAACAGTACTCAACCTACTGACCTATTATTCTAGTAATACTAACTATAGAGATGCCATTATGCGTAAATCCCTTTTAGCTCTATCTGTTCTTGCTACCACTGTTGCTATCCCTGCTCAAGCTGAATACCTATATGGTTTCGGTAGTATGTATACTGACTATCAAGTTTGGGACCATGGTTTTGGTAACGATGCTGATAACAACGGTAACGATATTTCAGGACGTAACCAAGCTGTAATTGGTATTGAAGGCGGTGCGGCATTTGATTGGGGACAAATCTACGGTTTCTATGACTACGAAGGTGTTGACCGTGCTCAAGATAAGCGCGGTGCTTCTGCAAAGGGTACTATTCACTACAACCTTACAGAGTCAGGTATAAGCTTATATGCTCAAGTATATAATACTGATTTTGATGAATTTGGAGCTCATGAGCAAAACCGAGTTCTAGGTCTAGGCTATACTGGCTTAAAAGGTGATGGTTGGGCATTCACGCCATTCATCGGTACTCATCAAATTAATGCTGATGCAGAGATCCGAGGCAATAATGGTGGTATGGCTGGTTGGGTTGGTTTCTATAATACTGACTTAATGGGTCAAAACTTTACCTTCTCTACTTGGGGTGAATATGAGTTTGGCCGTATGGATGCATATGCAGAGCAACAAGGCGGTGATTGGGGTCTAAACGGTAGTGCGAATGCTATGTGGAACTTCCATAAAAACTGGTCAACAGGCGTTCTTTACCGTTTCACTGTAAATAAACTAGCTCGTAAAGATTATCAAGATCTTGTTATTTACCGCTTACAATACAACTTCTAATCTAATTTAGATTATTAATTTTACTAAGGCGCTCACCATGAGCGCCTTTGTTTTTTCTAATAAACCTATTACACTTCTCTCATTATTTCTTCTATCTGGATTTACCTGTGAATATCACTATTCTTGGTCCCGGCGCAGTAGGTTCCTTGTGGGCATGCTACCTTCAAAAAGCAGGACACAATGTCTCTTTATGGACAAGAAATTCCATTCCTTCTGAACTTCCTCTTTCTTTAAGTGCAAAAGAAAATTCCTCATACGCTTTTTCTTGTAATAATAAAGAATCACTCTCTCAGTGTGATCTGCTTTTTATTACAGTAAAAGCATGGCAAGTTGAAAGCGCATTGCTTCCTTTACTTCCGTTACTCTCAAAAGACACCATCTTACTGTTTATGCATAACGGTATGGGAGCAATTGATGCGATAAAAGACCAAATTAGCCATCACCCTATTTTACAAGCCACCACAACACATGGCGCATTAAAAGAAAGCTCACACAAAGTAAAACACACTGGAATGGGTCATACCGTTATTGGTCCATTCAACTCATTGGGTAATCAATGCCAATTTATCCAAGAGGTGCTTACTCATAGCTTACCAAGTACCGAGTGGAACCCTGAAATTAAGGTCGCATTATGGAAAAAGCTTGCCATTAACTGTGCGATTAATCCACTAACTGCAATTCATCGATGTCAAAATGGGGGGTTATCTCAATCTGACATTCATCAAGATGTCGTTCAAGTATGCTGTGAAGTACAGCAAGTATTACAACAAGAAGAAGTCATCCTATCTCAGTCAGAACTGCTTTTAACCGTTAATCAGGTCATTTCTGCAACCGCTGAAAACTACTCATCGATGAACAGAGATTGCTTTTATCAACGAAAAACTGAAATTGATTTTATTACCGGGTTCTTATTACAAAAAGCAAAACAACATGGAATATCAGCATCAACCAACCAAACGTTATATAATCAAATAAAACAATTAGAAGAGAACTTCCTATGACAGCAAAAATTCTCGTATGCCTTGCTCCTGGAACCGAAGAGCTAGAAGCAATTACGGTTATCGATATTCTAGAACGTGCTAAATTTGATGTAACGATTGCCAGCACCGCTTTTGATGGATCATTAACCATGAAAGCTGCTCAACGTGTCACTCTGACTGCTGATGTGAAATTAGTGGAAGTCGCTGATGAAGAGTTTGACTGTATTGTCCTTCCTGGTGGCCTAAAAGGTGCAGAAAATTTCAGAGACAGCACTCTTTTGATCGAAATGCTAAAACAACAAAAATACGATGGTAAATGGGTTGCGGCTATTTGTGCTGCTCCTGCTGTCGTGCTTCAACATCATAATTTATATCCAGATGCACGCATGACTTGTTACCCAGCCTTTATGGAAGCCATCCCTGAAGAGAACCGTCGAATCAAACGTGTTTTTACTGATGTATTAAATCATTTAATTACAAGCCAAGGTCCTGGCTCTGCTCTTGAGTTTGCTATGGAGATCGTAACATTATTAGGTGGAAAAGAGCTAACTGTAAAATTAGCTGCAGATCTAGTGACTCTACCAAACTTAAATTATCATCAAATCTAGCACCAACAAAAAAAGGGAGCTGATTACTCAACTCCCTTTTCAATATCAGTAGTAATTACACACTATGGACGGTAAACTTTTACGTTCTTGTAGCCATTTTCAATTAACAATAAAGCTTGAAGACGACTCATCACACCGCGCTCACAGTATAATAAGTACTCTTTAGATTGGTCTAAATCACCAAACTTAGTCGCTAATTTAAAGAAAGGAATATGAGCAATTTCAATACCATCTAGTACTAGAGGTTTCTCATCTTCTTCTTCTGCGCTACGAATATCAAGAACAACAACATCAGAGCCTAGCTCAGATACCATCTCCACTTCTGTTGCTTGCTCTTGGCTTTCTTTTTCGATATCACGAATATCCATTACTCGCGCATTATAAACGGCTTGCTCAAGAACAGAGAAATCAAACTTCGCTTCTTCTTTCTCTAATTTCTCTTTCACCGCTTTTACTGTTGGTTTCTTAGAAATCACACCACAGTATTCTGGCATTGTTTTCGCAAAATCTTCAGTACCGATTTCACGAGCTAAATCAATAATGTCTTCTTTATCCCAGTTAATTAAAGGACGCAGAATCAATGAATCGGTTACGTTATCAATATGACGTAAGTTCGTTAGTGTTTGGCTAGATACTTGACCTAATGCTTCACCAGTAACTAAACCTTCGATGCCAAATTTCTCAGCGACCATACCGCCCGCACGCATAAACATACGTTTTAAGATAACACCCATTTGGCCATCATCAACTTTCTCTAAGATCTCAGCAACCACTGGATCAAAATCGACAGAGATAAATTTAACTTTTGCTGATGAACCGTATTTTTTCCACAAGAAATGAGAAACTTGTTTTACGCCAATCTCGTGAGCTGGGCCACCTAAGTTAAAGAATAAGTAGTGAACTTTTGAGCCACGTTTGATGTGTAAGTAACTTGAAACACCCGAGTCAAAACCACCAGAAATTAAACTTAATACATCCTCTTGTGTACCAAGAGGGAAGCCGCCTAAACCTTTATGGCGAGCAATCACTAAGTTCAGTTTTTCATTCTCAACTTCAAACTTAACCGTTACTTCAGGATTCTTTAATCGTACTTTTGCTGATTCAACCGCTTGATTTAAACCGCCACCAACATAACGCTCTAATTCAATAGAAGTAAATTCATGTGTACCACGGCGTTTAGCACGCACACAGAACGTTTTACCTTCAATGATCTCACGATTCATCTCTAAACATTGTTCATAGATATCGTGCATATCCGCAAAAGCACTCTGTTTAACTTCTAGTACATGGTGAATGCCTGGAGTATGAGTAACAGCCGTAAGTACTTCATTACGGTATGTACCATCAAGACCTGAAACTTCAATGTAATCACGACGGTTAATCACTTCAACGCCTTTTGTTTCGCGTTTAATGATGCTGCGTAAATTCGTTTCAAGAATACGAATAAAACGCTTACGTACTGAATCACTTTTTACAAAAACTTCTGGGTGTGGCTTAACGATAAACTTCATATATAGGCTTCACTGATGTGGAATAACAATCAAAAGGTTAGACTAAATGGATTTAAGACCTAATCTAAGGCGCAAGATTATACCGAAAAAAAAGGTGAGTTGCTAATTCAACTCACCTTTCCATTTACTTGTTGCTTTATGTTTTACTGCTGAGTACTAGGTACTTCATCACTCTCATGCGCTTTACCTTGCATGATGCTGATTTCAACTCGACGGTTACGAGCTCGCTGAGCCACCGTTTTATTAGGTACAAGAGGCTCTGTCGACGCCATTCCTCGAACACGTAAACGGTCACTTTCAAAGCCCTTCACTCGTTCCATTTCATGAGCAACAGAAACTGCGCGTTGAGCAGATAAATCCCAATTAGAACGGTATAACTCCGAATCTAATGGTTGATTATCAGTGTGTCCAGATACTCTAATAATCCCTGGAACATCCTTAACCAACTCACCAATTTGACGGATAAGAGGACGAAATTGAGGCTGTAAGAATGCAGAACCCGCAGGGAATGCGCCCTTTTCACGAATTCGAATCACTAATTGCTGCCCCAAATTCTCAACTTCTAACGCACCATCATCAATTTCACGTTCTAGTGCTTTTTTGATGGTTTCTTCTAACTCTTGTTGTGTTTGGCTTTGGCTTTCTGACTCTGACTCACTTTGAGAATTAGTCTGCGTTGAGGTAGAAGATGACTCTCCTCCTGTTTGCTTACCTGCATCACGTTTTGTACCACCAGCACGATCAGACTCGCCATCATGAAAATCCAATGTCTTCTGAGGGATATCTATCGTTTGTTGCATGATCACTTCAATCGGTGTTGGCTCAGGGCGACCAGGTCGAAACTCTTGCGCAATAACACTGGTTCCTTTAGGTATATCTTTTACTTCAAGTACGTTTTGAACACCAAATGCAAACTTCATCGAACCTGCTATTTGCTTAAATTTCAATACATCCATTTCAGAAAAAGAAAGTAACAGTACGAAGAAACACATTAATAGCGTTGCTAAGTCAGCAAATGTTGCCATCCATAAAGGGGCACCAGGAGGACATTTACACTTATCTTCATCTTCCATTGCTAGCTCCTAGTTTTATTCTTCGCCAATATCAACAACACGCTTCTTCTCGTTTAAGTAATTACGTAGGTAACTATCAATAACACGAGGGTTCTGACCATCTTGAATAGCTAAAATACCATCAAGGATCAAACGTCGATTTAATTTCTCTTGTTCTTTACGTAATTCTAATTTATGCGCAATAGGGAATGCGATCATATTTGAGATAACAGAACCATATAATGTTGTTAAAAGTGCAACGGCCATTGCTGGACCAATCGATTTAGGATCGTCCATGTTTGATAACATACCTACCAAACCGATAAGCGTACCAATCATACCCATTGCCGGCGCCACATCGCCAAACGCGTTAAATACACCAACCCCACGCTCATGACGTTCGTTAGTCAACGCGATGTCTTTTTGTAATGTTGCTTTAACTACTTCAGCATCGTGTCCATCAACCAATAAGTCGATGCCTTTTTGCATGAATGAATTACTGATCTCTTTTTCTTCTAATGCTAAAAAACCGCCTTTACGAGCAGCATCGGCCATTTCAACGATCGTCACAATTAAATCAACTGGCTCGTCCGTTTTAAACATAAATGCTTTTGCGGCAATTTTACCTGCGCCAAAAAATTGGCCTACGGTAAACTTCATCAATACAACGAAGACAGAACCACCCATTACAATCAGTACCGATGTTGTATCCATAAAGATGGCTAAGCCACCGGCCAGTACCATTGCCATGATAATAAATGCAAAGCTACCAACTAAACCTATTAACGTTGCTAAATCCACAGAGCGCTCCCCTATCTTGCTGCTTGTGTTTATTTATAATGTGCTAAGCAAAAAACAAGCCATAAAAATCACCCATTTTTTTGCCGCTTATCTCTTATCGACCGAACGTATCAATGGTTTAATTTTTTTATTAAAAAAGACAACACCACCAATGGATTGTTTGAAATTTAACCCCTAACGCGTAAATTCTACTTTAATGTATCACTTTCTTACCACTTCAATTGACCCTTTACGTACTCTGAGTTACCTTTCTTGGATCATTTTAAGAGTGAATCATTATGGCTGTAAAAAAACCTGAAAATTTATCGTTTGAAGCGGCAATTGAAGAACTGGATTCTGTCGTTAACCAATTAGAGGGCGGAGATCTGCCTCTTGAAGATGCTCTGAAGAAGTTTGAGCGTGGTATTGCCCTAGCTCGTGCGGGACAAGAAAAGCTGACTCAAGCTGAGCAACGTGTCGATATTCTTCTTCAAGCTGATGATAATGCTGAACTAACCCCTTTTGATACTAATGATGATTGATTCACTAAAACAACAATTACCTATTTATCAACAACGTAACATTGAACAATTGCATCAATGGCTTGATAAAATTGAAATTCAACAGCAACCTTTGACTGAAGCGATGAAATACGCATTACTTCTTGGAGGTAAACGCGCTCGTCCTTATCTTGTCTATATCACGGCAAAAATGTTAGGTGTACCGACTGAACACACTGATGCAGCAGCGGCAGCAGTTGAATGCATACACTCATACTCTTTAATTCATGATGATTTACCAGCAATGGATAATGACGATTTACGCCGAGGTCATGCTACTTGTCATATAAAGTTTGATGAAGCTACCGCTATTCTTGCCGGTGATGCCTTACAAACCTTAGCGTTTGAAATTCTAGCTAATGGTTCATTAACCGCAGATGCTGAATCTTCTCGAATTGATATGATCCGCGTGTTAGCAAAAGCCTCTGGAGCTTCTGGTATGTGCATGGGGCAATCTCTTGATTTACAGGCTGAAGGGAAGAAAGTTAACTTGTCTTCTTTAGAGCAGATTCACGCTCATAAAACGGGAGCATTAATAAAAAGTGCCGTTCAACTTGGTGCATTATGTGCTGGGAATAAGGGCAAAGCAATTCTCCCTCAACTTGAAACCTATGCCGACGCTATCGGTTTAGCTTTTCAAGTTCAAGATGATATCCTAGATATTACTAGCGATACTGAAACTCTCGGAAAACCTCAAGGTTCTGATCTAGAATTAGAGAAAAGTACTTACCCTGCCTTACTTGGCCTTGATGGCGCTCAACAGAAAGCAGAGCAATTGTACCAAACCGCAATTGAAGCATTGAATGATATCCCTTATAACACGGATGCAATGCAAGCGTTCGCCCAATACGTCATTGAGCGTAAAAACTAAAACAGATAAGCGCTAATATTATGTCATTAGATATTTCAAAATACCCGATTCTGGCTTTGGCAAATACACCAGATGAATTACGCTCTTTACCTAGAGAAAGCCTGCCTGCTTTATGTGATGAGCTACGTACTTACCTATTAAATTCAGTCAGTAAAACAAGCGGACACTTAGCGTCTGGTCTTGGTGTTGTTGAGTTAACCGTTGCTTTGCATTATGTGTATAACACGCCTTTTGATCAACTTATTTGGGATGTTGGACATCAAGCTTATCCTCATAAAATCTTAACCGGTCGCCGTGAACAGTTATCTACTATTCGCCAAAAAGACGGATTACACCCATTTCCATGGCGCGGTGAGAGTGAATACGACGTATTGTCTGTAGGACATTCATCTACCTCAATTAGTGCCGCCTTAGGTTTAGCTATTTGTGCTGAAAAAGAACAAGAGAACCGTAAGGTCGTTAGTGTTATTGGTGATGGTGCAATTACCGCAGGCATGGCATTTGAAGCCTTAAACCACGCAGGTGATATTCACCCAGATATGTTAGTTGTCTTAAATGACAATGAGATGTCAATTTCTGAAAACGTAGGTGCATTAAACAACCAATTAGCACGAGTACTTTCAGGAAGCCTATATACATCAATTCGTGAAGGTGGCAAAAAAGTACTTTCTGGTACCCCAACGATTAAAGAGTTATTAAAGCGCACGGAAGAACACTTAAAAGGCATGGTTGTACCTGGCACCATGTTTGAAGAACTAGGTTTTAATTACATTGGTCCTGTTGATGGACATGATGTCAACGAGCTTGTTCATACCTTAAAGAATATGCGTAATTTAAAAGGACCGCAGTTCTTACACATCATGACCAAGAAAGGAAAAGGCTACGAGCCTGCTGAAAAAGATCCTATCAGCTACCATGGTGTTCCAAAATTTGACCCAAAAGACAGCTCATTACCTAAATCGTCTGGCGGCAAACCAACATTCTCAAACATCTTTGGTGATTTCCTTTGCGATATGGCTAAAGAAGACGATAAGTTAATGGCCATCACGCCTGCTATGCGCGAAGGATCTGGCATGGTTCGCTTCTCTAAAGAATACCCAAGCCAATATTTTGATGCCGCTATTGCAGAACAACATGCAGTGACACTTGCCAGTGGTATGGCTATTGCCGGTTACAATCCGATTGTTGCTATCTACTCAACGTTTTTACAACGTGGTTATGACCAGTTAATTCATGACGTTGCGATTATGGATTTGCCCGTGATGTTTGCGATTGACCGTGCAGGTCTCGTGGGCGCAGACGGTCAGACTCACCAAGGTGCTTTTGATATCAGCTTTATGCGCTGTATTCCAAATATGGTTATCATGACGCCAAGCGATGAAAATGAATGTCGTCAAATGCTATACACTGGCCATAAGCATACTGGACCAAGTGCAGTTCGTTACCCAAGAGGCAGCGCAACTGGTGTTGATGTTGATAAAACAATGCAAGCGCTAGAAATTGGTAAAGGCCGTCTACTTCGTGAAACTAAAATCACGGAAAAAGGAGAACGTGTTGCTATTTTAAACTTTGGCACTTTCTTAGAAAATAGCCTTGTGGCAGCTGAAAAGTTGGATGCTACTGTTGCAGATATGCGCTTTGCAAAACCACTCGATGAAGCCTTACTATGTGAATTAGTAACGAGCCATGATGTATTAGTTACTATTGAAGAAAATGCAATTTCAGGTGGTGCAGGTTCGGGTGTGATTGAGTTCTTGATGAAGAACCGCTTAATTAAACCAGTTCTACAATTAGGTTTACCAGATGAGTTCATTGCTCAAGGTACGCAAGAAGAAATGCACACCGAACTTAGATTAGATGCGCAAGGTATTGAAAAACAGATCAGAGACTATCTGGATCTCTAAGTAATCCTTGTCTAATTTTCAGTAATACATAAAAAATGCCACAACTTTGTGGCATTTTTTATATCTAGCTAAACAGCAATTTAGTCTAATTTGTCTTCTTTCGGCAAAAACTGAGCAATGCAATATACTTTCTTATACCATTCTGGATAAGTAGTTGTTCAGATAATTGCGTAGGAAAAATCGATTAGAGCAAGGCATAAATTACAGTAACTAGTGGATCTAATTACACCTAATTTTTGCAATAGAAAGGTATAACACAGATATAATCGATTTTAACAAGCAAGAATGATCAAATACTTATGTAGATTGGTATTAGACATAAGATTTCCTTGTGTTATTGACTGTCGTTCATTTATCTTTCATTATCACCCTACGATTAATTGTATGGTCAACATAATGAAATCAGACGTAGATAAAATGCTTAATAAACACCAACAACTTACGCACAGTGTTGATATAAAAGTTACATCCCATACTCAGCGTGATATTGGAGAATGGGTGCAGCATACCATTATGATTGAAAACTGTAATGTCCCATTCAAATTTAATCGAACAAAACCCTACCAATCTCTCAAAGGGGCAAAGGTAAATATCACTTATTACCCAAGCGTAGAAATACTAGCGGGTTTTGAAATAGAAATAATGAAAGTAGTTCGAATTAAACGCAGCTAATTTCGACACTGAAGCTTATAAAAAACTAAAGCATCTAAAATAGACTTTTCTTTTATTGGCTTAGTTATCACATAATTTGCACCAGCACTTAAAAACTCATCATTAGACTCTTTTAATACATCTGCTGTATAAGCATAGATAGGTATATTTGATTTTAATACTCTACGAATATATTTTGTTGCTTCAATACCACTCATTTCAGGCATTTGATTATCCATAAGAATAAGGTCGAATGAAGCCTCTAAGAGTCGATTAATGCCATTCTGAGCAGAAATTTGCCAATCCACACTTAAACCATATTTTTGACAATAAGCCTTAGCGATATAAGCATTAGACTTATTATCTTCAATCAAAAGTACATTTAAGCCTGTTGGCAACAAAGATTCGTAAGTATTACTTTGGCCCTCAATGCTTGTATCTACTGTTTCAATAACAGCAACAGGGACTTGTACATAAAAAACAGAGCCTCCACCAGATTTGCTTTGGACACTAATTTTCCCATTCAATAAATTCAACAACTGTTTTACAATGGCTAACCCTAACCCACTACCACCAACCCGTCTTATTTCTGTTGATTCCGCTTGAATGAAGGGCTCAAATATTAACGCCTGTTCCTTTTGGTCCATACCTATTCCGGTATCTGCCACATCAATATAAAGGATAATTTGGTCATTCTTTGTTTTTAAAGAAAGCGTCAATTTAACATTACCAGACTCAGTAAACTTAACAGCATTACTTAATAAGTTGAATAATATTTGAGTTAGCCTCACCTGATCTGAATTGATTAATGCATTTTCATCGATTTTATTATGGATAATAAAATCGATTCCCTTCTCACAACAAAGAGGAGTATATATTGCGTTAATTGTTTCTAATACGTCACTCAATTTAAATGGTTCGCACGATATATTGAGTTTATCTTGTTCTATTTGAGAAAAGTCAAGCACATCATTTAACACAGCAAGAAGGTGCTCACCTCCCTGGTGAAGTATTGCTATTTGCTTTCTTTGTTCAACGGTTAAATCACTTTGTTTTAATAAACTAGAAATCCCAAGGATACCATTTAAAGGTGTGCGTATTTCATGACTCATTCGAGCTAAGAAATCTGATTTTACTTGTGTGGACTTTTCAGCAGCGGCTTGAGCTTTATAACTTTCTTCTTTTGCTTCAATTAATTCAATAAAGGTTTCTTCTAATTTATGCCCGATATTATCAAACTCAAGAATGCCACTACCCTGATATTGGGTATCCGAATTTTTTTTCGAAACATCATCTGCATATTTTAGCAATGAATTAAGTGCTAATACTATTTTATGCTCAAACAGACCTCTAATTAATACAGCGATAGCGATAAGAACAAAAAATGAAAGGACAACACTATAAATGAATCGCTGCTCCAGCATTTCTATATTCTTTTTATTTTTCAAAGTTAATATAGATAG
>NZ_JARACR010000025.1:0-61965 GCF_028765505.1 Aliivibrio sp. A6 | reverse complement strand
GAACGCTGCGCTTCTATAAGAGCAAAAGCAAGAACTAAAGGATTCAGGATTCAGGATTCAGGATTCAGGAAATGATAGAGGTTGATATTTAGGTATCAGCCTTTTTTATTGTCTGTAATATAGATAAATAATAAATACAAAAAGAGCCGACCAAAGTCAGCTCTTTTAATTAATAAATTTTATAACTTAACAACTAAGCTTTGTATGCTTTAAATGCGTTAATTAATCCGTTAGTTGAACTGTCGTGAGACGTTACGGCTTTATCATCTGCTAACTCAGGAAGAATTTGGTTAGCCAGTTGCTTACCAAGTTCTACGCCCCATTGGTCAAAGCTGAAGATATTCCAAATCACACCTTGTACGAAGATTTTGTGCTCGTACATTGCAATCAAGTTACCTAGAGTTTTAGGCGTTACTTGCTTAACAAGAATTGAGTTTGTTGGGCGATTGCCTTCAAACACCTTAAATGCCACTAACTCTGCCATTTCTGCTTCAGTTTTACCTGCTGCTGCAAATTCTGCACGAACAGTCTCTTCTGTTTTACCAAAAGCCAATGCTTCTGTTTGAGCAAAGAAGTTAGACATCAGCTTCTGATGATGATCACCCACTTGGTTGTGGCTGATTGCAGGCGCAATAAAATCACAAGGGATTAATTTTGTACCTTGGTGAATCAATTGGTAGAACGCGTGTTGACCATTTGTACCTGGTTCACCCCAAATGATTGGACCCGTTTGATAATCAACAGGGTTACCGTTACGGTCTACACATTTACCATTTGATTCCATGTTGCCTTGTTGGAAGTACGCAGCAAAACGATGTAGATATTGATCGTATGGAAGAATTGATTCTGACTCAGCACCGTGGAAGTTGTTATACCATAGGCCGATCAGTGCCAAGATAACTGGTACGTTATTTTTCAGATCCGTATTAGCGAAATGGTTATCCACTTCATGAGCACCTTCAAGAAGCTCAACAAAGTTATCAAAACCAACCGCTAGTGCAATTGAAAGACCGATTGCTGACCATAGTGAATAACGACCACCAACCCAATCCCAGAATTCAAACATGTTGTCAGTATCAATACCAAACTCAGAAACAGACTGTGCATTTGTTGATAGTGCAGCAAAGTGCTTAGCAACATGTGCTTGATCACCAGCTTCAGCAAGGAACCAATCACGAGCACTGTGTGCATTTGTCATTGTTTCTTGTGTTGTGAATGTTTTAGATGCGATTAAGAATAACGTAGTTTCAGGGTTTAATGGCTTCAATGTTTCAACGATATGTGTGCCATCAACGTTTGAAACAAAGTGCATGTTTAAACGAGTCTTGTATGGTGCTAACGCTTCAGAAACCATGTAAGGGCCAAGATCTGAACCGCCGATACCGATGTTTACGATATCCGTAATTTCTTTACCAGTGTAACCTTTCCACTCACCAGAAATTAGACGCTCTGTGAAGCCTTTCATTTTTTCTAATACTGCATTTACTGCAGGCATTACATCTTCACCATCAACCATAATTGGCGTGTTGCTACGGTTACGAAGTGCAATATGTAAAACTGAACGGTCTTCTGTTTTGTTGATCTTCTCACCGTTAAACATCGCTTTCATTGCTGAAGACAACTCTGTTTGCTCTGCTAATGCGAACAATTTTTCCATTGTTTCTTCGGTAACTAAGTTTTTAGAGAAATCCACTAGAATGTCTTGGCCAAACGTCGTTGAAAATTTATCAAAACGTTGTGCATCTGCAGCGAATAATTCAGATAGGCTAAAATCTTGTGCTGTTTCAAAGTGTGCAGTTAAGTCTGCCCAAGCTTGAGTTTCTGTTGGGTTGATGTTTTTTAACATGGTAAAAATATCCCGTGTAATATACTTAATGGTTCAAAAAAAATTAATGAACGCCCCGTTTATACGAATCTAAAATTTGATGCTCGGTATTATTTAGTGAGCTTTATATTTAGGTATTATGACCAAAACTACGCTCACCCTTTTTGAGTTAGGTCACATTAAAACTTCTAGTAGTAAACATTATCTCTATCAAAACTACTGAACACTAGTGTTGAGATCATTTTTCTTACTAAAATATTAAAATGGTTGGTTGATCATCACTCTAAATAAACCTTCTTCACTGCCTTTTGACATCTCAGTTCGAACAACAATACCTTCAACTTGAAAGCGTATTGCTCCGCCTGCACTCCACTTCATGTCTTCATGCAGTGTTGAAAGTGAGAATTCATCTGCTACTCGACCTGCATCAACAAAAATAACCCATTGCCACCAAGGTACATCATAAAGATTAAAGATAGGCCAATCTTCTAGCGGTTGCCAATCAGGCATCACTCGATATTCTGCTGAGTAATGAATAGCTGAACGACCATGGAAGCGCCCACTACTGTAGCTCCTTAATCGATATAACCCACCAAGCTTTATGCCTGCATATTCTGGAGGTTGATGATGACTACCATCTTGCCAACTTGGCGTATCAGCAAGATAAACATCCAATGCCAATACTTGCTTATTAATAATCTCACCGAGATTACCTAGATCAAAAAAGGCACTTTGTTGGAACTCCCATGTCCACCACTCTTCTTGTTCACCGGTTTGTGGTGAATAAGTAAAATCCAATTCAGTACGAGAACCATGGGTGGTATTTCTTACGCTATTTCGATTGTCCCAGTCAAAATTAACTTTCATTCCCCAATTAGAGTCTGGCTCATTCCAATTTGCAACATCCGCTAATTTTCGAGAGTAATAAAAAGGGCTAAACTCAATACTCGATACACCACTTTCTAATGGGTTAAATCCTTTTATTTTTCTTTCAGGAAGATAGGCCGCTCTCGCTCCAATCGTTTTTGCATTACCAATAGGTAAAATGTAATTAGCCGTTAAATGGTATTGTGCTTCGATGCTGTCGGTAAACACTTCGTCATTCACATTGGAGTTATTACTACCGGCAGAGCCTAGGTGATAATCCATCTCTTTGAAATTAGCATTATACGCATTAGCCCCGACTAACCATGAATGACCGACTTGAAAATTATTTGCAGACAAGTACGTCATATAAGAGCCTTTACTTGAATAAAGCCCCGCTGCAAATAATGTCGCTTGAGGTTGGCCGACTCCTTTCATTACCGCGGCGGCGCCTATGGTAGTCCCTAAGCTTTCAGACGAAAATAGGAAAGGAACCGCTGAAGTTTCTGGTAATGATGTTGGCCAAATATCTTCTTTAGCAAACGCATCACTCAAAAAAGAAAAAGGCATAATAAGAAAAAGCGCTAAACCAGTAGCGCTTTTGAATGGAAATGAATTCAAAGTAATCTCATTAAATATATTGCATCTGTACTCGTGATGTTAGTTTAGTCACTAACTCATAAGCAATGGTTCCTATGTGCTCTGCAACTTCTTCTGCAGGGAGATCTCGTCCCCACAAAATAGCTTCATCACCCACTTTATCTTGAGCATCAGGGCCAAGATCAACAGTAAGCATATCCATAGATACTCGGCCAGCAATCGAGACTTTTCGCCCATTAACTAAAACAGGTGTACCGTTAGGTGCTGCAATAGGGTAACCATCACCATAGCCAATCGCAATAACCCCAATTTTGGTATCACGTTCGCTGGTCCACATTGCTCCATAGCCAACACTTTCACCTGCTTTTACATCACGAACTGCGATTAAATGAGAGGTAAGGGTCATGGTAGGCAAATAACCTAGCTTTTGTGCTGACTGATTCGCAAATGGTGAAACGCCATACATAATAATACCAGGTCTAACCCAATCTAATTGGCTATCAGGCCATGCTAATAACCCTGCGGATGCCGCCAGAGATCGCTCACCTTGGCAACCATCAGTTAATGACATAAAAGTATCTATTTGCTTATTGGTTGTCGGATTATCTAACTCATCAGCACAACCAAAATGACTCATGTAACGCAGTGGCTTCGCGACATTTTTACATGCGTGCAAACGATCTACGTATTCTTGATACTCTTCAGGGCGAATGCCTAAACGATGCATTCCTGAATCCACTTTTAACCAAACAACAACTGGGCCTTCAAGTTCAGCGCCTTCTAGTGCTTCTAATTGCTCTTTACAATGTACAGCTGTCTGAATGTTATTTGTGACCAAAATAGGTAAATCACAAGCAGAATAAAAACCTTCAAGTAACAATACTTGCTTAACGATACCACCAGCACGAAGTTGCAATGCTTCTTCTATACGAGCTACGCCAAACGCATCAGCACCTTGCGCCCCTTTTGCTATATTCAGTAGCCCATGGCCATAACCATTTGCTTTAACAACAGCAAGAAGCTTACTGTTCGGCGCTTGTTGTTTAATTTTTTGCAAATTATGCGCTAACGCTGACATATCAACTTGGGCAGCCGCCGCTTTCATGTAGCTCATATTATTGCCTTATTCATCATCAAACGCAGGGCCTGCGTAGTTATCAAAACGTGAGAATTGCCCTTGGAATGTAAGACTTACCGAGCCGATTGGACCATTACGTTGTTTACCCAAAATAATTTCTGCGATGCCTTTACGATTACTCTCAGGGTTATAAACCTCATCACGGTAAATAAACATGATTAAATCGGCATCTTGCTCGATCGCTCCCGATTCACGAAGATCCGAGTTAATTGGGCGCTTATCGGCACGTTGCTCTAGGGAACGGTTCAACTGAGATAGAGCGACAACAGGAACGTTCAATTCTTTGGCTAATGCTTTTAATGAACGTGAAATTTCAGAGATTTCTAACGTACGGTTATCTTGTAAACCTGGAACTCGCATTAACTGAAGATAATCGACCATAATCATACTTAACCCACCCGCTTCACGTGCAACACGACGCGCACGAGAACGAAGCTCGGTTGGTGTTAAGCCTGAGCTATCATCGATGTACATGTTTTTCTTTTGAGTCAAAATGCCCATGGTAGACGAAATGCGCGCCCAATCTTCATCGTCTAATTGACCGGTACGGATTTTGGTTTGGTCAACACGAGAAAGTGACGCTAACATACGCATCATCAGCTGTTCTGCTGGCATCTCTAGTGAGAAAATAAGGACGGGTTTGTCTTGGTCCATTGCGGCGTTTTCACACAAGTTCATCGCAAAGGTGGTTTTACCCATCGATGGACGAGCAGCAACAATGATTAAATCAGAACCTTGTAAGCCAGCGGTTTTCTTATTGAGATCAGTAAACCCCGTCGATACCCCTGTCACACCATCCTGCGGGCTTTGATATAAGATCTCGATACGCTCTAAGGTTCTCTCTAAAATTGAATCGACATTTTGAGGGCCTTCATTTTCAGTAGTACGCTCTTCTGCGATGGCAAAGACTTTACTCTCTGCCATGTCGAGTAAATCTTCTGATGTTCGGCCTTGTGGATCATAACCTGCATCTGCAATTTCATTTGCAACACCAATAAGGTTACGTACCATTGCACGCTCACGCACGATATCTGCATAAGCATTAATGTTTGCAGCACTTGGGGTATTTTTAGCTAAATCCGCCAGATACGCAAAACCGCCAACAGAATCTAATTTCTCATGACGTTCAAGGTGCTCAGATAAGGTAATTAAATCCAAAGGCATACTATTTTCTAGGATGGATTTAACTGACTCAAAGATAAGTCGATGCGGTCGGCTATAAAAATCTCCTGCCACCACTTTTTCTGCAACGGTATCCCAACGCTCATTATCAAGTAACAAACCACCAAGGACAGATTGCTCTGCCTCCAATGAATGCGGCGGTACTTTTAACGCGTCTACTTGTGCGTCTGGTTTGCGGTTTTGATTTCGATTATCAGCCATTACTACTTTTCACCATCCTAAATTTAGCTCTACATTATAACCAAAAGAAACATGGATGAAATAACAATCCTTCTCTAGCAACCTTACCATTCGCAAAATAAAGATTTTGACTCAAATTTAACTATTTGAATCAAGAAAACACCTATACTATCTGACCTCTTTTATTCTTTTTGAGATTGATGCGTGTTAAAAAAAGTGTTTCTAACTGGGCTTATTACTATAAGTGCATCAGTGCATGCTAGTGAGCTCGATACTGAAGACACGGATACGTCGCCCCCATCACCGTGGGAAAGCCAAGTAGAGTTTGGTTACCAATCAAATACTGGTAACAGCGACTCTCAATCACTCAATAGTCGATTTGAGGGCAGCTACACATCTGGACAGCACCGTCATACTGGTGAAATAAAATATTACTTATCAGAAAAAGACGGTGAAGCCGATAAAGATCAACTAAGCATTAATTTGCAAAGTGACTATAAGATCAGTCCTGATTACTACTTATATGCCAACTTTAAAGGGCTAAACACAAAATACAGCGCCTACTTTAACGACTATACTTTTTCTGGTGGTTTGGGTTATCAGATCAGTAATACAGAGAAATTATTATTAGAATTAGAAGTGGGTCCCGGTTTTCGTTACCAAAACCCCAACTTAGATGAAATTGATGATGATGATTTAATTTTGCCTGAAACCGTCCAAGAACCTATTGTTCGTACCAACGTTAATATGTCTTGGAAAGCGCTCGATAACTTAACCTTAGCGGGTGAAGTCACTATTACCGCAGGTCATAGTAATACTCGTGTCGATTCTGAAGTCAGCGTTACGAATAACATTACTGAAGAAATCGCCCTAAAAATTGCACAATCACAAGAGTATCTTGATCGTGTTCCCCCTGGGCTAAGTCAAACCGACTCTGTTTTTTCAATTAACTTATTGTTTTCATTTTAGACTCTTCCAGTTTAATGAAGCTCTTCATGTTTCTTCACTAAACCGAAGTCAGCTAAAATGGCGTAAGCCGCTGGGATCATAAACAACACCAATAAGGTTGAAGTAAAGATACCAAAGACAATCGATACGACTAATGGTTGAATAACTTGCGCCTGCAAACTGGTTTCTAATAACAAGGGTAATAACCCTGCAGCCGTCGTAATTGAGGTTAAAAATACCGCCCTAAAACGCTCACGACTTGCTTTAATTACTGACTCATAAACGGAGTCACCATCATCAACATGGTGGCGTATGTACTGCACCAATAAAATCGAATCATTAACCACAATGCCCGCTAAAGAAACAAACCCCATAATACTTGGCATACTCAATGGATGACCTAATAAAACGTGTCCCCATAACACGCCAATCAGCGCTAATGGTATCGCTAGCATCACCACAAACGGTTCTAAGTAGCTTCTAAATTGGAAGCTGAGAATAACAAATACCCCAAACAGCCCGAGCATAAATCCAGTGCCAATGGATTGTCCTGTTTCGGCCGAATCTTTCGCCTCCCCTTCAAAATCAAAACGCAGTCCTGGGTATTTCTTTTTCAATTCTGGTGCGAGATCTTTTTTAAATTGATTCAGTATTTCTGTTGAGCTCACCTGAGATGCGTGAACATCACCAAAGACACTTAAGGTTCTTAACCCATTAATTCTTTGTATTCGCACATAATTTCTTTGAAAATCTAATGTTGCGATAGAGGCTAAAGGTATTTGGTCTCCCGTAGGCAAAATGATTGGGAAGTTCTCTAAAGTATGTAAATCACCTGCTTGTTGTTTATTTAAACGCACTTCAATTTCAATGTTTTCAACACCTAATTGAATTTCATCTGCCGTTTGTCCAAAGTAAGCAGCACGTAATTGATTAGCAATCAGTTGACCCGTCACACCAAAAGCTTCAGCACCTGGGCGAAGTTTTATTAATACTTCTTCTTTCCCCATTCTCATGTCATCAAGCACGCCATAAACGCCTGCAAAATCATTCAAATAGGCTTGAACTTCTAATGATGCTGACTTCAGTGTGTGTAAATCATCATCCATCATACGAATTTCAATCGCCCTTCCACCCGGTCCCATGGTTGGCTGCTTAAAAACCATAATTATTGGCTCCGCTAAATCTCCGACTTCTTTACGCCATGCATCAATAAAATCATCAATGAGTGTGTTTCGTTTTTCAGCCCCTAATAAATCTAAACGAATTGTTGCTAAATGCGGGCCAGATTCATTAGCGTCGGCATTAGTATTAAACTGCTCGGTAATATGCTCAACTAATGGTGTGCCACCTTCCTTTTCTTCACTCCATTGTTTATTCAATTTATTCGCTGCATTAACAATCTTATCTACGACTAATTCAGTTTGAGATAATGAAGATCCAGGGGGCAAAATAATACGAGCTTCGGCGATATCTCCATCTAACTCAGGAAAACCAACAAACTTTAACGCGCCATCAGATATCAAAGAAAAAGAAACCAATAAACTTGCGATAACCGCACCTAAAAACGCATAGCGCCACTCCACAACTTTCGTTACCGCATTCACCAAGGTGGTATTTCTAAATTGCTCAAAACGGTCCAATACTTTCTTTTTAAACCCAGTAATCGGTTTATCGTTTTTTGCTCTGTGTAATGAATGGCTTAAATGATTAGGTAAAATTAAAAATGCTTCAATAAGACTCAAGGAGAGCACTAAGATCAGAACCTGTGGAATAACCTTGAGTACCGCCCCCATCTCTCCTTGCAAAAACATCAAGCTACCAAAAATACAGACCGTCGTTAAAAAAGAAGATAAAACACCGGGAAAGACTTTTTTAACCCCGTTATAGACCGCATCATCAATCTCTTGTCCTCTATCTAGATGAGAAGCGATGGATTCTGCAATCACAATCGCATCATCCATCATGATCCCGATGGCCATTAATAAGGCAACAAGAGACATGATATTAATAGAGAGCCCTAAGCTTGCCATTAAGAACAGCCCACCTAAAAAAGCCACGGGCAAACCAGCAGCAACCCAGAAAGAATAGCGGAAAGTAAAAAACAGCCACATAGTTAAGAAAACCAGAATGATCCCCTGCCATCCGTTTTTTACCATCATGGTCAAACGATCCCAAAGCAGTGATGAGAGATCATTCGTCATCTCTAACGTCACACCATCGGGTGCGACTGATTGCTGATATTCAACAAATGCAGAAACACGATCTTTGATTCGCAGAGCATCGTCAGCTTTATTTTTACTGATCTTAAGTACCGCTGATGGCTTACCATCAAACAGTACTTTCTGTTCATCAAGTTCAAAACGATCCGTGATAGTGGCAATGTCTCCTAAGCGAAGTAATGCGCCATTCTCTGATGCCCCTATTACCGTTTTTGCTAATTCCTCAGGTGTGGTTTTTCTCTCATCAAAACGAATTAAAAAGTTCTTTTCTGGCGTTTCGATATTACCGCTAGGCAATTTAATGTTCTGTTGAGCTAATTGATTGGCAATATCACTGACATTCAATCCCAATTGACGAATGGCACTCTCATCCAGTTCCACTCGATATTGATGATCCGAAAAACCACTCACTTCAACGAGTGAAACATCATAATCAAGCTTTAGACTTTGCTTTAATTTCTCTGCGTATGCTTTTAATTCTGGCCATGTCGTATCAGCAGTAATCGCCACATCCACCACAGGTTCATTCCAATCAAGTTCTTGAACAACTGGGGATTCAATCTCTTTTGGAAAGTCATTAATTGAGTCAATTTGAGTTTGTACATCCACCAACATTCGCCCGATATCGGCTTTTTCATTCAACTTAATAATCAGTCGAGCTGAGCCTTCTATCGCTTCACATTTGGTTTCTTCAATATTACCTAAACCATCAACCGCATCTTCCATACGAATACAAATGCTCTCTTCCACCTCTTGCGGAGAAGCCCCTGGGTACACAACGCCAGCTAAAATATAAGGAGGACTAAATTCAGGAAATGTCTCTCGTTTTAATTGAGATAAAGAAACCAAACCAAGCAGCAATAAAGTAAGCATTAATAAGTTAGCTGCGGTTGGATGACGAGCAAAGAACTTGATCATTGAGCAGGCTCCTCATCATTATTTGATTTAGCCAAACGCAATTGCATGCCATTAATCGCAGGAAGCAGATCATTTAAGATCAAACGATCATTACTCTTAATATCTCCAGTCACGACAACTTGGTTATTGCGTCGATAAACAATCTCAATCGGAAGGATAGTTAATTTGTTATCTTGCCCTAATAAATAGATCTTATCGCCATGCAACGCACTTTCAGGGATCACCCATTGTGCTGACGCCTCACCTTCGATCCTCGCTTTCACAAACATCCCATTCACTAATGGTGGTAATGAGTTGGGTTGAAAAGCACGGTAGTTTTGATCTATTTCTAAAATGACGCCAATCGTCGCTTGATTTGGATCGACAGTTTCACTAATACGAGCGACTTTCGCTTCCCATTTAGCATCAAAGCGACCACTGCTTAATTCCACATTCGCCGTTAATGGTAATGAATCAATATTTGGCATGCCCTGTTCACTTACCTCAAAGGCTTTCACACTTTGAGCTAATGTTTGCATGTCATGAATAGAGATTTGCGCTTCCATCTCCATGGTTTGAATTCCATGCGCAATAAACATGGTTTGCTGTAGATTAACCACTTGCTCTGCTTCAATATCCACTTCAGAAATACGCACATCCGCTGGCAATATAATCGAAGTTTTTTCTAAAGAGCGTTGCGCTTCTTCTAATTTGGCTTGGTTTACCTTAACCATTGCCGCGGCCACTTTTCTTTCATCAGGCAATAATAAGATCTGATTTTGAATATCTTGAACCACTTTTTGTTGTGCCAAATAAGACTGATTCTGCTGGTCTAAATCCGATTGAGATGTCAGGCCTTTTTTCTGAAGATTAACCTTACGGCTTAGCTCTTTCTTACTGATCGAAAGTCGATTCTTTTCTATTTTTAATGTGTTTCGAATGTTTTTTTCTTCTAAATCCACTTTTGCTAATTGAGTTTGGCTCGATCCTAAGTCTGCTTCTGCTTGAGCGAGTTTCAACTCATAATCGAGTGGGTCTATTCGTAATACTTCAGTACCGGCTAATAAGATATTTCCTTTGTGTAATTCAGGGTGGCGATACACCACTTTACCGGATACTTCAGCAATGGCTTTCCATTCAAACTTAGGTCTAATTTTCCCGTAACCTATGGCTTGAGGGGCAATGGATTTAGGTTCTAACATTTGGATATTGACAACTTTTGAACGGTCTTCAAGTGGTTTAGTTTCAGCATCTGGACGCAATTTCGTGATGGTAATAAGAATAATCACACCAACCGCAACAACTGGAAAAAAGAGGAATTTTTTATTTATTTTCATTATGTGCATCTCTTCTGTTTACTTAACGTCACGCCAGATAAAAGCTAGATAGTTATTAATTGTACTATTAAGAATTAAAAATACGCTCACCTTTGTATAAAAACGCATCATAGCAATCGTTTTTCTTCTCTTTTTTAACATTTAATCAAAAAAACATCCATATAAGGTAAAAATATCATTTAAAGGTTGACGATATTAGCTAAGTACGATATTAATTTGTTAATTATTTTTTATGGATTGTATTTCAAATGAAAACAGTATCTTCTTTTGCTTTAAACCTCCTCATTATCGTGAACATCTCACGCGGGTAGGTTATGGACCAAAAGAAACCATAAACCAAATTTTAAAACCCGCTAACCATGGCGGGTTTTTTTATGGATATCCGTCATCAAGGCAAATGACAAACACAAGGAAGAAAGCCCATGAGCGATCAAGTCATTATCTTCGACACCACCCTACGTGATGGCGAACAAGCACTATCAGCAAGTTTAACCGTAAAAGAAAAATTGCAGATTGCGTACGCACTTGAACGCCTAGGTGTTGATGTAATTGAAGCTGGCTTCCCTGTCTCTTCCCCTGGTGATTTTGAATCAGTACAAACCATTGCAAAACACATTAAAAATAGCCGAATTTGTGGTCTAGCTCGTGCTGTCCCTAAAGATATTGATGCAGCAGCTGAAGCGTTAAAAGTCGCAGAAGCGTTCCGAATTCATACCTTTATTTCTACTTCGACCGTTCACGTTCAAGATAAATTACGCCGTAGCTACGATGATGTGGTTGAAATGGGTGTAAAAGCGGTTAAACACGCACGTAAATACACCGATGATGTAGAGTTTTCTTGTGAAGATGCTGGCCGCACTCCAATTGATAACCTTTGTCGTATGGTTGAAGCTGCAATCAATGCCGGTGCGAATACTATCAATATTCCAGACACGGTTGGTTACACCATTCCAGGTGAATTTGGTGGCATTGTTCAGCAATTATTTAACCGAGTTCCAAACATTGATAAAGCTATCATCTCTGTTCATTGTCATGATGATTTAGGGATGTCAGTTGCCAACTCTATTGCAGCGGTTCAAGCAGGCGCTCGACAAGTTGAAGGTACAATTAATGGTATTGGTGAGCGTGCAGGCAACTGTTCTTTAGAAGAAATTGCGATGATTCTACAGACTCGTTCAGAATATCTAGGCGTTCATACGGGTCTTAAAAATGATGAAATCCACCGCACCAGTAAGTTGGTAAGTCAGCTTTGTAACATGCCAATTCAAAGCAATAAGGCTATCGTAGGCGCAAACGCCTTTAGCCACTCTTCTGGCATTCACCAAGATGGCATGCTTAAGAATAAAAATACCTATGAGATCATGACACCTGAGTCTATCGGTCTTAAAAACAAAGCGTTAAACCTAACCAGTCGTTCAGGTCGTGCAGCGGTTAAGAGCCACATGGATGCGATGGGTTATAAAGACGAAGAATATAATCTAGACACGCTATATGCAGATTTTGTGAAGCTAGCGGATCGTAAAGGCCAAGTGTTTGATTACGATTTAGAAGCGCTAATGCATTTTGCTAACTTACGTGATGAAGATGACTTCTATAAGTTGAACTACCTAAGCGTTCAATCTGGCAGCGTAATGGCGACAACTAGTATCAAACTACTTTGTGGTGATGAAGAAAAATGTGAAGCTGCTGTCGGTAATGGCCCTGTTGATGCACTTTATCAATGTATCTACAAACTAACAGGCTATGAGATTGTTCTAGATAAGTTTGATTTAACTGCAAAAGGCGAAGGTGAAGATGGTTTAGGTCAGGCTGATATTATTGCCAATTACAAAGGCCGAAAATATCACGGTACAGGTTTAGCGACCGATATTATCGAAGCCTCTGGTCAGGCATTACTTCACGTAATTAATAGCATTCATCGTGCAGATCAAATTGCTGAAATTAAGCAAAAGAAAGTAGCAACGGTTTAAAAAAGCCGAAACAAATTTTAAATCAGAGAAGTATAGGCCTTCTCTGATTAAGCAAATTAAATAGAAAAGATTAAAGGATTAACATGACAAACAAAACATACAAAATTGCGGTTCTACCAGGTGATGGCATTGGTCCTGAAGTGATGGAGCAAGCACATAAAGTTCTGGATGCAATCGAGAAAAAACACGCCATTTCATTTTCACGCGAGCAGCACGATGTAGGTGGTATCGCGATTGATAACCATGGCTGTCCGCTACCAGAGAGTACAGTCAAAGGTTGTGAAGATTCAGATGCCGTATTATTTGGCTCAGTTGGCGGTCCTAAGTGGGAACATCTTCCACCAAATGACCAACCAGAGCGTGGCGCCCTACTTCCTCTTCGTAAACATTTCCAACTGTTCTGTAATCTTCGTCCTGCGCAAATCCATAAAGGATTAGAAAACTTCTCTCCACTGCGTGCTGATATTTCAGGTAACGGTTTTGATATCGTCGTGGTTCGTGAACTGACTGGTGGTATCTACTTTGGCCAACCAAAAGGGCGTGAAGGCGAAGGCCCTCAAGAAAAAGCGTATGATACTGAAATTTACCACCGCTACGAAATCGAACGTATTGCAAAGATTGCTTTTGAATCGGCTCGTCTACGTAATAAAAACGTCTACTCAATTGATAAAGCCAACGTTCTACAAAGCTCTATCCTATGGCGTGAAGTGGTAGAAGAAGTGGCTCAAGATTACCCAGATGTAAAACTAAGCCACATGTACATTGATAACGCGACCATGCAGCTAATCAAAGATCCATCTCAGTTTGATGTGATGCTATGTTCAAATATCTTTGGTGACATTATCTCTGATGAGTGCGCGATGATCACAGGCTCTATGGGTATGCTTCCTTCTGCAAGTCTGAATGAGAGCAACTTTGGTCTGTATGAACCCGCAGGTGGTTCAGCGCCTGATATTGCAGGTAAAAACATCGCAAACCCAGTGGCTCAGATCTTATCTGCTGCACTGATGTTACGTTACAGCCTAGGTGAAGAAGACGCAGCACAAAGTATTGAAGCTGCCGTATCTAAAGCGCTATCAGCAGGAGAGCTAACGGCTGACTTAGCCGGTGATAAACCAGCACTAACTACATCAGCAATGGGCGATAAAATCGCTGAGTACATTTTGAATTCGTAATTCAAGGAAGAAGCAATGTCTAACGCAAAAACATTATACGAAAAAATTTACGATGCCCATGTTGCCGTCGCAGCTGAAGGCGAAAATCCAATTTTATACATCGACCGCCATTTGGTTCATGAAGTTACCTCACCACAAGCGTTCGATGGTCTACGTGAGAAGGGACGTAAAGTTCGCCAAGTAGGAAAAACCTTCGCAACGATGGATCACAACGTTTCAACACAAACCAAAGACATTAATGCCTCTGGTGAAATGGCTCGAATCCAAATGGAGACGCTATCAAAAAACTGTGAAGAGTTTGGTGTTACCCTTTACGATCTAAACCATAAATACCAAGGTATTGTGCACGTAATGGGGCCAGAGCTTGGTATTACTTTACCGGGTATGACGATTGTTTGTGGTGACTCACACACCGCAACTCACGGGGCATTTGGCTCACTAGCATTCGGTATCGGTACTTCAGAAGTTGAGCACGTACTAGCAACACAAACGCTAAAACAAGCACGTGCGAAAACCATGAAGATCGAAGTGAAAGGCAAAGTGGCCGAAGGCATTACCGCTAAAGACATCGTTCTTGCGATCATAGGTAAAACAACGGCTGCTGGTGGTACTGGTTATGTGGTTGAATTCTGTGGTGAAGCGATTACCGACCTTACGATGGAAGGTCGTATGACGGTATGTAACATGGCGATCGAATTAGGTGCTAAAGCGGGCCTAATCGCACCAGACCAAACGACGTTTGGTTACATTACTGACCGTAAATTCTCACCTCAAGGGGAAGATTTAACGGCAGCGATTCAATACTGGTCGTCACTAAAAACGGACGATAATGCAGAGTTTGATGCCGTAGTTACTCTTGAAGCCTCTGATATTAAACCACAAGTCACTTGGGGCACAAACCCAGGTCAAGTAATCGCCGTTGACCAACCTATCCCTGCTCCAGAGAGTTTTTCTGACCCTGTAGAAAAAGCGTCTGCTGAAAAAGCCTTAGCTTACATGGGACTTGAAGCTGGAAAGTCCCTGTCTGATTACAATGTTGATAAAGTTTTTGTTGGCTCTTGTACTAACTCACGTATCGAAGACATGCGTGCTGCGGCTGCGGTAGCAAAAGGTAATAAAGTCGCTTCTCATGTTCAAGCCTTGATTGTTCCTGGCTCTGAGCAAGTAAAAGCACAAGCGGAAAAAGAAGGTCTGGATGTGATCTTTAAAGAAGCTGGTTTTGAATGGCGCCTACCGGGTTGCTCTATGTGCCTTGCAATGAACAACGACCGTCTAGGTCCGCAAGAACGCTGTGCGTCAACATCAAACCGTAACTTTGAAGGTCGCCAAGGCCGTGATGGTCGAACTCACCTAGTGAGTCCTGCAATGGCTGCTGCTGCTGCAATTGCGGGTCACTTTGTTGATATTCGCACCATTACAGAACAAGCATAAAAGGAATTTACTATGTCAGGTTTTAAGCAACATACAGGTCTAGTCGTTCCTTTAGATACGGCGAATATTGATACCGATGCCATTATACCAAAGCAGTTTCTACAAAAAGTAAATCGCATTGGTTTTGGTAAACACCTATTTCACGATTGGCGCTTTTTGGATGATGGTGGTGAACAACCAAATCCAGAATTTGTCATGAACGCACCACGCTATCAAGGTGCTACCGTTCTGCTTGCTCGTGAAAACTTTGGTTGTGGTTCATCTCGTGAACACGCACCTTGGGCATTAGCGGATTACGGCATCCAAGTGATGATCGCACCAAGCTTTGCTGATATTTTTTATGGCAACTCAATCAATAACCAAATGGTTCCAGTTCGCCTGACCGAATCTGAAGTTGATGAAATATTTCAGTTCGTTGAAGCGAATGAAGGCGCTGAAGTTACTGTGGATTTAGAAGCGATGTTAGTGACCGCTAACAATAAACAGTATTCTTTTGAAATTGATGAGTTTCGTCGTCATTGTTTATTAAATGGTTTAGATAATATCGGACTGACACTGCAACACGCCGATAAAATTTCAGAGTATGAAGCGAAGATCCCGAGTTTCTTAAAATAAGATTCAGGCTTCGTATTCAGGAAATGTTAGAGGTTGATATGAACGTATCAACCTCTTTTTTGTCTATAGAATAGTGTCATCTATAATCACATATCACTAAACCAAAACAAAAGTCAGGTATCTTTTATGAAAATCCTTATTTCCTCGTTACTTTTGCTTTTCTCATTCAGTACGTTCGCTGCACCAAAATCTGAACTCTGGGATTATTGGAATGTAAGTAATGAAAAAAACGCCACCACCATCTCTCACCAATATTGGCAACAAACCTTAGATAAATACCTCATGACTAAGGGGGAATTCACGCTTTTTTACTATGCTAACGTCACCGATGCTGATGAGCGAACTCTTAACAGCTATTTACGTCAAATGAGTCGTATTGATCCGAGAGAATATAAAAAAGCAGAGCAATACGCTTATTGGGTCAACCTTTACAATGCAATCACTGTAAAAATTATTTTAGATAATTACCCTATCAAATCGATTACTAAATTAGGAGGGCTATTTAGCTTCGGACCTTGGGATGAAGAAGTTATTATAGTGGCAGGAAAAGCTCTTACTCTTAATGATATCGAACATCGAATTTTAAGACCAATATGGAATGATCCTAGAACCCATTATGCGGTGAACTGCGCAAGCTTAGGTTGCCCTAACTTACAATCAAAAGCCTTCACCGCTAGAAACAGCGATAAATTATTAGATAAAGCGGCAACCGAATTCATTAACAGTAACAAGGGTGTATTGATTCAAGAAGATAAAGTCCAACTATCCTCTATTTATGATTGGTTCGCTGTTGATTTTGGTAATCAAACACAGCTTTTTAAGCACCTAAAAAAATATCGCCCAGAATTAAAATCATTCAAAGGCGATATTCGCTATGACTACGACTGGTCATTGAATAAACAATAAAAAATGCAGAGGGATTACTTAATCCCTTTAGCCTTTTTAATTAAGTCATAAGCGCCTTGGATCTCTTGCGCTTTTTCTTTTGCCATTTCCATCATTTCTGGTGGCAGACCTTTTGCTACCAACTTATCTGGGTGATGCTCATTCATTAATTTACGATGGGCACGCTTAATTGTTTTAGCATCAGCATCTTCATTAATACCTAACAAATTATAAGCATCTTTTAGTTGATCAGCTGAACTGGCTTGCTGCCATTGACCATGATTTTGTTGTGAGCCGCCTTGACCAGAGAAACCACCACTGCGCTGAAAACGAAAAGCCGCTTCTTGCATTTTTAAACGTTTTTCAAGCTGTGCAGCACTAAAGCCAAGTTCTTCAGCAACAATGTGTAAAATATCACGTTCACTTGGGTGAATATCACCATCCGCAATGGCTGATGCTATTTGTAACTCTAAAAAGAATTGCAATAAATCATAGCGACCACCCGTAATTGAGCGGATTTTCTGTAAAGTTTCACGTAATGGAAAATCATTTTCTTTACCTTCTCTAAACGCTTCTTGAGCTTCTTTTTTCTGCTCGCCGCTTAGATTCATACGATCCATCATCATTGATGCTAATTGGATTTCTTGTGCTGTTACCTGTCCTTTTGCTTTCGCTATATGCCCCATAACGGCAAAAGCGGCATGAAAAAATTCAGCCTGTCTCTCTGTTTGAGATGCGCCACCAGTTTGGAAAGTAAATCCACTGCTTGCCATGCGTTTTGCTTTATCAAATTGATGCCCAATAAAGATCCCTAATGCAGCGCCAAAAAAGCCACCAAATAAGAAACCAAAAAAACCACCTAATATTTTGCCAAATATTTGCATTTTATATTCCAATTATTGAATTATTCTATTTTTACTCGGTCACATAATTCTACTTAACCACATAACGGGCAAACGCAGCCTCTTACTTTGCAGCCAAGCAACATCAAGATACAGGATTCAGGGTATCATCAACAGAAGCAATTGCAGAAAAATAACTGAATTGAATGAGATGATAGCCGCATCTTAAGGTGGTTTGGGCATAGCTTTTGCTTTATTATAAAGAAGTGACTCTGTCTAATATCATTGAGTATATCAGCGGATTAATATAACGAACAGGAACGTCTATCTCGATGCCTTTTACTTCTCGCAGCCTACTTGTCTCATTCGCTGGATGCCTTCTTTACGGAGCTCCCGTCATCGCTGATGATGGTAACCCTGTATCTCCAGAAAATAGTGCCATCTTCCCTCTAAAAACTGACGCAGTTAACTCTTGCAAAGTGCCTGATAAAATGTCGAAAGAGGAAGAGGAACAACAACCTGTATTAATTCAAGCAGACAGTGTTGAAGCCAGTAATAATTCTAAAGCCGTTTATAAAGGCAACGTTCATATTATTAAAGGCCGACAAGAGATTAAAGCGGATAGCATCACCCTTCATCAGCAGGAAAACATTGCAATAGCTGAAGGTAATGTTGATTACTCAAGCATGGATATGCGCTCAACCTCAGATAAAGTAACTACGGATTTAACTACCGAAGATACCACTATGGTGAATACGGCCTACAATATGTCTTGTCAGCCTATTCGTGGTACAGCAAGCCGTGTATTAAAAACAGGGCAAGAAATCTACCAATTAGAAGACGCCTCTTTCACAACCTGTCCTGCGGATGACAATAGCTGGCGCTTTAAAGCCAGTGATATCGAATTAGACCAATCTGATGAGTGGGCAACGTTCTACAATGCTCGCTTTGAAGTGCTTGATGTTCCGATTTTTTACTTACCTTATATTACCGTTCCTGTTGGCGACCAACGTAAAACAGGGGTGTTAATTCCAAGCGCTAGCTTAGACAGTAAAAATGGTTTTGAGTTGTCAGTTCCTATTTATTGGAATATCGCACCAAATTATGATGCAACCACAACCATTAATTATATGGAAAAGCGTGGTACTCAACTTGAAAGTGAGTTCCGCTACCTTACAGAACTTGGGGTTGGTACGGTTGATCTTGAGTTCTTAGGGTCTGATGAAAAGTTCCAAGAAAAAGGAGCGCGTTGGGGAGCTAGCTGGGTTCATTCAGGTATCTTCAGAAAGCATTGGAAGTTTGAAATCGACTACTCTCAAGTCAGTGATATTGATTATTTCCAAGACTTAAATTCGAGCATAGGTACTCGTGATGAAGGTCAATTAAGTCAATCAGGTGAAGTATCCTATCGAAGTCAAGATTGGGATATGACCATGCGTGTGCGAGACTTCCAGGTTTTAGTTGAGAACCAAACACCATATCGACTAATGCCACAGGTAGAATTTAATTATTATGCCCCTCAATTCTATAGTGCATTTGATTTTAATTTTCATAGCCACGTTAGTAAATTTGCTACTGATGACGAAACAAAACCATCAGCAACACGAGTTCACTTAGAGCCTAAGTTAAGCTTACCTTTGAGTGGTACTTGGTGGTCATTAACACCTGAAACTAGCTTGCTATATACCTATTACTCACAAGAGTTTGACAAGCAGCCAGAAGGAGCAGATGGACCTTTAGATTTAGCTCACGAGGTCAGTAGAACAATCCCCGAAGTTCGTATCAATGGCGCCATCTACTTGGATAGCACACATAGATTCCTAGGTGAGTACTTACAAACGTTAGAGCCAAAAATTCAATATTTGTATGTACCTGAAGTTGACCAAAGTGAAATTTACGGCGGAACAGGTGACGGTGGTTATGACAGCAGTAAATTACAGCTGGACTACTATGGATTATTTAGAGATCGTCAGTACAGTGGTGTTGATTACATCTCATCAGCAAACCAATTCAGTATTGGTGCAACCTCTCGATTTTATGATGATACTTATAAAGAACGCATGAACATCTCTTTTGGTCAGATCCTTTACATGGATGGTTCTGGTACTCAAAGTGATACAGATGATGACAAGAACTCATCAGCTTGGGCTATGGAAAGTGACTTTAATTACGATGATTATTTGTTCTATCACGGTGGTATTCAATACGATTCAAATTTAAGCGAACTTCAAATAGCCAATAGCACATTAGAATATCGTCATAGCGCCGGATACGTTCAAGCAAACTATCGTTATGTAAGTAAAAACTACATCGATGAAAATGTGCCATATTCCAATTCAGATAATACAACCACTCGTTATGGTATTTATCAAGCAGGTATACTAACCCAATATAACATTGGTAATAATTGGAGATTAAGAGCTCAATACTTCTATGACACCAAAGAAGAGTTCATGTTAGAAGCGCTTGCTGGCGTAACCTATTTAAGTGATTGTTGGTCATTTGGATTAACTTACAGTGATCAATTAATTTCTTGGGATTCAGGCAGTACACTATCTACCTATAAGCCTGAATACGAAAGTAATTTAATGCTCTCAATCGCCATTCGAGGTCTTGGAAGTAACACTGGTATCACCTCTGGCTCAGCAACTAACGCACTGGGCTACGGTCGCCCATTTTATTTAAACAATTAATTTATACGGATATACCTGAAGCGTCCTATGTTAATCGGACGCTTCACTCTCCTTACTCTTGGATGACACTATGAAAAACTGGAAACTCCCATTAGTTAGCACATTATTACTTATGCTAACCATGAATGTACAAGCAGCACCGGTTGAATTAGATCGTGTTGTAGCGATTGTTGATGAAGGCGTTGTATTACAAAGCGACATTGATACCTCTCTTAAAACAGTAAAAATAAACGCACAAGAAAAAGGACAACCTTTGCCGGAAGAGAGTGTTCTACGCGAACAAATTCTTGAAAAGCTTATTGTTGATACGATTCAAAGCCAACAAGCTGAAAAAATGGGTATTCGTATCGACGATACTCGACTTGAGGAAGCACTGAAGAACATAGCCAAAGAAAACAACATGACATTGGTGCAACTGCAACAAAAAACCGCAGCTCAAGGGCTTTCATACGCTAGCTTCCGTGAACAAATTCGTAAAGAGATCGCAGCAAGTGAAGCTCGAAACGCTCAAGTACGTCGTCGTATTAACATCCTTCCTCAAGAAGTAGAAAGCCTTGCTCTACTACTTGCTGAAGAGACTCAGGCAACAGTGCAATATAAAATCAGCCACATCCAATTACGAGCAGAAGATGGCGCAACTCAAGCAGATAAAGAAGCGTTAGAGCAGCAAGCTGATGAGCTTACCGAACGCCTAAAACAAGGCGCTGATTTTGCGACCATGGCATACACTTACTCTAAAGGCCCTAAAGCACTTCAAGGTGGTGACTGGGGCTGGATGCGTAAAGAAGAAATGCCAACCATTTTTGCAGACCAAATTACGGGACAAGGAAAAAACAGCATTATCGGTCCATTCCGCTCTGGTGTGGGTTTCCATATTCTGAAAATTGATGACGTTAAAGGGCTTGAGACTATTGCGGTTACTGAAGTAAATGCTCGTCATATTCTAATCAAAACCTCGGTCATCATGAGTGATGAAGGCGCTAAACGTCAGTTAAACACTATTATTGCTGATATTAAAGCAGGCAATGATACCTTTGCTGAAATGGCAAAGCGCTATAGCCAAGATCCAGGTTCAGCAGCAAGAGATGGCGAACTAGGTTTTCAAACACCTGATTTATATGTTCCAGAATTTAAACACCAAGTAGAGATCCTGCCTGTTGGTCAAATCAGTGAACCCTTTAAAACTGTTCATGGCTGGCACATTGTTGAAGTATTAGAGCGTCGTCAAGTTGATAGAACTGATGCCGCAATGAAAAACAAAGCATACCGTATTTTAATGAATCGTAAATTTAACGAAGAAGCTGGCGCTTGGTTGCAAGAAATCCGTGCTAGTGCTTATGTTGAAATACTAAAAGATGATGATGGTGAAGAAGATAATGAATAAGATTAAACGAATTGCCATTACTCCTGGAGAACCATCAGGTATTGGACCAGATCTTGTTCTTGCTATTGCACAACAAAATTGGCCGCATCAATTAGTTGTCTGCGGCAATAAGAATGCGCTAGAGCAGAGAGCTAAATTACTAAATATTGATATCTCAATTGAAGAGTATAATGTGCAGTCTCCAGCCAAAGCTCACAAAGCTGGCACTTTAATTGTCGATGATATCGCTTTAGGTGAAGAGGTCATTGCTGGAGAGCTTAATGAAGCCAATGGACATTATGTTCTTGAAACATTACGCCGAGCAGCGCAAGGCAATATGGATGGCGAATTCGATGCTGTCGTTACTGGCCCTGTACATAAAGGCGTCATTAATCGTGCCGGAGTTGCATTCAGTGGCCATACCGAATTTTTTGCAGAGCAATCAAACACTCAACAAGTTGTGATGATGCTTGCTACTGAAGGCTTGCGTGTGGCGTTAGTAACGACTCACATACCACTCGCTTATGTATCAAAAGCCATTACTGCTGATCGCTTAAAACAAGTGACTCGAATTCTACATCAAGACTTAATCACTAAGTTTGGAATTGCGAAACCATCAATTTTTGTATGCGGATTAAATCCTCATGCAGGTGAAGATGGCTGTCTTGGTCGTGAAGAAATTGATATCATTACGCCAGCATTAAATGAATTACGTGCAGAAGAAGGAATGAATCTTATTGGTCCATTACCTGCTGACACACTATTTCAAGATAAATACTTACAAGAAGCGGATGCGGTACTAGCGATGTATCACGATCAAGGGCTTCCTGTGTTAAAATTTAAAGGCTTTGGAAAATCAGTAAACATTACACTAGGTTTACCGTTTATCCGAACCTCAGTAGACCATGGTACTGCATTGGAATTGGCGGGTACTGGAAAAGCAGATGCAGGAAGCTTTATTACCGCACTAACCCATGCAATTGAACTGGTAGAGAAAAAATGAGTACTAGAAATGATGTCCATTTAGGCCATAAAGCAAGAAAACGCTTTGGTCAAAACTTCTTAAATGACCCTTATGTGATCGATGGAATCGTATCTGCAATCAACCCTCTGCCAGGCCAAAACCTTGTAGAAATTGGTCCAGGTCTTGGTGCTATCACTGAGCCAGTTGGCCGTGAAGTTGATAAATTTACTGTTATCGAACTTGACCGTGACTTAGCAGAACGTTTACGTAATCACCCAGAATTAGGCAGTAAACTGACGATTCATGAAGGCGATGCTATGCGTTTCGACTTTACTCAGTTAATTAAAGAAAATAATAAGCTGCGTATTTTCGGTAACTTGCCATACAACATCTCAACACCACTAATGTTCCACCTATTTGAATTCCATAAAGACGTATTAGACATGCACTTTATGCTACAAAAAGAAGTGGTGAACCGTTTGGCCGCAGGCCCTGGTACAAAAGCATATGGTCGCTTAACCGTTATGGCGCAATACTTCTGTAAAGTAATGCCTGTATTAGAAGTGCCACCAACAGCGTTTGTTCCGCCACCGAAGGTAGATTCAGCTGTTGTTCGCTTAGTA
Organism: Aliivibrio sp. A6; assembly: GCF_028765505.1. Taxonomy (NCBI): domain Bacteria; kingdom Pseudomonadati; phylum Pseudomonadota; class Gammaproteobacteria; order Vibrionales; family Vibrionaceae; genus Aliivibrio; species Aliivibrio sp. A6. The sequence continues at coordinate 38,214 of NZ_JARACR010000025.1, read as the reverse complement.
CCTTATGAAGTATTACCGTACCCTGCGAAGAACTTAAAGTGGCTTGATCGCGTGTGTCGTGAAGGCTTTAACCAACGTCGTAAGACTGTTCGTAACTGTTATAAAGCATTACTGACTAAAGAGCAGCTAGAAGAATTAGGCATTAACCCTACTATGCGCCCTGAAAACCTTACATTAGAGCAGTTTGTTAATATGGCAAACTGGTTAAATGACAATTATCAGGCTGAAACAGAAACGTCTAAGTAACTGTTTTCGTATTCATAAATTATACATATTAAAAGGTGACTTTATTGTCACCTTTTTTCTATCTAATACTTATTGGCACAAGCTTTATACTAATTTAAGGAAAGGGATATGGCGACCTACTTTGTTGGAGATATTCAAGGTTGTTTAGATGAACTACAGCTCTTATTAGAGCAGGTCCATTTTAATAAAGAAACTGACCAACTATGGCTAACAGGAGATTTGGTTGCTCGCGGACCAAAATCATTAGAAACCTTACGCTTTGTAAAGTCATTAGGATCAGCAGCCGTGACTATTTTAGGTAATCATGATTTGCATTTACTGGCGGTATCTCAGGGCATTTCTCGCGTTAAAGAAAAAGACAAAACAGCACCTATCTTTACGGCACCTGATAGTAAGGAGTTACTAACTTGGTTACGTCATCAACCATTATTAGCCGTTAACTCTGAACATAATATCGTAATGAGTCACGCAGGGATCTCCCCTCAATGGGATATTAATACTGCCATTGAGTGCGCGCATGAAGTTGAAGCGGTTTTACAATCGGACCAATGGATTTGGTTATTAGAGAATATGTATGATAACCAGCCTGATGTATGGCGAGAAGATCTTACCGACATTGAGCGTTACCGTTATATTATCAACGCTTTTACACGCATGCGTTTTTGTTATTCTGATGGTCGCTTAGATATGGAATGTAAGCTGCCACCTCAAGAGATTAATAATGATGAACTCTTTCCTTGGTTTGAGCTAGAAAATCGTCTTCCCCTTTCGCATAAAGTGATTTTTGGTCACTGGGCAGCATTGATGGGACATGATGAAAATAACGTAATAGCGCTCGATACAGGCTGTGTATGGGGGGAATATATGACGATATATCGTGTTGATGATGGGAAATATTTTACGCAGAAAGCGTTGAGCTAGAAACGATACGCTTCGCTGACTAGAAGCTATAAAAGCAAAAAATAGACGGCTTCGCCTTGAGAGCGCTTCGCTTAAGACGCGACAAGTTGCTTGAGAGGTAAGGTTTCAGGAAAATCAAAAGCAGCTCACCTGAAACCTACAAGCACTGCGATCTGAATTCTGTTTTTCTCTTTATTTTTATTCCTCAGGGCGTAGCCTCCTTAAGCGTAGCGCCCTTTAGAACGAAGTTCGTCCTGCTCTTACCTTTCAAGAACCACAAATTCCATATCGTACTGATTTTTTTCATCTTTCGAATACGTTTCAGAGTGAGTCCGATTCCAGCCTTCACCCCAATCTGGGAACTGCGTATCGCCATCAATATCAGCATCGATAAACGTCAGATACAACTTATCCGCATCAGCAAGACACGCTTGGTAAATTGACCCACCACCAATAACCATAAGCTCTTCAATATCACCTGCAACTTGCTTTGCTTCTTCAATTGAAGTTACGCAAGTCACACCATCGATTTGCAAATTAGTATCGCGGCTTAATACAATGTTTAAACGCCCCGGTAAAGGACGACCAATCGATTCATAGGTTTTACGCCCCATCACAATTGGCTTGCCCATAGTGCACTGCTTAAACCAAGCGAAATCAGCAGGTAAGTGCCATGGGATTTGATTATCAATACCAATAATACGGTTCTTTGCCATTGCGGCTATCATGCTAATTCTCACAGTTATTCCTTAATCACTATACTTAAACAATCGACTTTCTACGGTAAAACAGTAGCCCAGGCATAGCAAGACCAATCGCAAGTGCTGCTATAGTAAATAGGGTCTTAATTAAATTATCAATCATCATGGCCCATAACTCTGGAGAATAACCAAGATGGTTAATTTCTACCACGGCGATCATTGCCTTAAATGCAAAGACTCCCGGAACCATTGGGATCAAAGCGGCAACCGTAAATACTTTAGGGTGTGCGAGAAATCGATGCGACCAATGTACGCCTATCATTCCAACCGTGGTTGCGGCACATAGTGTTGCCCACTCTAAAGGCGCACCATAATGCATTAATAAAAATCGTGTTCCATGGCCAATTGCTCCACCAATGGCACAATATTTCAAAGCCTTAGCCGGTACATTAAATACCAAGGCAAAACCAACGGCAGGGATCATGGCAAAAAACATATCATTTAATAAAGCGAGGAATAAATCAAAATTCGAATTAATTAAAACATTCATTAGTTAATCCATCCCCAGACACCAACCAAGTTCATCGCACCCACAATCCCAATGCTGGTTGCTAGGGTAAGTAAGGTCGCAAATGTCCATCGAGCAATTCCCATATTAACGTACCCTTTCACCATATCGGCAACGGCATTTATTAAAGGGAAACCGGGAACAAGCATCAAAACAGAAGAAGCCATTGCAAGAAAAGGAATATTACCAATGTGATAAATGACAGCTTGAGAGGAGATAAGAGTGGTCACAAAGGCAGTGATACCAAAGTTAAGCAGAGGATTAAATTGTCGATGTCCTATTTCTTGGCGAACAATCATGCCTAATGAAGAAGCTAAAAATGTCATCATAAATACAGGCCAATCACCTCCTGCTAAACGACTAAAACTGGCACATGATAAACCTATCATCACAACCACAAGCCAGCGATTATATCTTTCAGGGCTAATATTATCTAGCTTAGCGGTTGCTTCATGCCGATCCAATAACCCTTTTTCCGACATAATACAGATCCGTTGGATCTCAGTAATTGCCCTCATATTAATGCCGCGATCGGGGGCTCTTCGAGCCGTTGTCATACAATGCTCATTAATGATGGTCGTGATCACCAGTGAACTTGCTGACAATGATATTTCGACATCATCCGCCCCGACGGCAATGCCTAAGCGGCGACTGACATCAGAAACCAAACTACTTTCAGCTCCATGCTGTAATAGCATTTGCCCTGCTTTTGCTACTAAGCGGGATATCTCTCTTTGCTTCTCATCCATGTTTATTCGCAATGATTTATTAAATTAAAACCCATTCTAATCATTTCGATATAATGTTTACTGATTTAAATACAAAAAAACCGCAACAAGTGCGGTTTTTTATTATTATCTGTAATAGAAGCAGATTGAATTAGTCACGAACGTAAATTACGTGACCGTCATCTTCTTCATCATCCCAGTCATCGTCATCATCTTCAGTAACAACGTGTTGACCAGACATTGCGTCTTTATGGTAATCATCCCACATGAAGTCAACTTTATCAGCCGCTTTCTCTTCATCTGTTTGAATCTCTTTTGGTAGAGTATCCATAAAGTCAGACAGCTCATCACATACTTCTTGAGTACCTGTGCGACTTACTGCTGCAATCTTAAAGTGACGATCATCCCAAGCAAGTGCTTCTAAGATCTCGTTGATCTTTTCATCCGCTTCTTCTTCTAATAGAAGATCGGTTTTATTGAATAATAACCAACGTGGTTTGCCCGCTACTTTCTCACTGTATTGCTCTAACTCATCAATGATAGTTAATGCATTTTGTACAGGATCACTGCCATCAATTGGAAGAATATCAATTACATGAAGCAGTACACGACAACGCTCAAGGTGTTTTAAGAAACGTACACCTAGGCCTGCGCCATCAGCAGCACCTTCAATTAGACCAGGGATATCGGCAACAACAAAGCTTTTGTTACCGCGAGCACGTACAACACCTAAACTAGGGATTAATGTTGTAAATGGGTAATCGGCTACTTTTGGTTTTGCTGCTGATACCGCACGAATAAACGTAGATTTACCCGCATTTGGTAAACCAAGCATACCTACATCAGCAAGAAGAAGAAGCTCTAGACGAAGTTCACGTACTTCACCTTTTGTTCCTAATGTCTTTTGACGAGGAGCACGGTTTACTGATGATTTAAAACGTGTATTGCCTAAACCATGCCAGCCGCCTTTAGCAACCATTACCTTCATACCGTGAGTCATCAGTTCTGCAACTTTCTCACCAGTATCGATATCAATAGCACGTGTACCTACAGGCACTTTCAACGTAATGTCTTCACCACGCTTACCTGTACAGTTACCACCGCTACCATTCTTACCACGCTCTGCGTCATAAAAACGATTAAAACGATAATCGATAAGTGTATTTAGGTTTTCATCCGCTTCTAGGTAAACATCGCCACCGTCGCCGCCATCACCGCCGTCAGGGCCGCCTTTAGCTACGAATTTTTCACGCCAAAAGCTAACTACACCATTACCGCCATCACCGGCATCTACTTTAATTGTCGCTTCATCAACGAATTTCATTTTCTTCTCCGAGCTGTAGCGTTGGTACTTATTAATAATCAAAAGCACTTACATAAAAAGGCATTCGAATATCAAGTACGGCTGATTTACTGTAGACCAGTGAATAAGGTCTCAATCGTTGATCGTCAATGATCTTTACGCTACGTATATATTAATATAGTCACTAGTTAAGTACTCTAACATTGATATCTATAAAGATGGATATAATTATAGATGAAGAGTGCTTAACTGGTGACTATCCATAAATAAAAAGCCCCGCCAATTGGCAGGGCTTTAGAATTAACTTATAAAGTTATTATTCAGCTTCGATAGAAACGAATTTACGGTTTTTAGGACCTTTAACTTCAAATTTCACTTTACCTTCAGATAGAGCGAAAAGAGTGTGGTCTTTACCGATGCCTACGTTAGTACCAGCGTGGAATTTAGTACCACGTTGACGTACGATGATGTTACCTGCAAGAACAGATTCGCCACCGAAACGCTTAACACCAAGACGTTTACTTTCTGAATCGCGGCCGTTACGAGTAGAACCGCCAGCTTTTTTATGTGCCATTTGTTATTCTCCTTAAATTAAGCGCTGATGCCAGTGATTCTGACTTCAGTGAACCATTGACGATGGCCCTGCTGCTTACGAGAATGCTTACGACGACGGAACTTAACGATTTTAATTTTATCGCCACGACCGTGCTGAACTACTTCCGCAGTTACTTTACCGCCAGCTACTAGAGGTGCACCAACAGTGATTTCTTCACCATTAGCAATCATAAGAACGTTGTCGAAATCAACTGTTGCGCCAGTCTCAACGTCTAATTTTTCCAAGCGAAGAGTTTGACCTTCACTTACACGGTGTTGTTTACCACCAGATTGGAAAACAGCGTACATATTTTACTCCGCTACTTTCGCACTACCATTTATTTTGTTTACTCAACAATTTTGGTGTGCGTTAAACTTGTCATCAATAGGGCGTGGATTCTACGCGAATGATTTCAATCTGACAACCCAAAAATGAAGAAAAATGATGAAAAGATCGCCGACGTGCTCATTAAGCTATAAGGAGATAATTTTCGACTGTATTGCTAACCCCATTTTAGTGTATTATTTAGTTAATCACTTATTATAATGAAGCCTGATTTAGGCCCTAACCTTGCTGGAAGAATAATGGATTTTAAAGCTATTCAAGCCCTAACGGCTGATGACATGGCAATCGTCAATGAGACCATCTTAGCTCAACTCAACTCAGATGTTGCGTTAATCAACCAACTTGGTTTTTACATTGTTAGCGGCGGTGGAAAACGCCTACGCCCAGTTCTTGCCATTTTATCAGCTAAAGCTCTTGGATATGAAGGCAAAGACCACACAATGGCAGCCGCTTTTATTGAATTTATTCATACCGCTACCCTCTTGCATGATGATGTTGTTGATGAATCAGACATGCGTCGCGGTAAAGCAACGGCAAATGCAGAGTTCGGAAATGCAGCAAGTGTATTAGTTGGTGATTTCATCTATACCCGCTCTTTCCAAATGATGACAAGCTTAGGATCCATAAAGATCCTTAGTTTAATGAGTGAAGCTGTAAATGTGATCGCTGAAGGCGAAGTGCTTCAATTAATGAACTGTAACGATCCTAATACGACCGAAGAAAGTTATATGCAGGTGATCTACTCTAAGACAGCTCGCCTATTTGAAGCAGCAACGCAGATCGGAGCGATCCTAAATGATGCTCCACAAGAGATCGAAACCGCACTTCAAAACTACGGTAAATATCTAGGTACTGCTTTTCAGTTAATTGATGATGTCATGGATTACACCTCTGATGGTGAAGACATGGGTAAAAACGTAGGGGATGACCTTGCAGAAGGAAAACCTACGTTACCATTACTACATGCAATGAAATATGGTAATGAAGAACAAGCAGCAATGATCCGTGAAGCAATAGAAAAAGGAAATGGGTTAGATAAACTAGAACCTATCCTAGCTTGTATGAAAGAAGTCGGTTCATTAGAGTACACAAAACAAAAAGCAGATGAAGAAGCAGATAAAGCCATTGCTGAATTGAACATTCTGCCAGAATCTGATTATAAAGAAGCATTAAAAGCGTTAGCTCATTTAGCAGTTAAACGCAGTAAATAAGATAATCTCGCGAATATAAACAGCAAGAAAATATCAAAAAAAGGGCCGCTAATTGATTAGCGGCCCTTTTTTAATACATATTGCTCGTTAGTTATACCATTCTGGATAAGTCGTTGTTCAGATAATTGCGTAGGAAAAATCGATTAGAGCAAGGCATAAATTACAGTAACTAGTGGTTCTAATTACAAAAATTTATAACGCAGGTATAATCGATTTTAACAAGCAAGAATGATCAAATACTTATGTAGATTGGTATTATTTAACAAACTCTTCGCCAATTTTAATGTCGCCTCGTAGCGTATCTAGCATGCTCTCCAGTGCTTCTTGTTCAAATGCACTTAGCTCACCATACGATTGGATCTCTTCAATACCATTCTTGCCAAGAAGAATTGGCTGTGCGAAGAAACGAGCATGTTCACCGTTACCTTCAACATAAGCACATTCAACAACACCCTGTTCGCCACCTAGTGCTTTCACTAACGACAAGCCAAAACGACACGCTGCTTGTCCCATTGAAAGCGTTGCAGAACCACCACCCGCTTTAGCTTCAACAACTTCAGTCCCTGCATTTTGAATACGTGGAGTTAATGCTGCAACTTCTTCAGCAGTAAACTCAACACCTTCTACTTGAGAAAGAAGAGGTAAGATAGTAACACCAGAGTGACCTCCAATTACTGGAACGCGGATCTCACCTGGATCTTTGTCTTTTAATTCTGCAACGAACGTTTCTGAACGGATCACATCAAGTGTTGTTACACCGAATAATTTATTTTTATCATATACGCCTGCTTTTTTTAGTACTTCAGCAGCAATCGCAACTGTTGTATTAACAGGGTTTGTAATAATACCAATACATGCTTTTGGACAAGTGACTGCAATTTTTTCAGTTAATGACTTCACAATACCCGCATTGATATTAAATAGATCTGAACGATCCATTCCTGGCTTACGAGCAACACCTGCAGAAATTAAAACAACATCAGCTCCCTCAAGCGCAGGAGTTGGATCTTCACCACAATAACCTTTAATAGATACAGGGGTTGGGATATGACTTAGATCTGCAGCAACACCAGGTGTTACAGGTGCTATATCATAAAGAGCAAGATCTGAACCCGCTGGTAGGCGGTTCTTAAGAAGTAGTGCTAACGCTTGTCCGATGCCTCCTGCGGCGCCAATAACAGCAACTTTCATGTTCGTTCTCCTTGAGTGGTAGAGGTATATTTTTATTATGAATTTACTTTCAAACTAAAAGCGACGTTATAGTAAGCTCAAATGAAATTCAATCCTATTCGCTTCGCTTTGCGACCTTACGCAATGACATGCCATTCGTGCTACAAATTCATCACTATTTTACTCCGACCTCACAACCATTCTTTCAAATTAACCAACAGAATAAAGGTCTATTGATAAAAAGTAACTAATCACAGAAATACGATTTTGATTTGGTTATAGATAAATAATTATGCGAGAATAGTAGGAATTATTGCAAAAAGAATCAAAACAGTATGCGAAATAATGAAAAGCAAGAACGATTAGTTAAAGAGTTTAAATCTATTCTTAAAGCGGAACGATTTGGTTCGCAAGGTGAGATTGTCGATGCACTTCGTATTGCAGGTTTCGATAATATTAATCAATCCAAAGTATCACGAATGCTAACCAAATTTGGTGCAGTTCGTACTCGTAATGCAAAAATGGAAATGGTGTATTGCCTACCAATTGAACTTGGCGTGCCTACGGTTTCAAGCTCCCTTCGTGAACTTGTAATGGATATTGATTATAACAGTGCGCTTGTTGTTATTCACACCGGTCCAGGGGCCGCTCAACTTATTGCTCGCTTGTTAGACTCTTTAGGGAAAGCGGAAGGCATTTTAGGCGTTGTTGCTGGCGATGATACTATTTTTATCACCCCAACAAGAACGATTGATGTGACTGATTTATTTGATTCAGTGTGTGACTTATTTGAATACTCAGTTTAAACCTAAATAAATTCCTCTCAATATCAGAGCATTTTATAAATCAATAAAGTGCTCTTATTCATCATTCTACCGACTCCCCACAGTTCAAAATTTTATTAAACTGATGCTAATAAGCCGATAATAGCTATTATTAACCCTGTCATTAGTTAGTTATTTCACACTTTTGATAGTTTTTATTTAACATCATTTTAAAAGTAACTCATTAATTTGCTATCATTTACTCGCCATTTCTGTAACAGGAAACGAAAACACTTAATTAAAAGTGAATAAATACTGATTTTTATTTAATCTTGTCATTACAAGGTATGCAATTAAAAGTCATACAATAAAGGAAGGGAATAACATGGCACTAAGTAAAGCGATTAAAACCACAACGGTTGCTGCTGCAATGGTTGTAGCTGGTATGGGTACAGCAAGCGCTCAGGAATTTATCACAATAGGTACAGGTTCAGTGACTGGGGTTTACTACCCAACTGGCGGTGCTATTTGTAAATTAGTGAATAAAGATCGTAAAGAACACAATGTTCGCTGTTCTGTTGAATCAACTGGCGGCTCAATCTATAACGTAAATACCATTCGCTCTGGTGAACTGGATTTTGGTATCGTTCAATCAGATTGGCAGTTCCATGGTTACAACGGCACAAGCAAATTTGAAGCTCAAGGCCCTTACAAGAAACTGCGTGCAATGTTCTCTCTTCATACAGAACCTTTTAACATTATCGCTCGTACCGATTCAGGCATTAACAATGTTGCAGACCTTGAAGGTAAACGCGTAAACATTGGTAACCCTGGCTCTGGTGACCGCGCAACTATGGGCGTTGTAATGGATGCGATGGGTTGGACTAACGATAGCTTTAAACTCGCTTCTGAACTAAAAGGGTCTGAGCGTTCACAAGCACTTTGTGATAACAAAATTGATGCCTTCATCTACATGGTTGGACATCCAAATGGTTCAATCAAAGAAGCAACCACTTCTTGTGATGCAAAACTAGTGTCTGCAACCGGTCCTAAAATCGATAAAATCGTTGCAGACAACCCTTACTATGCATATAGCACAGTACCAGCAGGTATGTACCGCGGTACTGAAGGTGATGTAAACAGCTTTGGTGTTGCAGCAACTATGGTAACAACTTCTGATGTTTCTGATGAAGTGGCTTACAGCGTAGCAAAAGCGGTATTTGAAAACTTTAATACCTTTAAGCGTTTGCACCCAGCATTTGCAACATTGAAAAAAGAAGACATGGTTAAGTCAGGTCTTTCTATCCCACTTCACCCAGGTGCTGTGAAATACTACAAAGAAGTTGGTCTACTAAAATAGCCTTTCTTCAACACTGCGCTACTCTTTACAGGTAGCGTAACTATCAACCAAAGAGGCCATGTGGTCTCTTTGGTTCTTCGCAATATCCCTGATCTTTCCATACAACGGATAACTACCAATAATAAAACGGATTTGAAGATCAGCTCTTTCTAGCCTACACATTGGCTTATATTCAGTAATCTAATGCTTAATAATTGAGTGTTAAATTCGAGCATCACTAAGGAAAAGTACATGACGCAGTCGTTAAATACGTCACAAGATGTGCAAGAAATGGTGGCCCAATCGGACACTGGTGCACGTTCACCACAAGGATTATCTGGCCGTATTTTATGGTTTGTTCCATTATGTTGGTCTCTGTTCCAACTTTGGTATGCTTCCCCTTTACCGTTCATTTTTGATTTCGGCATACTCAATGATACAGAGGCTCGCTCAATACATTTGGCTTTCGCCATCTTTTTAGCTTTTACCGCTTATCCTGCTCTTAAAAACTCACCAAGAGATCGTATTCCTGCGATAGATTGGGCTCTTGCCTTTGCTGGCAGTTTCTCAGCTGCTTATATTTATATCTTCTATACTCAATTAGCTGAGCGTTCTGGCGCACCAACGACCCCCGATATTATTGCCTCTGTTGTTGGTATGATATTGTTGCTTGAAGCAACTCGACGTGCTTTAGGCCCCCCACTAATGGTGGTCGCAGCCGTATTCTTACTTTACACCTTTGCCGGTCCTCATATGCCAGATGTAATTGCACATAAAGGGGCAAGTTTAAACAAAGCAATGTCACATCTATGGTTAACAACTGAAGGTGTTTTTGGCGTTGCACTAGGTGTATCAACCTCTTTTGTTTTCTTATTTGTTTTATTTGGTGCCATGCTAGAAAAAGCAGGTGCTGGTGCTTACTTTATTAAAGTCGCTTTCTCTCTACTTGGTCATATGAAAGGCGGCCCTGCAAAAGCGGCGGTCGTGGCTTCAGGCTTATCAGGTTTAGTTTCTGGTTCATCAATTGCTAACGTAGTAACCACTGGTACGTTTACCATTCCATTAATGAAACGTGTGGGTTTTCCTGGAACAAAAGCGGGCGCAGTTGAAGTTGCAGCCTCCACTAATGGTCAACTTACTCCACCTATCATGGGAGCGGCGGCGTTCTTAATGGTGGAATACGTCGGTATCTCTTATGTAGAAGTGATTAAAGCCGCATTACTCCCAGCTTTAATTTCTTATATTGCGCTACTTTACATCGTTCATCTTGAAGCTTGTAAAGCTGGTATGACTGGCCTTCCGCGTCGCCATACGCCAACCTTAGTCCATAGCCTCCTTTCCTTTACTGGTACTATTCTAGGGCTTTGTGTCATTAGTGCAGCGGTTTACTATGGTATTGGTTGGACAAAAGATGTCTTCGGTGATGCTGCAACACCGATCGTAACAATCGCATTACTGCTCTCTTATGTGGGCTTGGTTAGCATATCTGCAAAATACCAAGAGCACGCAATGATGGCGATTGATGAAGAGTTAACTGAAGTTCCGGACCCTGGTCCTACGATCAAATCAGGCCTACATTTCTTACTGCCTATCGTCGTATTAGTATGGTGTTTAACAGTAGAGCGCTTCTCTCCAGGATTATCTGCATTCTGGGCTTCCGTATTTATGATCTTTATCCTACTGACTCAACGCCCTTTAATTGCTTTCTTTTCAAAGCAAGGCAATCTCGTTGAACAAGTGAAACAGGGATTTGATGATTTACTAGAAAGCTTAGTCTCTGGTGCTCGAAATATGATTGGTATCGGTGTAGCTACTGCTGCTGCAGGTACGGTTGTAGGTGTTGTAACCTTAACGGGTATTGGCCTAGTCATGACTGACTTTGTTGAGTTTATCTCTGGTGGTAGCATCATTCTTATGCTGTTATTTACCGCAGTGATCAGCTTAATTTTAGGTATGGGATTACCAACGACGGCAAACTATATTGTTGTATCAACGTTAATGGCACCAGTTATTGTGACTCTAGGCGCTGCACACGGTCTGATTATTCCATTAATCGCAGTTCACTTATTTGTGTTCTACTTTGGTATTCTTGCAGATGATACACCACCAGTCGGTCTTGCGGCTTTTGCTGCCGCTGCTATTGCAAAATCTGACCCTATCCGCACCGGTATCCAAGGATTCACTTACGATATTCGTACCGCAATTTTACCTTTCATGTTTGTTTTCAATACTCAGCTTTTATTGATGGGCATTGATTCTTGGTGGCATTTAGCACTTACGATTATATCTTCAGTTATTGCAATGTTGACCTTCTCAGCAGCAACGCAAGGTTGGTGGTTCACCAAAACGAAATGGTGGGAAGTAGTCTTACTTTTACTAATCACATTCTCACTGTTCCGTCCTGGCTATTGGTGGGATCAAATCTATCCAGCCAAAGATTATCATCAAGGTATTGAGATCGCTCAAATAGCAGAAGAGCTAAATGTGGGACAATCACTGACATTAGAAGTAACAGGACAAAACCTCGAAGGTGATGTCATCAGCAAAACAGTTCGCTTACCTTTTGATGATCGAGCGGTTACTGGTGATGATCGCGTTAGCTCTATGGGTCTAATGTTATCTGAAGTGGATAATAAAATGATTGTAGATATGGTTGAATTTGGCAGTCCAGCCGAAGCTTCTGGAATTGATTTTGACTGGGAAATAAAGAATGTAGTGCTTGATGCTGACCGTCCTCTAAAAGAGTGGGTATTTGTACCAACATTACTTCTGCTGTTTGCACTAGGCTTTAATCAGCGTCGCCGAGCAAAAAAGGAAAACTTAGCGGCATAAATTAATGAATGGAATCTAGGGGAGTCACTCTCCCCTTATTAGGTAATAAAATCATGTATAAGCAAATATTGGTTCCAGTAGATTTAAATGAAAAAGGCTTTGCTGATAAAGCGGTTGAGTTAGCTGTTTGGCATGCAAAACAATCTAATGCTGAGCTGCATTTATTAAATGTATTACCGGGCATTCATATGTCGATGGTCTCGACCTACTTCCCTAAAGATGCCGCGAAAAAAATGAAAGAAGATGTCTCAGCTCAATTAAACGAATTTGCAGCAAAATTTGTTGATGAAGAAGTGGTATATAAAGTTCACGTATCTGAAGGAAAACCTTATGTCACAATCTTAGATTATGCTGAACGTTTAGGCGCTGACTTAATCGTTATGCCAAGCCATAAGCGCTCAAAAATCGATAAAGTGATGTTAGGTTCAGTCGCAAGTAAGGTCGTTGATAACTCAACAATTAATGTGATGGTTGTAAAGCCTCAAGGCTAAACATTCTGAGGAAATTCAGTTCGAGACGCAAAATCTCGAACTGAATATATCTAATTAAGATGATTTCAGTGTTTTATAATCTGGTAATTTTCTTGTTGGATCATAAATAGAAAACATCATTTCTTGTGCTTCGGGATGAAAATCACAAGGGACAAAAATAGAACGAACCCAATCCGATTTGGGATGGTAAAAGCTCAATTCAGCCGCGTGCAGCTCCAAACGAGAAGAGAAATTTTTCGCTTCCTCATTCGCATAAAATTCATCCCCTACTATTGGATGCCCAATAGACAACATGTGTACTCGTAATTGATGCGAACGTCCAGTGATTGGTAGCAACCGAACAATCGTCGTTTTCTCTTCACGCCTCACCACTTGATAGCGAGTTTGAGAAGGCTTGCCATGCTCAAAACAGACTTTCTGTTTCGGTCTTTTTTCCCAATCACAAATTAAAGGTAGGTCAATTTCACCTTCATCTTGCTCAATATGCCCCCATACTCGCGCATAATAAATTTTGTGCGTTAGGCGGTATTGAAACTGTTTTTTTAAATGACGTTCGCTGTATTTATTCATTGCAAACAACATTAACCCTGACGTAGACATATCTAAACGATGTACAACTTGAATATCAGGGAATTCAACCTTTAAACGGCTCCACATACTATCGTAGTGCTCAGGAGCTCGGCCAGGTACAGATAATAAACCAGATGGCTTGTTTACCACTAAAATAGATTCATCTTGATAAACAATATCTATCCATGGATCTTGTGGTGGTAAATATTCTAGCATTGCCATGTTTATACTCACTCTAGGCATGCTCTCTGAAACATACCATTCTTCAGAGAGCATTACGTTACTTAATTATGGCTCACTACAATTAGACGTAATGAATCTAATTGAACTTGTGCTTTACCAATATAACCAGATAATTCGCTGATTTGAGTTTCAATTTGAGTTAACTCTTCATCACGAATATTTGGGTTTACTGCTTTTAATGCTTGTAAGCGTTCTAGCTCTGCATTTAAGGCATTTTTCATCTCAGTATTCGCATCAACACGAACCGCTTCAATACGATCTTCAATACTTACTTCAGCCTTATCAATTAACGCATGAATCTCTTTTTGTACCGAATTTACAAGCTTACTTGCCATATGGCGGTTTACAGGGCTTAACTGACGGTTAAAGCTTTCAAACTCAACTTGAGCAGATAAGTCATTCCCTTTACCATCCATCATTAGGCGGATCGGTGTTTTCGGTAAGAAGCGACCAATGCCGCTTTGCTTAGGCGCTTGTGCATCCACCACATAAACGAGCTCAAGCAATAATGTTCCTGCAGGTAGCGCTTTATTTTTCAATAAAGAAACCGCTGTAGCCCCTACACCTTCAGTTAATACTAGATCAATACCACCTTGGATCATTGGGTGCTCCCAGCTGATCAAGTTCATGTCTTCACGAGACAATGCTGTTTCACGATCAAAGGTAATAGTACAACCTTCATAAGGTAAACCTGGGTAGCTAGATACCAACATGTTTTCTGCTGGTGTTACTACAATTGCATTTTCACCTTTATCGTCTTGATTTAAACCAATGGTATCAAACAGATTTAAAGCAAAGTTAACCAGATTAGTATCACCATCGGTCGCTGCAATTTTCTCTGCAATCTCTTTTGCTTTATCGCCACCATTAGAATGCACTTCTAATAAACGGTCACGACCTTGCTCTAACTGGGCTTTTAGCTCTTTGTTTAATGCTGCTGACTCTTCAATCAATGGCTCCAAACCATCTGATTTACCTGTCGCTAGAATTGAGATAATTGCATCTGAGAATTTATCATACACCGCACGTCCCGTTGGGCAGGTTTCACCAAAGGCATTCAAACCTTCATCAAACCAACGTGCTAGTAACTCTTGAGATGTACCTTGTAGGTACGGAACATGAATATCGATATCACGTTTTTGACCAATACGATCCAAACGGCCAATACGTTGCTCAAGAAGATCTGGGTTAAACGGCAAATCAAACATGACAAGTTGATTAGCAAACTGGAAGTTACGACCTTCAGAGCCAATTTCAGAACAGATCAGAACCTGTGCGCCGCCTTCTTCTTGTGCGAAATAAGCGGCTGCTTTATCACGCTCAATGATAGACATGCCTTCATGGAAAACCGTACCACGAATACCTTCACGCTCACGCAGTGCTTGCTCTAATTGCAATGCAGTGGAAGCACGAGATGCAATAATTAGCACCTTCTCATTACGGTTTTCTTTTAGTAATTCAAGTAACCAGTTAACACGTGGATCAAACTGCCACCACGTCGCACTATCACCTTCGAACTCTTGGAAGATCTCTTCTGGATAAAGCATCTTCATCGCACGCGCTTCATCCGTCATGCGACCACCCATCATCGTTGCCACACGCATAGACGTTGCATACTGAGAAGGTAAAGGCATTGGCATTAAATTAAGATTACGCTGTGGGAAACCTTTAATCGCAGCACGAGTATTACGGAATAGCACTCGACCCGTACCATGGCGATCCATTAGATTATCAACTAACTCTTGACGAGCTTGCGCTTGCTCTTCTTCAGAAGTTGAGGACTCAATAATTCTAAACAGAGGTTCCGCATCTTGCTCAGAAAGCAGATCTGCAATGCGATTTTTAGATTCGTTAGATAGCGTATCACCACTCATTAATGCGGTAACCGCATCAGCAACAGGTTGATATTGGCGCTCTTCTTCAACAAACGCATCGTAATCATAGAAACGATCAGGGTCTAACAAACGTAAGCGAGCAAAATGACTTTCATGGCCTAATTGCTCTGGTGTTGCAGTTAGCAGTAAAACACCTGCAGTCTCTTCTGCAATTGCTTCAATTACTTGGTATTCACGACTTGGTTTAGTTTGGTTCCACTCAAGGTGATGCGCTTCATCGACCACAAGTAAATCCCAATCCGCTTCAACAACTTGTTCGAAACGACGCTTACTTTTACGAATAAAATCTAATGAACACAATACAAACTGCGCAGTATCAAATGGGTTTTCAGAATCGGCATAAGCTTCAACGCAACGTTCTTCATCAAAGATAGAAAAATGCAGGTTAAAACGACGCATCATTTCAACTAACCACTGATGCTGTAGTGTTTCAGGAACCACGATTAACACACGCTCAGCACGGCCAGACAGCACTTGCTGGTGAATAATCATACCCGCTTCAATCGTTTTACCTAGACCAACTTCATCCGCAAGTAAAACGCGTGGCGCATAACGACGGCCCACTTCATGTGCGATAAATAACTGATGAGGGATCAAACCTGCACGCATACCACACAAACCACGCATTGGGTTTTTATGTTGTTCATATTGATTTTGAAGTGCACGGAAGCGCAGCGCAAAACGATCCATACGATCGATTTGACCTGCAAATAATTTATCTTGAGGCTTATTAAAACGGATCTGATGGCTTAGTAATGTTTCACGAAGAACAACATTCGCTTCATCAGTATCGACACGAGTTCCGATATAAGTAAGTAGACCGCCATCTTCGATAACGTCTTCGACTTCAAGTGACCAGCCCTCATGGCTTTCAATTGTATCTCCCTTATTGAACATCACTCGGGTAACGGGTGCATCGTGTCTTGCGTATAAACGATTTTCTTCTGATGCGGCAAAAAGTATCGATACGGTTCTATCGTCAACCGCAACTACGGTTCCTAAACCCAAATCACTTTCTGTATCACTGATCCAACGTTGGCCCAAAGCAAATGACATAGTGGTAACACACCTCAAAATTAATTTATTTTATATAGAGTGAGAATTTTAGAACCAAGAATAACAGCCTAAAATGGCGAGGTTCAAAAGGGCGCTAATGTTACTGTATGACAGCACATAGGTCACGCCCATTTATCATAAAAATGAGTGTAGTAGATTATACTCAATTTGAGATGAAAAAGTTTATTTAACGGCCTTTAAATAACGAACTAATTCTGATGGATGCTCTTGTATGGCAAGTACCGACACTTCACCAAAACTCAATACTTTGTGCTGACATACAAAAGCATAATGAGAAGCTAATGCCTTTGCATCTTGTAAGCTATGCGTCACCATTAAAACGGTTAATTGTTGCTCTTCAATCAAGCGTTGAATTAACCCGATCATTTCTTCTCTTAGCATAGGATCAAGCGCTGAAAAGGGTTCATCTAATAATAAAACAGGTTTCTTTTGCACTAAACAACGAGCTAAAGCCACTCGCTGCTTTTGCCCGCCCGATAACTGCTCAGGCAAACGATGCAATAACTCATCAACACCAACTTGTTGAGCAGCCTGAGTAACACTTCTTTTCTCTGTTTCATTTAAACGTAAATTAGGCTTAATACCCAAGCCAATATTGTCGAAAACAGAAAGGTGGGCAAATAAATTGTGCTCTTGAAATAGCATCGATAACGGACGCTGATGGGGCGCTTGTGATAATAGTGATAGATTATTAATTGTGATATCACCCGATTCAGGGCTAATAAACCCAGCCAACAAGCTCAGTAATGTACTTTTCCCCGCACCACTCGGCCCAAGAATGGCCACCACATTCCCTTTATTCACCTTTAAGTCAAACTCAAATAATTCTGAATGATAACGGTATTTCACCTCTGAAAAGCTCAGCATTACAACTCACCTTTATGATTATTTTTAGAGGAGAATAACCACTCTACGACACTAAATACACCAACACTTAATAACAATAAGCTTAAGGATACCACTGCGGCAGCTTCCATTTGATAGCTTCCTAATAATTGAAACAGATACAAAGGCAAGGTTCTAAACTCTTGGCTGCCAAACAAAGCAATCGCACTTAAATCACCAATCGACATAATAAAGGCAATGGCAAACGCATGAGCCATGGGTTTTCGTAATGCTCGCCATTCAATCAATCGAAAACGAGTAAAACCATAAAGCCCTAAACTTGCCGATAATAATTGATACTGTTGCGCTATATGCAATAAGGGCTGAGCGAGTGTTTTTATCACATACGGCAGAGCCATAAGTGCATTTACGACAACAACTATCCAGATAGCAATTGAAAATACGTCAGTCATGTTTCTCAATAACAAAAATAACCCGGTACTAATAACCAAACCTGGAGTGACTAAGATCATCGTTCCTATCAGATCTAATTTATCTGCCCATAAACGTTTCTGTTTTAATCTCAATGCTCGAGTGGTGTGCAATAACATCACACCAAATAGCATAGCTAATACCGCAGCCCCTAAAGCGACTATCAATGAATTAGCCAACGCTAACCAAAACGCCTGCGAGCCAAGCACTCTGATTAATTCTGAATTTAAGCCACTGAGTACGACCATCAGTAATGGGGGTAATAGAAAAAGTATTAATAATAAAATCCACCCTCTATCCCACCGCTTCTCTTGTGCTGAGTCTTGATACAATACAGCTTGAGAAATCGATGCCGAGTCAACCGCAACTGATTTAGAAAAACGTTGAATAAACAAGGAAAGTACGCCACATAGCAACATCTGCCATAAAGCTAAAATAGCCCCCGACTGCAAATCAAAATCAAATTTAATCGCTTGATAGATAGCCAGTTCAATGGTGGTTGATTTTGGCCCTCCTCCTAATGCCATCACAGTAGCAAAGCTGGTGAAACAAAGCATAAAGACTAAACCTGCAACATGAGGCAATTGTTGCTTTACTCTCGGCCACGCCAATAAGCGATATTTACTCCAACCGGTTAACCCTAAATGCGCCGCTAATTGATGTTGCTCAGCAGAGATTGAATCTAAACTTTGTAAAAATAAACGAGTCGCAAAAGGATAATTGAAAAAAACATGTGCGAGTAAAATGCCATTAAGGCCATAGATAGAAAATGGTAAGGAGTAACCAAGCCACTGAAATAAATCGGAGATTAAACCGCTATTGCCATAAATAGAGAGTAAGCCAAAAACACCCACTAATGCAGGAAGCACAAGCGTAGTTGCACAAAGCTTAAGTAAAAGGCTTCGTCCTTTAAACTGACGGCGTGATAACGCATATGCAGTAGGAATAGCCAAACTAATACTTAATAAAGCAGAGAGAAATGCTTGGTATAAGCTGAACTGAGTAATGTAGCGATAATAAGGATCAGACCAAATTAAGCTCAAATCCAAACTTGGCGATTCTAAAAATAGAGCGCTTATCGCCCCACCAACAAAGCCAATAATGACAATTGCGATTACATATCCCAATAGAGGAACAGAATTATAAGAAGATTTTTTTTTCATCATTGCCAAAAGAAAGGAGCACATCTGTACTCCTTATATCAAATTAAAATGTTAGAGCGTGTTGCCACTCTCGGATCCATGATTTACGTTGTTGCGAGATCTCTTGAGAATTAAATGATAAGGCTTTACTAGGCACGGTCAGACTATCGAAACCTTGAGGTAATGCAACATCAGTCACAGGATACATCCAGTTTCCAGTTGGCATTGCTGATTGGAATTTATCACTTAAAATAAACGCTAAGAACTCATCCGCCAGTGCATTATTTTTAGTATTTTTCACTTTAGCCGCTACTTCAACTTGAGTGTAGTGCCCTTCTGAAAAATCAGCCGCTGTAAATTTGTCATCTTTTTCTGCAATCAAGTGATACGCTGGAGATGTGGTATAAGAGAGTACTAAATCAGACTCCCCCTCTAAGAACATGCTGTAAGCTTCAGACCACCCTTTTGTAACAGTAACGGTTTTTTTCGCTAGCTGCTTCCACGCTTGTGGTGCTTCATCTCCATAAACCGATTTCATCCAAAGTAATAAACCTTGGCCCGGTGTTGATGTTCTAGGATCTTGATAAATCACTTTTAGATCATCACGCTGCTCGACTAGCTCTTTTAAGCTTTTAGGCGGATTTGCTACTTTTTCTTTATTATAAACAAACGCAAAGTAACCAAAATCATAAGGAACGAACGTAGTGTCATTCCAACCTCCCGGTAAAGTCACTGAATCTGTATTTACTTGATGCTGAGCTAATAACCCTGTTGCTTTCGCTTCTGCCATTAAGTTGTTATCTAACCCTAAGACGATATCTGCTTTGGCATTTTTCCCTTCTAATCGAAGACGATTTAAAATAGACACCCCGTCATCAAGTGCAACCAAGTTTAAATCACAGCCACATTGCGCTTCAAAAGCCGCTTCAACCGTTGGGCCCGGGCCCCAATCAGCCGCAAAAGAGTCATAGGTATAAACCGTTAATGTTTTGGTTTCTGCTGCTGAAACAGCAAAAGAAGTTGCCGTAGCCATCGCTAAGACACTTGGTAATAATTTAAGAGGAGAGGAAATAGAAAGAGTGTTCATTGTGTGCGCTTACATCCTTTTGAGCGGCACAGAATTAAGGTGATATTCTCTAAGAGGATGTCATCTCAATCCCTACGCCAGCATTATCTGAGTCAGGTAGTACGGGTTTAAGTAAGCATTATCCAACCCTTACTAATCTCAGCGAATACCAACTTAAATAAGCCGATATCTATTGCTCCCCGATGAGAAGCGATATTGTATGTGTGAATCAAGCAATGAGCCAGAGGTTTTCTCTAAGCATATTGATTATATCAACGGTGATCGTATCCCCAACGTGGAACTAACCCTTGTTCAACCCCAAGGTGGTCCAAAATTCGCGCCACCATAAAATCAACTAAGTCTTCTATTGATTGAGGTTGATGATAAAAACCTGGGGCTGCCGGCATGATCGTCGCACCCATTTGAGATAGCTTTAACATATTCTCTAGGTGTAATGTAGAAAATGGCGTTTCGCGAACAACTAAAATTAACTGCCCTCGCTCTTTTAACACCACATCCGCAGCACGCTCTATTAAGTTATCTGAAATACCATGAGCAATTGATGCCACACTCCCTGCCGAGCATGGACACACTATCATTTGTTTTGGTGCGGCAGAACCAGAAGCCACTGGTGAGAACCAATCCTCTTTGCCACAAACGGTTAAGTTATCTGCATTACAACCTAAGTGTTCAACTAACGCTGCTTTCATTGCATCAGGGCCGCTTGGGAGCTTCAAACTATGTTCTGTCGCCATCACAACACGAGCCGCTGACGATATTAAAAAATAAACGTGATAATCTGCCGCTAATAAACATTCAAGCAAGCGTAGACCATAGGGCGCACCAGATGCGCCTGTCATTGCTAAAGTAATCGCTCTCTTTTCAGATTTCATTGTTGGTTTAACTTCTCAAGTAATTTTCCGTGAATGCCTTCAAAACCACCGTTACTCATTACCAATATTTGATCGCCCGGCTGTGCTTCGGCCACAATCATATCAACAAAAGTATCGATGTTATTATGGGTATAAGCAGGTTGAGCGCATTGTTGTGCAACCTCATCAACAGACCAAGAAATATTGTCTGGTTGGAAAAGATAAACCGCATCAGCCGCATGTAAAGAGGCCGCTAATGTATCTTTGTGTACACCGAGTTTCATGGTACTTGAACGTGGCTCTAATACCGCGATAATCTTCTTATCACCCACTTTATTACGTAGGCCACCTAGCGTTAGATCAATCGCTGTTGGGTGATGAGCAAAATCATCATAAACCGTCACCCCATTAACCTCACCTTTAAACTCTAGACGACGTTTAGTATTAATAAACTTACCTAACGCTTCACAGGCTAAATCAGGAGTAACACCAACATGGCGAGCAGAAGCGACAACCATCAATGCATTACTCACATTATGATCACCGACTAAATCCCAATTAACTTGTCCAACTTTCTCGCCTTCAAAATAAACGTCAAATACACTGCCATCTTTTTCTAGCTTTATTGCCTTCCACTGACCATCTTCGCCTGTAAATTCAAGCTCACTCCAGCATCCCAGCTCTAATACTTGCTCAAGTGGTTTATCTTGTTTTGGTGCAAAAATACGGCCTGTACTTGGAACCGTTCGAATTAAGTGATGAAATTGGCGCTGAATAGCAGCAAGATCATCAAAGATATCCGCATGATCAAACTCTAGATTATTCAATACAAGCGTACGTGGACGGTAATGCACAAACTTAGAACGCTTATCAAAAAAAGCACTGTCATATTCATCTGCTTCGACCACAAAAAACATGCTTTCGCCTAATCGAGCCGACTCTCCGAAGTTACCAAGCACGCCACCGACTAAAAAGCCTGGTTTATAACCACACTCTTCAAGCACCCATGTCAACATACTCGCCGTTGTTGTTTTACCATGAGTACCAGCAACCGCCATCACCCAGCGATCTTGCAACAAAAACTCTTGTAACCATTGTGGACCAGAGGTGTATTTCAGGTTCTTATCTAAGACATACTCAACACATGGATTTCCACGGCTCATTGCATTACCAATTACCACTAGGTCTGGCGCGGGGTCTAACTGACTCGGATCAAATCCTTGGATAATCTCAATGCCTTGAGATTCTAATAACGTGCTCATTGGAGGATAAACGTTAGCATCGCACCCAGTGACTTTATGCCCAAGCTGACGGGCTAATGTTGCAGCGCCTCCCATGAAGGTGCCACAGATACCAAGGATATGAATATGCATAATTACAACCGTCTTATTTATTAAATTAGTAAGCAACCTCAATTCAAAGTTACTTCAATACTCTTAAAAAGTTCTATGCTATAGAATGAATTACAGCAAACAGTAACACAACCACTGTAAAAATAAATCAGTACCTAACCCTACTTAGCATTGATATCTAATAACAGAGAATTAAAGGAATAACTATGTCTGAAATAAGAACCCTCGGTGAATTCATTGTTGCCAAGCAACATGACTTCCCTCATGCAAGTGGAGAACTCTCTTCCCTTATTGGTTCAATTAAATTGGCTGCTAAAATTGTAAACCGTGAGATAAATAAGGCGGGACTGGTTGATATCACTGGCGCTTCTGGTGAAGAAAATATTCAAGGTGAACAGCAGCAAAAACTCGATCTTTACGCTAATGATAAATTCAAGGCAGCATTAGAAAATCGAGGGCAAGTCTGTGGTGTAGCTAGTGAAGAAGAAGATGAAGCCGTTGCCTTTAATAAAGCATTAAATAAAGACGCTAAATACGTGGTATTGATGGATCCACTAGATGGGTCATCAAATATTGATGTTAACGTATCTGTAGGAACTATTTTCTCTATTTATCGTCGTATTTCACCAATTGGTACACCTCCTACAGAAGAAGATTTCCTACAACCAGGAAACCAACAAGTTGCTGCAGGCTATATTATTTATGGTTCATCAACCATGTTGGTCTATAGCACAGGAAATGGCGTTCATGGTTTTACCTATGACCCATCACTTGGTGTCTTCTGTTTATCTCATGAAGATATGAAGATCCCTAAAGATGGTAATATTTATTCTATCAACGAAGGAAATTACATCCGTTTTCCTGAAGGGATTAAACAATACTTAAAATACTGCCAAGAAATGAAGCCTGAAGATAATCGACCATATACATCTCGTTATATTGGTTCTTTAGTTGCTGACTTCCATAGAAATTTATTAAAAGGCGGCATTTATCTTTACCCAAGCACTCAAGCTTACCCAAATGGAAAGCTACGACTACTCTATGAATGCAACCCTATGGCAATGTTGATTGAAGAGGCAGGAGGTAAAGCGACAGATGGTGAACAACGTATTCTAGATATCAAACCAACAGAATTACATCAACGTGTACCTTTCTTCGTTGGCTCAAGCAATATGGTAGATAAGGTTCAAGATTTTCTTGATGAATGGCAAGAATAATCAAATACTTATGTAGATTGGTATTACTCTTAAGTGATTTTACTACGTAATAAATAGACGACCTAATTAGTTACATTGGTATTAAATCGGAATAACTGAGAATATAACCGAAATACAATAGTACAGAAACAAAAAAACCGAGTCCTAGGACTCGGTTTTTTCTTGAAACTACTTCTGATTACTCAGCTGCAGCTTCTACTTCTGGGCGATCTACAAGCTCAATGTAAGCCATTGGCGCTTTATCACCTGCACGGAAACCGCACTTCAGAATACGAGTGTAACCACCAGCACGTTGTGCAAAGCGTGGACCTAACTCGGTAAATAGTTTTGCTACAACTTCGTTATCACGAGTGCGAGCAAATGCAAGACGACGGTTAGCAACACTGTCAATCTTAGCTAATGTAATCAAAGGCTCAACTACACGGCGAAGCTCTTTTGCTTTTGGTACAGTCGTCTTGATAATCTCGTGACGAACCAAAGAGCAAGCCATATTGCTAAACATAGCTTTACGGTGGCTGCTGTTGCGGTTGAGTTGACGACCACTCTTACGATGGCGCATGACCTAATCCTTCTAACTAGATAATTAGTGAACTGATTAATCTTCAGCGATAGACGCTGGTGGCCAGTTCTCTAGGCGCATGCCTAAAGAAAGACCACGTGAAGCTAGAACATCTTTAATTTCAGTTAAAGACTTCTTACCAAGGTTTGGCGTTTTAAGTAGCTCAACCTCAGTGCGCTGCACCAGATCACCAATGTAGTGAATCGCTTCTGCTTTCAAACAGTTAGCAGAGCGAACCGTTAGTTCAAGATCGTCTACAGGACGCAGTAGGATCGGATCGAACTCTGGCTTTTCTTCTTTCTCTTCAGGAACTCGTACATCACGAAGATCTACAAATGCATCCAGTTGCTCAGCTAAAATTGTAGCTGCACGACGGATAGCTTCCTCAGGATCAAGCGTACCATTTGTTTCCATATCGATAACAAGCTTGTCTAAGTCAGTACGTTGCTCAACACGTGCCGCTTCAACCGAGTAAGAAATTTTATCTACTGGGCTGTAAGTTGCATCGATAAGCAGACGACCAATTGGACGCTCATCTTCTTCAGTATGGATACGCGCTGTTGACGGTACATAGCCGCGACCACGCTCTACCTTGATTCTCATGCTGATTTCAGCATTGTCATCAGTTAAGTGGCAGATTACATGCTCTGGGTTCGCAATCTCAACATCACCATCATGGGTGATGTCACCTGCAACAACAGGGCCTGCACCAGACTTGTTAAGAGTAATGATAACTTCATCTTTACCCTCAACCTTAACGGCAAGGCCTTTAAGGTTTAGAAGGATTTCAAGGATATCTTCCTGAACACCTTCTTTGGTGCTGTACTCATGTAATACGCCTTCGATTTCTACTTCAGTTACGGCACAACCCGGCATTGAAGATAGTAAAATACGACGTAGAGCGTTACCTAGAGTGTGGCCGAAACCACGCTCTAACGGCTCAAGAGTTACTTTTGCGTGAGTCATGCTAACTTGTTCAATGTCAACAAGACGCGGCTTTAGAAATTCTGTTACAGAACCCTGCATTGTGTCCTCTCTTTATTTAAGCCTTACTTAGAGTAAAGCTCGACGATCAAGTGTTCGTTGATGTCGGCAGACAAATCAGAACGTTCAGGAAGACGCTTAAACGTACCTTCCATTTTGCCAGCATCTACTTCAATCCAAGTTGGTTTTTCGCGTTGTTCAGCAACTTCTAGAGCAGCTTTAATACGTGATTGCTGTTTAGCTTTTTCACGAATAGAAACAACATCGTTCGCCGCAACTTTGAAAGAAGGAACGTTAACTACTTTACCATTAACTAGAATAGACTTATGGCTAACTAGTTGACGAGATTCAGCACGTGTAGCGCCAAAACCCATACGGTAAACTACGTTATCTAGACGACCTTCAAGAAGTTGAAGTAGGTTTTCACCTGTGTTGCCTTTAATACGAGCAGCATCTTTGTAGTAGTTACGGAATTGTTTTTCTAAAACGCCGTACATACGACGAACTTTTTGCTTCTCACGAAGCTGAACGCCGTACTCAGATAGACGACCGCGACGAGCGCCGTGTACACCTGGAGCGTTATCAATTTTACACTTGGTATCGATCGCACGTACACCAGATTTAAGGAATAAATCTGTGCCTTCGCGACGGCTAAGCTTCAGCTTAGGACCCAAATATCTTGCCATGTTCTTTCTCCAATATTCCTAGAAACGAAACTTAAACGCGACGTTTCTTAGGTGGACGACAACCGTTATGAGGGATCGGAGTAGCATCAACAATATTTGTGATGCGGTATCCAGCAGCGTTTAATGCACGGATAGTTGACTCACGACCAGGACCAGGGCCCTTAACCATAACTTCAAGGTTCTTAACGCCATATTCTTTGGCCATTTCACCACAACGCTCAGCAGCAACTTGTGCAGCGAACGGCGTAGATTTACGAGAACCACGGAAACCAGAACCACCTGCAGTAGCCCAAGCTAGTGCGTTACCTTGACGGTCAGTAATGGTTACGATTGTGTTGTTGAAAGAAGCATGGATGTGCGCTACGCCATCCGCTACTTGCTTGCGAACGCGCTTACGAGCGCGAGTAGGTTGTTTTGCCATTGTACTCTCTACCTTATCCGATTATTTTTTGATCGGCTTGCGCGGACCTTTACGGGTACGTGCGTTGGTTTTAGTACGCTGTCCACGTAACGGTAGACTGCGACGGTGACGAAGACCACGATAACAACCAAGGTCCATTAGACGCTTGATGTTCATCGATACTTCACGACGTAGATCGCCTTCTACAGTGTATTTGGCAACACCATCACGCAGAATATCAATCTGCTCATCATTCAGTTCACTGATCTTAACATTTTCAGCAATACCCACTTCAGCTAAAATAGCTTGAGAGCGAGTCTTACCGATTCCGTAGATCGCTGTTAAAGCGATTACTGCATGTTTATGATCAGGAATGTTAATGCCTGCTATACGGGCCACTATTCACTCCTAGTACTTTTTCTTAAGAAGAGCCGCAACAAAGCCCGTTGAGGATACGTTGCGACTATAACTACTTCTTTTGCACACAAAAGGTAGGCCGAGAATAATACTCGGCCTAACTTAATATATCAAGTAAAAATTTCTGCTAATTAACCTTGGCGTTGCTTATGCTTTGGTTCAACGCAAATTACACGCACAACACCGTTGCGCTTAATAACTTTACAGTTGCGGCAGATTTTTTTAACGGAAGCACGAACTTTCATTGCTAAACTCCGTAAAATTGGAATCTGAAATTAACGGCCGTAGCCTTTCAGATTGGCCTTCTTCAACACGGACTCATACTGTTGAGACATCAGATGAGTCTGAACCTGTGCCATAAAGTCCATGATAACAACAACTACGATTAGTAGGGAAGTACCGCCAAAATAGAAGCGTACGTTCCAAGCGATCATCATAAACTCGGGAATCAGACAGATAAAGGTGATATACATCGCACCAGCTAAGGTTAGACGAGTCATTACTTTATCAATATATTTCGTAGTCTGTTCACCTGGGCGGATTCCGGGTACGAATGCACCAGACTTCTTCAAGTTATCTGCTGTTTCACGCGGGTTAAACACCAACGCTGTATAGAAGAAACAGAAGAAGATAATTGCTGCTGCATAAAGCATTACATATAACGGCTGACCAGGGCTTAACGCCATGGAAACATCAGTTAACCAACCGAATGTTCCTTCACCATTACCACCAAACCACTGAGCCAATGTCCCAGGGAATAGTATAATACTTGATGCAAAAATTGCAGGAATCACACCAGCCATATTTATTTTTAATGGAAGGTGAGTACTTTGAGCTGCAAATACCTTACGGCCTTGCTGACGCTTCGCATAGTTAACGACGATACGACGTTGACCACGCTCCATGAACACTACAAAGTAGATAACTGCAAATGATAAAACTGCAATTAGTAATAGAAGAAGCACGTGCAGTTCACCTTGACGCGCCTGCTGAATCGTTTCTCCGATAGCCGGTGGTAAACCAGCAACGATACCTGTGAAAATAATCAAAGATATACCGTTACCAATGCCACGCTCAGTAATTTGTTCACCTAACCACATTAAGAACATGGTACCAGTTACTAAACTTACTGTAGCTGTCAGATAGAACATCATGTCAGGGTTAGCAACTAACCCTGGAATCATGCTTGGTAGACCGGTTGCAATACCAATTGCTTGGAATGTAGCCAGCACCAAGGTGCCATAACGTGTGTACTGGTTAATCTTACGACGACCAGACTCACCTTCTTTTTTCAACTCTGCTAGAGGTGGATGAACAACTGTTAACAGCTGAACAACGATAGATGCCGAAATATACGGCATAATACCTAAAGCAAGAATTGAGGCACGAGACAGTGCACCACCAGAAAACATGTTAAACAGTTCAATGATGGTACCCTGTTGCTGTTCAAAAAGATCAGCAAGGACAGCAGCGTCAATCCCAGGAATTGGCACAAATGAGCCAGCTCGGAACACTAAAAGCGCACCTATAACAAATAACAGACGCGATTTCAGTTCAGCTAGGCCGTTCTGTGCACTACTTACTTCTTTTCCTGGTTTCTTTGCCATTGTACCTCATCCTTCGAGGATTATTCCTCGATCTTACCGCCTGCAGCTTCAATCGCAGCTTTAGCGCCTTTCGTTACGCGTAGACCTTTAACAGTTACAGCAGTAGCGATTTCACCAGAAAGTACAACTTTCGCGAACACAATGTTCTTAGTGATTACGTTAGCAGCTTTAAGGCTGTTTAGATCGATAACGTTACCTTCAACTTTAGCAAGTTCGCTTAGACGAACTTCTGCAGTTACTAGGCTCTTACGTGAAGTAAAGCCAAATTTAGGTAAACGTTGTTTCAGAGGCATTTGACCGCCTTCAAAACCAACGCGAACTTTACCGCCAGAACGTGATTTTTGGCCTTTGTGACCACGGCCACCAGTTTTACCTAGGCCAGAACCGATACCACGACCTACACGCTTCTTAGAAGGTTTAGAGCCAGCAGCCGGTGATAGAGTATTCAAACGCATTTCTGATTACTCCTCAATCTTAACCATGTAGTAAACTTTGTTGATCATACCGCGGTTACACGGAGTATCTTCAATTTCTACTGTATGGTTGATGCGACGAAGACCTAGACCTTTAAGGCACAAAATGTGCTTAGGTAGGCGACCGATAGAGCTTTTAGTCTGAGTTACTTTGATAGTTTTAGACATGGTACTTACTCCGAAATAGATTCAACAGTTAGACCACGCTTAGCAGCTACCATCTCAGGTGACTTAACGCTACTTAAACCAGCAATCGTTGCGCGAACAACGTTGATTGGGTTAGTAGAGCCGTAAGCTTTTGCTAGAACGTTGCGGACACCCACAACCTCTAGTACTGCACGCATAGCACCACCTGCGATGATACCTGTACCTTCTGAAGCAGGTTGCATGTACACTTTTGAACCAGTGTGGCGACCTTTAACAGAATGGTGAAGAGTACCTTCGTTAAGTGCAATCGTAAACATGTTACGACGTGCTTTTTCCATTGATTTTTGAATCGCTGCAGGTACTTCACGAGCTTTGCCGTAACCGAAACCTACACGACCATTACCGTCACCAACAACTGTTAGTGCAGTAAAGCTAAAGATTCGACCACCTTTAACCGTTTTAGAAACACGGTTAACAGCAATTAGCTTTTCGTTCAAATCTGTAGCTTGTTGTTGTTCTTTAGCCATCTTCCAACCCTACCTTAGAATTTCAGACCAGCTTCGCGAGCAGAATCTGCTAGCGCCGCTACTCGGCCGTGGTATTGGAAACCAGAACGATCGAAAGCAACATTAGTAATGCCTTTTTCGATAGCGCGCTCTGCAATTAATTTACCAATTGCTTGAGCTGCAGCTTTGTTGCTAGTGTTTCCAACTTGCTCACGGATTGCCTTTTCTACAGTAGAAGCGGCAGCGATAACCTCTGAGCCGTTTGGTGCGATTACCTGAGCGTACGTATGACGCGGAGTACGGTGTACTACAAGGCGAGTTGCACACAGTTCAGCAATCTTACGACGTGCACGTGTAGCACGACGGATGCGAGATGCTTTCTTATCCATAGTGATACCCTACTTCTTCTTAGCTTCTTTAGTACGCACGATTTCATCGGCGTAACGAACACCTTTGCCTTTGTAAGGCTCAGGCTG
The DNA here is from genome assembly GCF_028765505.1 of Aliivibrio sp. A6. NCBI lineage: Bacteria > Pseudomonadati > Pseudomonadota > Gammaproteobacteria > Vibrionales > Vibrionaceae > Aliivibrio > Aliivibrio sp. A6. The sequence goes on along the minus strand of NZ_JARACR010000025.1, from coordinate 8,015 downwards.
ACGGTATGAACGAATATCCGCAGCAACTTGACCAACTACTTGCTTATCGCAACCAGTTAAAACGATCTCAGTTTGAGTTGGACACTCAGCTTTAATACCTTCTGGTAGAGCGTGCTCTACTGGGTGTGAGAAGCCAAGAGTTAGAGCTACAGAGTTGCCTTTCATAGCAGCACGGTAACCTACACCTTTAAGAGTTAGCTTCTTAGTAAAGCCTTCATTAACGCCGATAACCATGTTGTTAACTAGTGCACGAGCTGTACCAGCTTGTGCCCAAGCATTAGCCACGCCTTCGCGAGGACCAAATACAACAGTGTTATCTTCTTGTGAAACAACTACAGCACTGTTAAGTACGCGAGTTAGTTCACCTTTACCACCTTTAATAGTGATTTCCTGGCCGTTCAGTTTAACTTCTACGCCAGCAGGAATTACTACAGGTGCTTTAGCAACACGAGACATATCCTACTCCTATTAAGCTACGTAGCAGATAATTTCGCCACCAAGACCAGCTTTACGCGCAGCGCGATCAGACATTAGGCCTTTTGATGTAGAAACAACAGCAATACCAAGACCACCCATAACAGATGGTAACGCGTCGTTCTTCTTGTATACACGAAGACCTGGACGAGAAACTCGTTGGATTTGCTCGATAACTGGTTTAGCTTGGAAATACTTAAGAGTGATTTCTAGCTCAGGTTTGATTTCGCCTTCAACAGCGAAGTCAGCGATGTAGCCTTCAGCTTTAAGTAGTGCAGCAATTGCAACTTTAAGCTTTGAAGAAGGCATTTTAACAGCAACTTTATTTGCTGATTGACCGTTGCGAACGCGGGTCAGCATATCCGAAATCGGATCTTGCATGCTCATATGATTTACTCCAAATGATTAAGTGGCAATTACCAGCTAGCCTTACGAAGACCCGGAATCTCGCCTTTCATGCAAGCTTCACGAACCTTAATACGGCTTAAACCGAACTTACGTAGGTAACCGTGTGGACGACCAGTTTGGTTGCAACGATTACGCTGACGAGATGCACTTGAATCACGAGGTAGAGCTTGCAATTTAAGAACTGCATCCCAACGCTCTTCTTCAGAAGCATTTACATCGCTAATTAGAACTTTTAGCGCCGAACGCTTTTCAGCGAACTTAGCTACAAGTTTTGCACGTTTAGCTTCACGTGCTTTCATAGATTGTTTAGCCATAACAGTAACCCTTCACCTTACTTACGGAATGGGAAGTTAAAGGCAGCCAGCAGAGCTCGGCCTTCCGCATCTGTATTCGCAGACGTCGTGATAGTAATATCAAGACCGCGTACACGATCAACTTTATCATAGTCGATCTCAGGGAAGATGATTTGCTCGCGAACGCCCATGCTGTAGTTACCGCGACCGTCAAAAGACTTCGCGCTAACACCACGGAAATCACGTACTCGTGGAAGTGCAATAGAGATTAAACGCTCTAAGAATTCCCACATACGTTCGCCACGTAGGGTTACTTTACAACCGATTGGGTAGCCTTCACGGATTTTAAAACCAGCAACAGATTTACGCGCTTTAGTAATCAATGGTTTTTGACCAGAGATAATTGCCATATCGGCAGCAGCGTTTTCTAGAAGCTTTTTATCATTGATTGCTTCACCAACACCCATGTTTAGGGTGATTTTTTCAACCCTAGGGACTTGCATGACGCTTGAGTAGCTGAACTCTTTGGTAAGCTCAGCGACTACAGACGACTTGTAGTAATCATGCAGTTTCGCCATAGTAGAACTCCAAATTGCTTCTATCTATTAGTTAGAAATGGTTTCGCCGTTTGATTTGAAGAAACGCACTTTTTTGCCTTCTTCAAAACGGAAACCGATACGGTCCGCTTTACCAGTAGCTTCGTTGTAGATTGCGATGTTAGAAGCATCAATTGCTGCTTCTTTCTCAACAATACCACCTTGCTGACCAAGAGCCGGTACAGGCTTCTGGTGCTTTTTAACAAGGTTGATACCTTCAACGATAACTTTACCAGTTTCAAGAACCTTAGTTACTTTACCTTTCTTGCCTTTATCTTTACCGACAAGAACGATTACTTCGTCATTACGACGGATTTTAGCTGCCATCTTACCGCTCCTTACAGAACTTCTGGTGCTAGTGAAACAATTTTCATGAATTTCGCATTACGAAGTTCACGAGTCACTGGACCAAAGATACGTGTACCGACTGGTTGCTCAGTAGTGTCATTCAACAATACGCAAGCATTACGGTCGAAGCGAATGATAGAACCGTCTGGGCGACGAACGCCTTTACGAGTGCGCACTACTACCGCCTTCAGAACATCACCTTTCTTAACTTTACCGCGAGGAATTGCTTCCTTAACAGTAACTTTAATGATGTCTCCGATATGTGCATAACGGCGGTGAGAGCCACCCAGAACCTTAATACACATTACCTTGCGCGCACCAGAGTTATCTGCAGCGTCAAGTGTACTTTGCATTTGGATCATTGTTAGTGCTCCGCTAAATATTTAAAACTAGACCCATCACGGGTCGGGCTGCCTCTTTAAAAGGGATGGGGATTATATCACCATATTTTAAATAAAGGTAGTCTAAAAATAAACGGCTCCAAAAAAAGTTCGGAGCCGCTTAGAATCGCTATAGAATCAACAAATTAAGCTTTTGCTTTTTCTACAATGTTTACCAAAGTCCAAGATTTAGTCTTAGACAGTGGGCGACATTCACGAATCTCAACAGTATCGCCTAGGCCACACTCGTTGTTTTCATCATGTGCGTGAAGCTTAGTCGTGCGCTTGATGTATTTACCGTAGATCGGGTGTTTCACCATGCGTTCAATAGCAACAACAATAGACTTGTCCATTTTGTCGCTAACTACACGACCTTGCATAGTACGAATTTTCTCGCTCATTATGCGCCAGCCTTCTCATTCAGTAAAGTTTTAACACGTGCGATATCACGACGTACAGCTTTCAGAGTATGAGTTTGCTGTAGTTGACCAGTCGCAGCTTGCATGCGCAAGTTAAACTGTTCACGTAGCAAATTCAGAAGCTCTTCATTAAGCTCTTCAACGTTTTTCTCGCGTAGATCTTGTGCTTTCATCACATCACCTGCTTAGTTACAAAAGTAGTTTTGATAGGCAGTTTACGTGCCGCTAGGCGGAACGCTTCACGTGCCAACTCTTCAGGTACGCCGTTCATTTCGTACATAACCTTTCCAGGTTGGATTTGGGCTACCCAGTACTCAACGTTACCTTTACCCTTACCTTGACGAACTTCAAGCGGTTTTTCTGTGATAGGTTTGTCTGGGAACACACGGATCCAGATTTGACCTTGACGCTTAATGTGACGCGTCATAGCACGACGAGCCGCTTCAATCTGACGAGCAGTTAGACGACCACGGCCTACAGCTTTAAGACCGAAGTCGCCGAAGCTTACTTCAGTGCCTTTAGCAAGACCACGGTTACGACCAGTCATAACCTTACGGAACTTAGTACGTTTTGGTTGTAGCATCAGTCAGCTCCTTACTTACGGCTTCTACGCTGCTTCTTAGGCTTGTCAGCCTTAGGCTCTACTGCATTAGCAGCTGGCATACCGCCTAGAACTTCACCTTTGAAGATCCAAACTTTAACGCCGATCACACCGTATTGAGTGTGAGCCGAAGAAGTTGCGTAATCAATGTCAGCACGTAGAGTATGTAGAGGTACACGACCTTCACGATACCACTCAGAACGTGCGATTTCAGCACCGCCTAGACGGCCACCTACTTGTACTTTGATGCCTTTAGCGCCTAGACGCATTGCATTTTGTACCGCACGCTTCATAGCACGACGGAACATAACACGACGTTCTAGTTGAGAAGCAATGCTGTCAGCTACAAGTTGAGCGTCTAGCTCAGGCTTGCGAACTTCTGCAATGTTGATTTGCGCTGGAACACCTGCGATTTTTGCTACGCCTGCGCGTAGTTTCTCTACGTCTTCACCTTTCTTACCGATAACAACGCCTGGACGAGCAGTGTGAATAGTCACACGGATGCTCTTAGCAGGACGCTCGATAACGATGCGTGATAGAGATGCTTTTTTCAGTTCTTTAGTAAGATACTGACGTACCTTGAAGTCGCCGTCTAGGTTGTCAGCGAACTCTTGGCTACTAGCAAACCATGTAGCATTCCAAGGCTTAACGATGCCAAGACGAATACCATTAGGATGTACTTTTTGACCCATTTGCTTAATCTCCTAGTCTTTAACGATCAGCTACAACGATAGTGATGTGGCTTGAACGCTTCAAGATGCGATCTGCACGACCTTTAGCACGAGGCATAATACGCTTCATGATAGGGCCTTCGTCTACGAAGATTTTAGCGACATTTAGATCGTCGATATCTGCACCTTCGTTGTGTTCAGCGTTTGCGATAGCAGACTCAACAACTTTCTTAATTAATACTGCAGCTTTTTTGTTGCTGAAAGTAAGAATTTCAAGAGCTTGGTCTACTGATTTCCCACGAATTTGGTCCGCAACTAAGCGAGCCTTTTGTGGAGAAATGCTGGCAAAACGATGTTTAGCAATAGCTTCCATATTCTACCTCCTAACGCTTTTTAGCTTTCTTATCTGCAGCATGGCCACGATAAGTACGAGTAGGTGCAAATTCGCCCAGCTTGTGACCAATCATGTCTTCTGTAACGAAAACTGGTACATGCTGGCGACCATTATGGACAGCGATGGTCAAGTTGATCATAGTTGGAATGATCATTGAACGACGGGACCAAGTCTTAATAGGCTTTTTGTCTCCGCTTTCCACCGCTTTCTCTACCTTCTTCAGCAAGTGTAGGTCAATAAAAGGACCTTTCTTGAGAGAACGTGGCATGGCGATTCCTCTTTATAGATTATTTGTTACGACGACGTACAATGTACTTGTCAGTAGATTTATTCTTACGAGTCTTGAAGCCCTTAGTTGGCATACCCCAAGGTGATACTGGGTGACGACCGCCTGATGTACGACCTTCACCACCACCGTGTGGGTGATCCACTGGGTTCATTGCAACACCACGTACCGTTGGACGAACACCGCGCCAGCGTGTAGCACCGGCTTTGCCTAGCTCACGTAGCATGTGTTCAGAGTTACCAACTTCACCGATAGTCGCACGACCTTCAGAAAGAACTTTACGCATCTCACCAGAGCGTAGACGTAATGTCACATAAGCGCCATCACGAGCAATGATTTGTGCGTATGCACCAGCAGAACGTGCAACTTGCGCGCCCTTACCAGGTTTTAATTCAACACAGTGAACAGTAGAACCTACTGGGATGTTGCGCAATGGTAAGCAGTTACCTGCTTTGATTGGCGCATCAACACCTGATTGTACTGTATCGCCGGCTTTAAGACCTTTTGGTGCGATAATGTAACGACGCTCACCGTCTGCGAACAGAACTAGTGCAATGTTTGCACTACGGTTTGGATCGTATTCTAAACGTTCAACGATAGCTGGGATGCCATCTTTAGTACGTTTAAAGTCAATTAGACGGTAGTGTTGCTTATGACCACCACCAACGTGACGTACTGTAATACGACCGTTATTGTTACGACCACCAGATTTAGAGTTTTTCTCTAAAAGAGGTGCGTATGGCTTACCCTTATGTAGGTCAGCGTTAACGATTTTTACAACGTGACGACGACCAGGGGAAGTCGGCTTACATTTAACAATAGCCATTTTTAACTACTCCTGTTATTCCGCGCCGCCAACGAAGTCTAGGTCTTGACCTTCTTTCAAGATTACGTACGCTTTTTTCACGTCTGAACGACGGCCTTGGCGTGCACCTTGACGTTTGGTCTTGCCCTTAGTGATAAGGGTATTTACAGACTTAACTTCAACTTCAAACAACTTTTCTACTGCTGCTTTAATCTCTTTTTTAGTTGCATTGATTGCTACTTTGAAAACAATAGTGTTATTGCCTTCAGCAGCCATCGTTGCTTTTTCAGAGATAATAGGACCACGTAGAACTTTTAGTAGACGCTCTTCACTGATCATGCCAGCATCTCCTCAACTTGCTTAACTGCAGCTGCAGTCATTAGAACCTTGTTGAATGCCACTAGGCTTACTGGATCAATACCAGCAACGTCACGTGCGTCAACTTTGTAAAGGTTACGAGCAGCTAAGAATAGATTCTCATCTACTTCGCCAGTTACGATAAGAACATCGTTAAGCTCAAGCTCTTTAAGCTTAGCAACTAGCTCTTTAGTTTTAGGTGCTTCAACTGAGAAGTTGTCTACAACGATCAGACGATCTTGACGAACTAACTCAGAAAGAATGCTCTTAAGAGCACCACGGTACATTTTTTTGTTTACTTTTTGGCTGTGATCTTGTGGTTTCGCAGCAAAAGTAACACCACCTGAACGCCAGATTGGGCTACGAATAGTACCCGCACGAGCTCGGCCTGTACCTTTTTGACGCCATGGCTTAGCGCCACCGCCAGATACTTCTGAACGTGTTTTTTGAGCGCGAGTACCTTGACGAGCACCTGCTGCATAAGCAACAACTACTTGGTGTACAAGAGCTTCGTTAAACTCACGTCCGAAAGTAGTTTCGGAAACAGTTAGTGCCGCAGCACCTTTAACCATTAGTTCCATTACATACTCCTAAGACGTTATGCTTTAACAGCTGGTTTAACGATCACGTTGCCACCTGTTGAGCCTGGTACTGCACCTTTAATAAGAAGCAGATTGCGCTCAGCGTCAACACGTACGATCTCTAGGTTTTGAGTCGTACAACGCTCAGCACCCATGTGACCTGCCATTTTTTTGCCTTTAAATACGCGACCTGGAGTTTGACATTGGCCAATTGAACCCGGAGCACGGTGAGACAAAGAGTTACCGTGAGTCATATCTTGAGTACGGAAGTTCCAACGCTTAACAGCGCCTTGGAAGCCCTTACCTTTAGATGTACCAGTAACGTCTACTTTTTTGATTTCGTTAAAGATTTCAACACTTAGCTCAGCGCCAACTGCGAATTCTTCACCGCTTTCTAAACGGAATTCCCAAAGACCGCGACCTGCTTCAACACCTGCTTTCGCAAAGTGACCAGCTTCAGGCTTAGATACGCGGTTAGCTTTCTTAGAACCACAAGTAACTTGAATTGCGTTGTAGCCATCTGTTTCTACAGTTTTCACTTGAGAAACACGGTTAACTTCAACTTCAACTACTGTTACTGGGATAGAAACGCCTTCTTCGGTAAAGATGCGGGTCATGCCCACTTTACGACCGACTAGACCAATCATAATAATCTCCCCTTAACCTAGGCTAATTTGAACATCAACGCCAGCAGCAAGGTCTAAACGCATTAGTGCGTCAACAGTTTTATCTGTTGGCTCAACAATGTCGATTAAACGCTTGTGAGTACGAATTTCGTACTGGTCACGTGCGTCTTTGTTAACGTGAGGAGAAGTAAGAACAGTAAAACGCTCTTTACGAGTAGGTAGTGGAATAGGACCACGAACCTGAGCGCCAGTGCGCTTAGCTGTTTCAACGATTTCCGCTGTAGACTGATCGATTAATTTGTAATCGAATGCTTTTAGGCGGATACGTATACGTTGGTTCTGCATGAGACAGAGCTCCAATAATAAATACACAAACAATATCGCCACTCAATCCCGTAAGAACGAGAGAATGTCGATTGATTTATGTGAAACCATAGGTCCAAAATTAGGACACATTGTCAGTTAACTTATATTAGAATTTACATCTAACGATCACTCATTAGAGTAATGTCTAATAATATTAACCGCGAACATAAGCTGAGTATTCATTCTAAGTACTCACCCTACTCTGTAGGAATCAGCACTTTCCTCGCTGCTCATTGGTTCACAACTGGCTTAACCAGTGCGATGCATTATACAGATCACACTTTTAGTTGCAAGCGTTGTTTGAAAAACAAACGAAAAAAATTATATTTTCTTACAAACAACAAAAAGGGAAGCCTAAGCTTCCCTTTTTTAGTCATGCGATTTATCGCAAAATCTTTAGCTATTAAGCG
>NZ_JARACR010000024.1:0-66209 GCF_028765505.1 Aliivibrio sp. A6 | reverse complement strand
CCATCACGCCGCCTTGACGCTCTAAACCAATAAACGCGTATTGGTGCCCGTTAATACTAGCAACCTCTATCGCTTCTGGCTCTGCGCCCTTATCATCACTGCGATCATCTGCACTGCTATTATTATCATTAGTGCTATTGAAATTATTTTTATTATTTTCAAAAACAATACGAGCAAACTCATCGCCGCTATCGAACACTAATTCCCCTGATTCATCCCAAATAGAGAATGAACGGCTACCAAATGCTTGTACTTTTTCGTCGGCTGCTAGCGTGCCTTGTGGCTTAACTACTTTTAAACGAGCCAGTTGATTTTTATCTTTTAACGCTGATGCTAGTGGGTGGTTTTTATCAATGTCTAATTTTTTACCGCGAATTTCATCAACGTAAACAATGCAAAAATCTTGTTTGGTTGCATATTCTGCAGTGCCTTGATAGTCATCACCGTCCCACTCATAAGATTTTTCATCACATTGTTTTTGGGTTGTTTCGATGCCATATTCTCTACCATCACCTTCATTCGCAGTCACAATATAAGTGGAACCATTAACACTATAACTGGCAATGCTATCTGGCATATAAAGTCCTTCTAACATCGAATAGCTTTGAAAATTACCAAGCTTTTTATCTTTATTCGAAGCGTCTAATTGAACTTTTTCCCATGATTTTCCACCAAGACCAAAGATGCCATCAATTGAGGCATTTTCAACATCAATCGCAGCTAATGCATTGTTCTCTTGCAATGCGACATACAATTTACCGTTATCAGCAAAAGTGAGGTATTCAGGTTCGAGATCTTGAGAAACCGTGGCAGTAGGTGCTGAAATACGAACTTTATCGGTTAGCTCTGAATGACGTGAGTTGCCTTTATCAAACGCATTAAAATCAAGTTGAGTTACCAATGCATTTAATGGTCCATTAGCAATATCCACTAACGTTACACTGCCTTCTGGATCAACAGAGTAATCTGAATTTGGCTCACCTTCATTAGCTGAAGCAATATAGCGTCCATCTTTAGAGAAACTCACCATATCAGGCAAAGCTCCTGCAGGATAAGTGGTTATAATCTCAAGTGTGTCCGAACGATATAAGGCAATAATACCATTTTTCTGTTTATCATTATTTTCAATTGCAACAGCCACCAAACCACTGTGTGCAGAAACACTGTTTGCTGCACCAATAGCAATGCCTGAATACTTAGCCGCTGACTGAAGATCAATATGACCAACAGCAGTCGGTTTGCTATTGGCATTTAATGTTAGAACATCTACCTTTTTGGCTTGAGCATTTACCACGTACAACTTATCTGTACATGAGTCGTAACTTAGGATCTCCGCTGCAGATGTAGCAAAAGGAGCTGCTGCTATAGATGAGCCAACCAATGTCAGTCCACTAATTTCTAAACTGTCGAACGTTGGTTCTTCGTGTAATTTGCATTGAATACCAAAAGTATCTATCGCTGAAAATGTGTTTTTTACTGTTGTTGTATTGGATTGCTGGCTACAACCTAGTAATGCAGAAGTGACCACCGCTAGTGTGGTAAAAGTGAGTGTATTGCGATTCATATATCCTCCATGATCAATTTGATTGGGCGATCATAGAGTGGTTACATGACAGTTTGTTTTCGCTTTTATGTCGAATTAAAGACAGAGGTCAATAGTCACATTGAGAAATACCAATCTACATAAGTATTTGATCATTCTTGCTTGTTAAAATCGATTATATCTGCGTTATAAATTTTGTAATTAGAACCACTAGTTACTGTAATTTATGCCTTGCTCTAATCGATTTTTTCTGCGCAATTATCTGAACAACTACTTATCCAGAATGGTATAAACTAAGTAACGTACTATTAAAGTGGGCATTAAAAATGGCCATGATTTGTAATAAAACCATGGCCATGCATTTGATCTTTTTACGAAAAATAAAGGGTTATAGAACTATACTCGCAAAAATAAAACCAAAGATAATACTAAATACCATACTTAATAGACCTGGGATCATAAAGCTATGGTTAAAGATGTATTTACCAATCTTAGTCGTACCTGTGCGGTCAAAGTCAATTGACGCAATGATTGGACCGTAGTTAGGAATAAAGAAGTAACCATTAACGGCAACAAATGTTGCGATAATCACTTCAGGTGGAAGACCTAACGTAATACCAACAGGCACTAATACGGCAGTTGTTGCACCTTGGCTGTTTACCATTACAGATAAGCCAAACAGTGCAAACGCGAATGTCCATGGCGCAACTTCAACCAATCCAGAAACCGCTTCTTTTACCATGTCATAGTGACCAGCAATAAAAGTATCACCTAACCATGCGATACCAAAGATAGCAACGATTGCACGCATACCAGCATGGAATACTGAACCTTGAGTGATCTCGTTACCATCAGGTTTACATAATAGAATAATCAGTGCAGCCATTGCTAACATGACGATTTCAATTGTATGCGCCATGCCCATTGGTGAGCCATTGAAGTTAGGACGTAACGATGGGAATGCCCCCATAACCACAACCACAATTGCGCCGAATAAGAACAGACCTACTGCTTTTTTAGCGCCAGGTTTAATCTCAATCTCTTCAACTTTAACTTCTTGTTCCATTTCTTGACGGAACTTAGGATCTTGCATACGACGCAGGTATTCTGGATCATCTTTTAGGTCTTTACCGATCTTGTTTACGATAACGCATGCAAGAGCTAAACCACAGAAAGTGCCAGGAATTGTTATCATCAATACATTTGCTAATGTAATGCCTTGAGGTTCTAAAAAAGCAACCAGAGCAACTACAGCCGCTGCAATTGGGCTTGCTACAATCGCAAATTGTGAAGCGATAACTGCCATACCTAGTGGGCGCTCAGGGCGAACACCACTACGACGACTTACCTCTGCAATAACAGGAAGAACAGAATAAGCTACATGCCCAGTACCTGCTAAGAAGGTGAACATATACGTCACTAAAGGAGCAATAAAAGTAATATGACGTGGGTTTTTACGAAGAATATTCGAAGCGATTTTGATTAAATATTCAAGACCACCAGCGGCTTGCATTGCAGCAGCTGCAGCTACTACCGCCATGATCATTAACATTACATCAATAGGTGGGCTTGTCGGTTGTAAACCAAATACAAAACTCAGTATGGCTAAACCAATACCGCCCATAACACCTAAACCGATACCGCCAATTCGGGCACCGACTAGAATACAAATTAATACAATTAAGAACTCGACTAAAAACATATCAATCTCCCTGATGATAGGTTTTATATAACTATTTTTAAATTACCGCTTATTACACTAGTAATTTAAACACCAAAAAATCGAGAGGATAATAATCATCTTATATATTCAATAAATAGCGACAGATCACACATCATTCAAATTTATAAAAATAAAACAAAATATTTATAAGTAGTTATTATTTCTACAGTTTTTAAATACAAATAAGCAACAAAAAGATTACACTTATCGTCATGTTCTTCTTATTATTTTTATCAAATCGCATTAAAGTAAGGTGGCAGCTTCCACTTAGCTTTTATGTTAGCTATACAGAAAAACAAATAAAATTATTGTCTTCATTATTTTTTCGACTAAAAAAGTAGAGTTGTTCATCATCGACTGATATTTAAGGTCACTCTATTAGCGAAACTAACACGTCTTTTCACTATGGCATTGGTGTTGAGTACGCTCCACAAGCATTAAGTGGTTTAGCTTTTCGTGTAGCTTATGAAGGTGATCTTTTCATTGAAGAGAATGTATACCAAGATTATGGTTACTACAGCTATTCAGACGATTACGCAATGAACATTGGTACTTTATACGCGGGCGTAACTTACAAGTTTTAATATAACTGTTTATTCGTGTTGCTATATTATACCAATCTACATAAGTAGTTATTCAGAATGGTATTTAAAGTCGAACACAAATGAAATCGGGTAGCCGAAAAGCTACCCGTTTTATTTAAGACAAAGAATACTCTTTATTTTAGGCTTGCCGCCTTTTCTGATAATTCAACCGCCTCACTATTCGCTTTTCTAGCTAATATCTTACTTATAGCAATAGCAGCAAACACCGGTAAGAACCAACTGGCATGCGCTTCAAACATTGGAACATAATCATTTAACGGGGTAACCAATGGTTCTGGCAATAACCCAAGAATATGTAATGCGTCTAAACTACCAAATACCACTGTAATACTAACAATCGTTACATAAGCAGTTACATTGCGTTTTGTCGTAGGTAAGAACAGTGCCGTGAGCACCAAAGCAATGGCAATAGGACAAAGAATTAAAATAGCAGGTAAGCTAATAGCTAAGATTTGCTCCAAACCAAAATTAGCAATAACTCCTGTTAATACTGTTACGATGATTGTCGTAATTGCAAAAGGTGAACGGAAAGTTTGCTGATAATACTCAGCACACGCATTGGTTAAGCCAACTGTTGTGGTTAAACACGCCATTATGATGATACCTGCCAATAAGTACTGCCCTAATGGCCCGAAGATCTCTGCAACATAACGAGTTAATAATTCACCACCATTCGTTGCCCCTTCTGAAATAGAAGCAGAAGTAGCACCAACGTATGCCATCGCTAAGTAGCACGCTGACATTAATAAGGCATACACAACAGTAACTTTGACTGTCGCTTGGAAAATTTCTTGTGGTGACTCACACCCTTTATCTTGAATTGCTTTGATTATAATCCAACCAAAACCAACAGCAGCAATAGCATCCATTGTCATATAGCCTTGGATTAAACCACTGGTTACTGCTTTATATTGATAATCAGCACTTGGGGCATTAAATACACCTAAAGGCGTTACGATAGCTGCTACTGCTAGAGCCGCTAGCATCAGCACAAGTAAAGGGGTCATCACCTTACCGATATAATCAACTAATTTTCCACGTTGAAATGCTAATAACAAAGTCGCACCAACAAACAAAACTGAGAAAATTAATAAATGGTCACCTTCAACAAAAGGTTTTATGCCCATTTCATAAGCCACAGTTACCGCTCTTGGCATGCCAAACGCGGGACCAATTGCAGTAAACAACAGTACCCAAAAGGCAATGGCTAACGGCTTAGGTAATGCCTGTGTTAATTGACCACTGCTGCTTAACCGGCCTAGTACAATTAGTGTCAACGATGGTAACCCAACGGCAGTAAGCAAAAAACCGAGCATTGCAGGTAAGTATTGAGTGCCTGCTTCTAAGCCAAGAAATGGAGGGAAAATGATATTTCCTGCACCAAGAAACATGGCGAAAGTCATTAAACCGATAGCAAGTAAATTTTGTTTTTTCAATGTCATAGTCCTTATTGCTATTGGGCTTAACCCTAGTAGCTTTTATTGTGGACCGTCAGATTGGCTGAGAAAAACAAGAAGAGAATAAAGCAGTCTCCCGTCAGCCTGGCTGACGGAAGTGCCGCCAGCCTAGTTAATAATCACTAGAATGACAGCAATAATAGATGATGTTACACGCGACACAGCACCGAGCATTGTTTTGCACAAAGCAGCAAATTGTAGGGCTGTAGAAGAAAGCATGAATGTATCCTAGTCGTTTATCGTGGTAACCAAATCAATATATAAGTAATAAACCACATTGTAAACACTGTAATAGTTAAAAATATCGCCTATTTAAATATAGTCAGTTTTATTCTCAAATTTGATTATCTGTGGTTTCCTGAGAAAATAGCGAATGTGCCATGTAGCCAACAATCATTATATTGATCAGAAATGCTCCGACGCCTAACAAACTAGTATGAAAAATCATTTCATAGATTTCAAAAGGTAAGTAAATCGCGCCACTCAACAAAGCAAACCATTCAGTCCATACGAGTCCATTCCATAATCCATAGGCTTCAACGAGTCGAATCAACGAATAAACTAGTGCGCCAATGGCTAATAGCCCCATTCTTGCATCTGTTAAACTACTCGCGGAATGAATAAAAATACTAGGTAAGTGTCCAGCAGGATTTAAATGTAAACGACTGACGATATTTTCTGCAAATTGACGCATATTATGACCAGCAAGAACATGCAAACCAAATCCCACCAAAAGAGATACCACACCTTTGCAAGCCTCTAATACCGCAACGGCTCGCAACCCTTTATTTACTACTTTCATGTTTTTCTCTTTATAACGATGAACACTGTTTATAAACAATACTGTTAGCAAGAGCTAAGTATCTGCTTTTATCTTCTTCTTTAAAAGTTCTTTATTAATTAGATTCAAAAAGCAATTTTGTACAATAATGAGCTATCTCCTTGAATTATTATAATTTCATAATTAAAACAAGGATTGATACACCATCATGGATCATAATTTTTATTGGCTACGAGATAACAGCAATATCACAACAGTTGCCACTCTAGGACCTAAAAGTTCAAGCAGTGAAGCTGCCGCAAATTACTATGCAAACTTACTCAAACGACCATTAAAGATCTTACTTTTTGATACTTTTGAAAAGGCGTCTGATTTCGTTGAAAATAACGATAATGTGGTGCTACTTGTTGCAAATGCTTATAAAAAAGCAGATTACTTTTACATGAATCCAAGAACATTGCTGTCAGGGTCATTCTTTTTCTCTCCTCCTAAATACTATCTTTGTTGTAAAAATCTCTATGAATTGCAGCAAAAAATAAATAATAACGACATTATTACCATTGATACTCATCACGCCCCTATTTCACGACTCGATGACCTGATAAAAACAGCCAACCCAAGCGTTATTGATTTATCAACGGCAAATTTACATATCAAGTTATCTACATCAACCAGTCAATCAGCAATTCATGTAGCAAAAGGGACATCAGACTGCTGCCTTGTCAATTCAGATTCAATCAAACTACATCGCCTCGAAAAAATTTCAGCCCCTTTAACTATTCAAATGACTTGGGTGCTCTTTATAAAAAATAAACAACGTCAAAAGGAAGAAGTGTAATGGACAATCAAAAATGCGTACTCGTGATAGATAAAACCTTGCCACAAGGGTTAATTGCGAATACTGCGGCTGTTCTTACTTTATCGCTAGGTAAATTACATCCAGAACTCATCGGTGCAGATAATATTAATAATGACGGTGAAGTTCACTCGGGGATCACCTCTATCCCCATCCCTATTTTAGCAAGTTCACCGGAGTCTATTAAATCAATAAGAAACTCGTTAAAAGAAGAAACGACATTAGTTGATTTTTCAAACGTGGCTCAAAGTACTAAAAACTATCAAGACTATTCAGAAAAACTAGCTTCTACCAAGGCCGAAGATATCGAATATCTTGGTATCGCGGTCTACGGAACAAAGAAAATAGTTAATAAATACACTGGAAACCTAGGATTAATTAGATGAGTATTATTAATAATATGGTATTGATTTCGGGTGAACCGTACAAAAGAGGATCGAACTTAAGTCCTGATGAACAGCCCGTTAGCCTAATTACTTTATCGCCTTTTTTCATGGACATACATCCTGTTTTAAATAAAGATTTTAGAGTATTTATTGAGCAAGGCGGATATTCAGATCCATCTTACTGGTCACATAAAGGGTTCAATTTTATTACTGAAAATCAAATAACTGAGCCACTTTATTGGCAGGATAAAAACTGGAATGGTGATAAAAAACCAGTAACAGGTATTAGTTGGTATGAAGCGGAGGCCTATGCAAAATTTGTAGGCAAAGAGCTACCCACAGAAACACAGTGGGAGTATGCTGCCAAAGGGAATGATACCCGAACCTACCCTTGGGGCAATGTAGAACCAACCTCTTCTATCGCAAATTTTGCGCCTGATTGTGAGCCTGAAGAATTTGACCGCAGATCGACAGATTGGGATGCTCATCCGCAAAACCGCTCTCCATTTGGCTGTATGGATATGGGAGGAAACCTTGCGGAATGGTGTTTAGATAATTACCTTCCAAATTACGCATGGGATATTCAAAATCAGGACCCTTTATGTATCTCTAATATTAACTTTGATCACGTTGTTAGAGGGGGGTCTGGTTTGCATGATGAAGATTATATGCGTTGTTCAAGTAGAGATAATTACCCACCAACAGTTCGAGATAATATTGTTGGATTTCGCTGTGTTAAAAATTTAACGGATTAGTGAGTCGTATTATGGAAGCAATTACGAAAACCCCTTTTATAGAGAAGAAACCCTCGTCATTACGCTATTACCAAGAGGGGCCACCAATCGAGTTTGATGCACAAAAATGGTCATTGAAAATCTTTTTACCGAATGAATTAACTCCGTTCGAAATTGATCTTGAAGAACTAAAAAATATTGCGCCTATTACAGAAAACCGTCGAGAAGTATGTGTTTGTAATTGGAGTATTCGTCGTACATGGACAGGTGTTTTACTTGCTGATGTGTTAAATCACCTTAGCGTCAATAGCGATCAATATCGTGATTATTATTTAAAACAAATAAGCGTTGGTACTGAAAAAGGACAATATGATTCTACAATCCCTTTTATTGACGCCCTTGAGAACCGTACTATGCTTATTTGGGCAGTTGATGGTGAAGACCTATCTTTAGAAGAAGGCTATCCATTAAGGTTGATCGACTTCTCGCTGTATCGCTATAAAGGGGTTAAGTGCCTTTCTGAATTACGATTAACCGACGAGTTTAATGCCGGATTTTGGGAAAATAAGGCTGGTTATTGTAAAACAGGAAAAATCAAGGCAAAACGTTATCGTATCGTCGATTTACAAGAACATCGCTTCATTGAAGGAAACAAAGAAGTAACTGAATTTTAAGGATAAATAATGAGTCTTTTTTTAGCTATGGCAATGTTTGCCTTTGTCACCTCCCTCTCACCAGGACCTGTAAATATTCTTGCTACTATAACTGGTGCTAATCATGGATACACAAGAACAATTCCACATATTTTTGGGGCAACTGTTGGTTTTGTGTCTATTCTTATTATATTGGGGCTTGGGCTAATACAAGCCTTTGATGATTCGCATACAGCAACGCTAGTTCTAAATTACCTTGGTAGCGCTTTTCTACTTTATTTGGCTTATAAAGTAGCAACTAGCGAAAGAACCGAACAAAATAAAAACAAAAAGGACGATGCCCCAACCATGTTACAAGGCTTATTGTGTCAATGGTTGAATCCAAAAGCTTGGATTGTATCTTTGTCTGGTGTCACCGTATTTTCTAGTAACGGTGTGATTCCTATCGAAGACCTCGGGGCATTTAGTGTGATATTTTTTATCGTATGTTACTGCTGTATATCAACTTGGGCTTTATTAGGTTTAACCATTGGTAAATACCTTGAGCACCCTATTCATTATAAAATCTTTAATCGAGCGATGGGAGGCTTGCTTGCGTTAACAGTAGTGTATGTATTCTTTATATCAAAATAATAAATGGACGTTACGTTGGCTAATTCAAACCCTCACTTTTTAAGATCATCTGTTCTTCCGTTTGAACTACGGTATTCCGATAATTCAAACGCCTGCTATAAAAAACACACTCACCCAGAGTTTTCAATTGGAGTGGTAGATAGCGGGATTAGTGAGTATGTAAATCAAAATATAAAACAAACTATTCGACCGGGTTCAACTGTTATCGTGAACCCGGAAGAAGTCCATTCATGTAACCCACAAAAAGGCACTCACTGGAGCTACAAAATGCTCTATGTTGAACCAGACTGGATTGCCGATCTTCAATCTCAAATATCGAATGGAAGCAATCAAGAATTTCAACCAATTCAAATGACACACAGTGATTGCCCTTTCTTATATCGAGGATTCCAATCACTGGCTAAAACTCTAATAGAAGATGAATCTGCAATCAAAGTTGAACAAACCGCCATTAATTTTTTCTCTGAGTTAATTCTAAAAGGCAGTGATAACCCTTCTCTTGATATCATATCGAAAAAAGCCATTGAGTGTGCTTATCACTATATTTCAGATAATTTTGATAAAAACATTTCTATTTCTGAGATTGCTGAAACTTCTGGATTAAGTGATTATTACCTCATCCACTCGTTCAGAAAGCAATACGGCATTACCCCACATGCGTATCAAATAGTAATGCGGATAAATAAAGCCAAAGCCTTGCTAAAAGAAGGAGAAAATATCGCCTCTATTGCCACAGATCTTGGTTTTACCGACCAAAGTCATTTCCATCGCAACTTTAAAAACATGGTTGCCGCAACGCCGAAACAATATAAACAGAGTTTATAATTTCTAAATAGCACTTCTTTGTTGATATTTATGCGTTAGTGTTTCACTATGGTTAATTAATAATAATTCAAGGAATGACTCTTTATGAATTTACGTAATTTCTCATTCATTTTATGCGTGGTTACACCTTCGGCAATGGCTCAACTTGCAGATAAAGAAGGCATTAGTGGTGAAATTGCATTAACAACAGGCTTTGCATCTTCAACATCCAATTTTAATACCGAAGGTGAAGATACTATTAGCTCCGAGTACCAAAAAGGCTCTAGCGATAACGGATTTATGGCTTTTCCTCTTGGCAGCATAGCCTATACATTTGGCCAAGAGTTAAATCAGCAAGTGTATGCAGGTACCACTCGCCAAGATATCGCCACAGGTACTGTTGTTCTTGAGGTGGGTTATAAGTATCAATTTGATTCAAGAATGGTAGTTGACGTATCTATTTTACCAACCGTTATGTCAAGTAAGACATGGGCTAACCCATATTTAGTCGACTCAGCTCGAACAGAAACAGATGCATCAGGCAATGCATTTCGTTTTAAAGTGAATAATATTGCGGGCTCAAATTTTACTATTGATAGCGCTTATGCAACCAAAGATATCGAGAACGATGATGTCGTAGATGTACTAAAAAGAGACGCAGATACAATCTACTTAAAAGGTCAATATCGTTTACCATTAAGTCGTACTTCATTCGTCCTACCTTCTGTTATTTACCAATCTTCATCTGCGGACGGAAAAGCAAGCTCTTACGATCAATATGGTGCGGAAGTCAGTTTCTTTAAAATAATGCAAAGACACCAGTTAGTATTAACTGCCGGTTATAATCAACGAACATTCGGTGCTGAAAACCCAATTTATACTGAGATTCGCAAGGACAACAAATTGAGCTTCTTTGCCGCTTACGAGTACACTAAATTCATGGATTGGCAAGATTGGTCGTTCATCTCTTTTGCGGGTTACAGCTCAACCGATTCAAATATTACCTTCTATGACGAGTCAGAATACATTGTTACTGTAGGTCTAAATTATAAATTTTAATACTCGAACTGCCCTGCTTAACATTATTTAACTGGGCTTTCTCATAAACAATTAGTTAATATCAAAACAGCCTTCTAGTTTTAGGTCTATATAAAAAGCTATTATTTATCAATAAAAACGGTAATCACTTGTAAAGAAATCGAGCAGTTTATTAATCGCTATATCTCTATAAATGTCTTTCTCTATCAACATATCATGATAAGCGCCTTCAACTTGTTCTAAATGGCTTGAGTTACACTTCTCATGAAACTCCGACTGCGCAATATTACTCACAACAAGATCATCACCGGCTTGTAAGATCAGCATTGGAATTTTTATTTTATGTGCAGTAGCGATGCATTTTTTACCTGCTTTTATTGATTCTGTTATCCAATGCGTACTTGGTCCACCTAATCGTAATCTAGGGTTATTTACAAACAAGTCTACAAATATTTGATACCGTGCTTTACTGTGCGTAAGTACGTTTTCTTCGTATCTCACTTTTTTGAAATGACTTTGACCCAATGCATAATTTGGTTTACTTGCTAGCACATCAAGTAGATTCAATGTCTGCTTTTTTAAACCATGAGCTTTACCCGGAATATAGACCCCAAGCATAGGCGATGTAGCCGCTGACGCTTTCACCGGATGGTCAAATGTCGATAAATATTGAGTCATTACCGCAGCTCCCATTGAGTGAGAGAGCATAAAGCATTCCCC
Source organism: Aliivibrio sp. A6 (assembly GCF_028765505.1). Taxonomy (NCBI): domain Bacteria; kingdom Pseudomonadati; phylum Pseudomonadota; class Gammaproteobacteria; order Vibrionales; family Vibrionaceae; genus Aliivibrio; species Aliivibrio sp. A6. Next base: position 54,276 of record NZ_JARACR010000024.1, on the reverse strand, counting down.
CTCCAAGTTTGGCCTCACAACTCTCTCCATAAAGATATAAAGATCCATAACATAATCATGAAAATCATCCACATGACCTAATTCGTGATCTTGAGTCATCCGTCCTGATTCACCTTGGCCACGGTGATCATAGGCATAAATATTGTAATACTGACTCAGCTCTAAAATGACTTCTTTATATTTCCAATAGCTTTCATTGCGTCCATTTACAATAACTAACGTTTGCTTTTTCTTATTAGGATTAACGTTAATCCATTTTAACGGAATACGCTCAACCCCAAGAACCTCCCCGCAAATTTTACTATTCCAAATAGCATCTATTTGAGTATTGTACTCTTGCTGTTTTCTTTCATCGGTGAAACGCTCTTCACGAGTCTGTATTAAGAACTGCTCTTGTTGAAGGTGCGATAAGCTCAATTTAGAAGCTATTGTTTCAAGAAATAAATTACCTAACGCTTTACCGTGTTGATAATCGGCATCTAATTGCTTTTTCGTACTACCAAGCACTTTAGATTGAAGCGCTTTATTTGGCGATATTTCATAAATGATGACATCGTCAGGAGGGTTCGCTAAAAATTCTTGGGTCTTACGATAGTTCTCTTCATGAGTCACTAGCATCGCAGCCATATGATCCAGTGTGTTGTTCTTTGTCATCTTAGCAAGAGAGATCAACCAATCATGATTCTCTTTAAAATCAACAGGTACGGTACGAATAACAACGATATGCCGAAAACCTCGATCATATGCCGCTTGCACTGGAATAGGCGTTGTTAAGCCACCATCAAGCCAACGTTTATCATCCATAATAACTGGCTGTTTATGCAAAGCAGGAATTGCGCACGAGGCCCGTAGGATGTCTTTCCAGTTACTGGTGGATAGGTCAAAATACTTAGTTTCAAAATTGGTTGCATGGGCGGCGACAGCAAGTACCTGCTTAGTCGTTAAATGTTCTTCCCCTACTTTCCAATTTAAAGGAATGTCAGATTCAGTTTTATCGATTAGCCAATCCAAATCCATCCCTTCGCCAGTCAATAAAAAGCGAGACAATTTGAAAAAATCAGGACTGCGAGTCACTTGATCAATAATGCGGTAAGCGTGTCCTTTATGCCCACAAATATAAGAGGCTAAATTCAGAGAACCCGCAGAAGTGCCAATTAATAAATCAAATGGATTAAAGTTTGCCTGTAAGAAGCTATCAAGTACTCCAGCAGTAAACACACCTCTTTGACCACCACCTTCCGTCACTAAAGCAATTTTATCGACTTCCCTTTTTGAAAAGCGCAAAACATCAAAGCTATTTTTACTGATCGAATAATGTTCACCCATCATATTTGACCATTTCCGATAGAGTAATTATGTTCTTCTATTATTGCATATTGCTATAAAATCAGGGGAAATAAATAGCCTTTCTATAAATAATGCCGTCATTCCTTTTGCAATACCAATCGTAGTAAATAACTGATCATCCTCGCTGGTTAAAATGATCGATAACTCGATATTTAAAATCCATCTATGTTATGGTTCTTGCAACAATTAAGGAGAGTTATGAACGACTATGAACTTTTCATCAAAATAAATGATGCTATTTTACTTGAGTTCGATGTCTTTAAAGCATGGGAAAAAACGTTGCTTTTAAATGCTCAAAACCAATTGATGGATAGGTTCCCGATCTCAGATCCACAAAGGGAACTACTCACTAATGTACTCGAGAAAAAAAGACCAAAAAAGAGAAAGAAAAGAAGAACATAAAAGCCATAATGATATTTCATCACTATGGCTTTTTTATAGATTACAATCTTGTACCAATGTAATTAATTAGCTGCTCATATTAGTGGAATTGATATTAATACAAGACCATTGTGAGATAACCAAGAACGAGCACTATCATAGAAGTAAGAGCATAAGGAACCGGGTAGCCTACCGCAGGCATATCACTTTGACATTCGTCCTGAGCCCCTTTCATTGCAGGGGTACTATTACGCCCACCAGCACAAGCACCAGCGAGAATCGCAGGGTTCATCTTACGGAAATAGAAACCATAAATCCAAGCAAGCAGCGGTGGAAGTAACGCAGCAACTAAACCTAGACCTGCAATTTTAATAACCACAATACCTTGGAACGACGCTAGAATCTTAGGACCAACAGTCGCAGCTAATACCGCAACAAACAAACTCAAACCAATATCTTGTAAGAAGCTACGAGCCCCTTCACTCATAGGGCCACCAAATGCAGGGTTACGAGTACGTAGGAATGAGAAGACAATCCCCGTCAACATACAACCTGCAGACGTACCTAAAGCAAATGGAATACCGCCTAAAGTGACACTCAAATGACCACATACATAACCAATCAATAAAGAAAGTGCTAAGTAGAAGGTTTCAGTCAGTGTACTTTCAACAATTGGATTACTATTAAGTTTCTTCGCGGTTTGCTGAACACACCAATCAGAGCCAGCAACACGGATCACATCTCCAACTTCAACTACGGTTTGCGGCAAAATAGGAAGTTGGTGCCCTTGTCTAAATAAGGCTTTCATATAGATGCCAAACCCAACTTCTTTGCTTATATCTTCAATTGTTTTGCCTGTGTAAGCCGATTTACCTAAGTGAATATCAGCCACTTCTATATCGACATTACGCGCTCTTGGTTCATCAACTTCAACACCAACCGTAGATTCCCCACCCTCGATTAAAACATGGTAATCACCACGAATACCGATAATATCACCAAGCTGTAACTGTGGATTATCAGCAGAATCAATAACCTCATCTCCACGAACTACTTTAAGAATCGCCGCATGAGGGTAACGATGAAAGAGTGTTTCTACATTTTGACCAACCAATTCTTGGTGATCAACACGATAAGCTCGAATATCTAAAGGAAGCACGCCTAAATTTGAAAAACCATTAGTGCTTGGCAATGCTTCTGTATCACCACCCGCACCAAACTCAGCCTCTGCATCTTTACCGGCTTTAACCGGATCGACACCAAACATGGCAGGCAGATATTTAATAAGTAAGATAATAAATACGCTAGATAAAATATAGCTGATGGCATAACCCGCAGCAATATTGGCACTTATTTGATCAAGCGTCATCCCCGCAGGCGCTTTAACCGCCCCAGAATCAATAGCAGATTGAGCAACCCCCATGACTGCGGTTACTGTGTAACTGCCTGAAATAATCCCAGCCGCATAACCAGGTGCTAAATCTAATAATTTCGAACCAAAGAAAACAATAAGAAAGTTACTAAACACTACAATGAGGCCTATAACGACAAAATCTAACCCTCCTCGTGCGAGACCTGAGAAAAATTGAGGCCCAACTTTCATACCAATAGCGTACATGAACATCATTAAGAAGATATCAGATACCAATCCCGGTGCATTTATATGTAAGCCATAAACAGAAAAAGCCGTTAATGCAATAGCAACACCTACAACCAAGGTACCCGCGGTTGACCCTAAATTAATTCCTTTAATGGTGACTTTTCCTAACGGATAGCCAATAGCAATACTTAAGAAAAGAAACACAAACGGATTGTGAGCAATATAAGAAAAGAGAAAACCAAAGACACCAGATGCATCTTGAGCAGCCTGACTTTCTAATGATTCAGCCAAAGCCAAATGACTAAAGAAGGTAACACACAGCAAAGTAAATAATTGAACCCAACCTTTGGAACGGACCCAAGTAAATGGACGACCTATTTGACCGATATTCATAATTATTTCCTATATTTTTAAGGAGGGAAGATCCTCTATAGAACAATAGAGGATCTAAAAACACTGTTTCTATTTAACCACTAAAGGGATTAACCGTGGTTAAAACCTGACGATTCCAACTCATCACTACCATGGGAAATAGGATGCTTAGCAAAAAACTCAACACAATGTTTTAAGTCCGCAACCAATAAATCAGCCTGATCTCGACTGAATCCATGACGAACCAAAATACGCATGATGACTAAGTCCTCACGTTTTGGCGGCATCGCATACGCGGCAATTTGCCAGCCTCGAGAACGAATTCGGTCCGATAGATCAAACAAATTAAAACCGGGATCAACGCCTTCCTTCAATGACCAGCTCATTGCAGGAATACCCCCTTTACCATCATAGATAATCTCAAACATACCCAGTTTTTCAATTTCAGATGATAAATAAACAGCCGTGTCGTAACAGGCTTGGTGGATCTTACGATACCCTTCTTTGCCTAAACGTAGGAAGTTGTAGTATTGCGCTACAATTTGGCCACCAGGGCGAGAGAAGTTCAATGCAAAAGTCGGCATATTGCCACCTAAGTAATTCACATTAAAAATCAGATCTTCATGTAAGGCTGACGCATCACGCCAAATAACCCAGCCCACACCGAGTGGACTTAAGCCAAATTTATGGCCTGACGCATTAATCGATTTAACTCGAGGTAAACGGAAATCCCACTCTAAGTCAGGATCACAGAATGGAGCCAAGAAACCACCACTCGCCGCATCAATGTGCATTGGGATGTCTAATCCTGTGTCTTCTTGTAGTTTATCTAGTGCTTCATGCACGGCTTTTACAGGTTCATACTGACAAGTAAATGTCACACCCAATGTTGGAACAACGCCGATGGTGTTTTCATCGCAACGTTTAATCACCTCTTCAGGCGTCATGATCAAACGATCACCTTCCATTGGGATTTCGCGTAATTCAATATCCCAGTAACGCGCAAATTTGTGCCAGCACACTTGAACAGGGCCACAGATCATATTGGGTTTATCTGTTGGTTTGCCGAGCTTTTTCATTTTTTCTCGCCAAGCCCATTTTAGAGCCATACCACCCAACATAGCCGCTTCACTTGACCCTGTAGTTGAGCAACCGAGTGTGTTTTCTGCATCTGGTGAGTTCCACAAATCGGCTAACATGTGCACACAACGTGCTTCAAGTTCAGCGGTTTGAGGATATTCATCCTTATCGATCATATTCTTATCGATGCACTCATCCATTAATTTATGGACTTCATCTTCAACCCAAGTTTGGCAAAATGTAGCTAAGTTCTGTCGAGAATTACCATCCATCATGAGTTCATCATGAATGACTTGGTAGGCATGACGAGGGTCATGTTCTTGTTCAGGCATTTTATATTTTGGCATAGATAACGAAAGGTCAGCTGACGAATAAACATCGTCAAGGAGATCATCTCTGACTGTATCTTTAGAATGAAGAGGCATACGTTTTAGCTCCATTGAATTGAATAAACAATTAAGAATATAAACTGTCGAATTTAAAAAATTCGGCCTTAATTACTGAGTAATTAATAACAATGTCAATTAGTTAATCAGTAATATTTATTTACATTTCTAGACCCTTTGATAATGAATGTCAATGTCATTTATAAAGTATGCATGCTGTTAAGTTGGCTATTTTGCGAGCGAATTATCTCTTCGTCTACCCATTTTAATAGCTGTTTAATCGCTTTAGACAACACCTGATTTTGCCTAACAATATAACCTAAACTAGTCGTTGGAAACTTAGGTAATGGCGTTACCGTCGCTTTAAGGTTACGCTTTGGATGAATCGAAAATTCAGGCACAATTGCCACACCAAAACCTGCCTCAGCCCAATCAATCTGAGCATCTACGCTTCCTACTTCCATTATTCGATATTTGGGCAAATTCAAAGACGGTAAAGCCAAATCAAGTAAATCACGAGTTCGAGTATCATGGCCTAACAAAATCAGTGTCGGTTCATCATCTAAGGTAATTGTAGGATCAAGATTCGCTTGCTGCCACTCTGCCAGGTGATTACCCAATGCACACCATTTGATTTGTTGTAATTCAGTAAAATGCAGGGGCTGACTTTCTTTCTGTGCAATAACAAACCCTAAATCGGCCTCTGCACTTTTCACTAATTCAGACGCTTGCGAAGAAGTGGTATTAAGTAGAGAAAAATCGATGCCTGGGAACTCTTGCTTAAATAATTGGAATGGCCCAATCAATAATAAACGCGAAATAATATCACTGGCTGCAATGGTTAATGTCCCACGACTCAAATCATTAATCGCATTCAAATCCGCTTGGCACACTTGTAATGCCATTAGCGTATCTTGACTGGTTTGTAATAAACGAGTCCCTGCTTCCGTTAAATGAAAAGGATTTCTCTCAATCAACTTTACTCGAGTCGAACTTTCTAACTGTTTAATATGTAAGCTGACATTGGGTTGCGTCATATGAAGGGCTGCCGCCGTTTTTCCAAAGTGTTTTAACTCTGCTAACGTGACAAATGTTTTAAGCCAGTTAAGATCAAGCATGCCTATACTCTCTTTTTGAATACATTTCACTCAATATGATATATGGATTTCTTATCAAGTCGATAATTATAATTAATTTCTCATATTGCAAATCTACACTTAACATAGCCTCTTAATCATTTAGGAGTTTGTGTTATGCCGTCTATTGTTGTTGTTGGTGCTAATTGGGGCGATGAAGGTAAAGGCCGTATCGTTGATTTTCTTGCTGCGGATGCGTCTGCAAGTATTCGTTTTCAGGGCGGTAATAACGCCGGTCATACTGTGGTAAATGACTTTGGTACCTTTAAGCTACACCAACTTCCAAGCGGTATTTTTAACCCAGACTGTACAGCGGTTCTTGGCCCTGGCATGGTAATTAGCCCTGCGGCATTAAGCGAAGAAATCGCAGAAGTTAAAGCGGCTGGTATTGAAGTAAAAATGCACATATCTGACCGTGCTACGCTTTGCCTTCCTATTCATGCACTTGAAGATACACTTGAAGAATTACGTTTAGGCGACGGTGCTTACGGTTCAACTCGTCAAGGTATTGCTCCTGCATACGGCGACCGTGTAATGAAAAAAGGCATCCTTGTTGGTTGGTTAATGCAACCTGAGGTTCTTCTAGAGCGTATCAAGTTCATGCTTGATTGGAAAATGCCACAACTTAAAGCACTTTACCCTACTTGTGATTTCAACCAAACAGCGGAAGAAATGACAGAATGGCTACTAGAAGTAACGGCACCTTGGCGTAAATTCATCTGTAACGTGACTGAGCCTTTAAAAGTAATGCAGAAGAACGATGCAAACTTATTGTTTGAAGCACAACTCGGTGCTGGTCGTGATTTAGTTTACGGTGAATACCCATGGACTACCTCTTCAAACGTAACAGCGGCTTATGCGGGTATCGGCAGTGGCTTACCTGCATTACGCCCTGAGCGTATTATCGCTGTAGCGAAATCATTTAGCTCGTCTGTTGGTACAGGTACGCTAGTTACTGCAATGGAAGAGCAAGATAACTTCCGTGAAGCAGCTAACGAGTATGGTGCAGTAACAGGCCGCCCACGTGACATGGGTTACTTCGATGCAGTAGCAACGCGCAACGGTGTTGAGCTACAAGCAGCAACTGAAATCGCACTAACAAAAATTGACTGTTTAAGTGGTATGGCGGATCTTAAAATCTGTACGTCTTACGCTGGCGAACACACTGAGAACCCAATCTGGCCTCAAACATCAGCACTAAGCCCTGTTTACGAAAACATGCAAGCATGGCAAGAAGACATCACTGGTTGTCGTACTTTCGAAAGTCTACCAAAAGCGGCTCAAGCGTATGTATTACGTATTGAAGAACTAATGGGCGTGCCAGTAAGTATGGTGTCTGTTGGTCCTGAGCGTGAGCAAATGATCATTCGTTAATCGGACGTTATCTAAGAATAATGAAGCCACGCAACCTTTTGGGAATTTTAGGTTGTGTGGCTTTTTCTTTTTAAGAAGAAATACATAAACAAGAATTAACGAATTTACGACTCTTCTCTATCAACATAGACGTCATGGTTTTCTTGATAGATACACATCACCATCCCAAGACCACAAGCTACTAATACAATGAAGACCCACATAATAATCCACATACTCTTCTCCTATTAATATAATCGAGCGCTGTTTTCTTTAACGTAATTCGTATCAATACGACCAAACATTTTTGAATAACACCACACTGTGTATCCAAGAATAACGGGGACAACCAATACCACGACAATTGAGATGATTTGCAGTGTCAATTCACTCGATGTTGCATCCCAAATAGTCAGACTATGATCAGGATTAATGCTCGACGGAATGATCATCGGAAACAGTGCAATACCAGCAGTTAAGATTACACAAGCCATTGCTAGGCTCGATGTTAAAAATGCAAAGCCACTTGAACGAACATAAGACAATACCGCTGTTAATAAATACATTACAATACCGAGCATTGGAATAATGTACAGTAGATGATACTCACTGTAGTTATGCAATAGACCATTAGTAACGCTAGCAACTTCTTTATGTAATGGGTTTGATGGTAAGTGAGTAATAACCTCACTTGTTATAATATAACCATTCATATTTACCGCTAAAAAACCACCGAGAATAAATAGTCCGACGCATACCATTGAACATATGATTGTCACTTTCTGACTTCTTTTTCTGATCCCTAGTATTGTTTTTAACTGTAGATAAGCTGCACCTTGAGATAGCACCATAAATAGAGATAGAAGTCCACAAACGATTGGAAAAACGGTTAGTAAATCCCAAAAACTACCACTGTAATGAATCATCATTAAATAGTTCATATCAAATGGCACGCCGACTAAGAGGTTCCCAAAACCTACACCGAAAATAATAGGAGGAACAATACCACTTATCATTAAGCCAATATCGCACTTTTTACGCCATGATGAGCTATCCACTTTTGCACGATACTCAAAACTTGCTGGTCGTAGCCACAATGCTGCAAGCGCTAACATCATTGCGATATAAAACCCAGAGAATGATACCGCATAAGCTGTAGGCCAAATGGCAAAGATGGCACCACCAGCCGTAATCAGCCACACCTGATTACCATCCCAATGTGGCGCTACAGAGTTAATCATTACTCGACGTTCATTGTTCGTCTTTCCAATAATAGGAAGTAATGCCGCAACCCCCATATCAAAGCCATCGGTTATAATAAATCCAATTAATAAAAACCCAATCGCTCCCCAAGTAAATAAACGTAACCATTCATAATCAAACATTATTTATTTCCTCCTTGGTATGAAATTAACATTAATTCATGTTCATCTGTGTTTTCTCTTTCAAAGTGATATTGACCTGTTTTTAGTGCACTAGGTCCAATACGCGCATACTTAACCATCAGACGAACTTCGATAATAAGTAAGAAGGTGTATAACCCAAAAGCAACGGCTAATGATGTGAGTATTTGATTAACGGTAAGATCCGATGCCGCCATTGCTGTTGGCAGTATTTCTTGAATCGACCATGGTTGACGACCATATTCTGACACTAACCAGCCGCACTCAATCGCTATCCAGGGTAGTGGCATTGCCAAAAGGCAGGCTTTTAATAACCAACGTTTATCTTCTAAACGATTTTTACACATATACCAGAAAGACAGAATGAATAAACCAAACATCAACATTCCGCATGCAACCATGATTCTGAAGCTCCAGAAAATTGGAGAGACATTAGGGATGGTGTCTTTTGCCGCTTGCTGTATTTGCTCCTCTGTCGCATCAATAACATTATCTGTGTATTTTTTCAGTAATAGGCCATAGCCAAGGTCGCCTTTTAGCTCGTTAAACTTATCCATATTCTCTGGTAGTGTTTTGAGTAACCCATAAGCGACCATACCATTACGAACACGTTGCTCATTCGTCTTCACCAGATCATTTAATCCAACAACAGGAGTATCGGTAGATCGTGTTGCAATCAGGCCCATTACATAAGGGATCTTTATTGCATAATCGGTTTCCATTGTATCTTGATTAGGCAAACCCAATAATGTGAATGATGCAGGAGCTTCTTCGGTTTCCCATTCGGCTTCCATTGCTGCCAATTTTACTGGTTGATATTGGCCTGCTTCATAGCCTGACTCATCTCCCAAAAATAGCGTTGAAATAATAGTTACTAAGCCAAAACAACACGCCACAGTAAAGGAGCGAAGTGCAAATGAGCGATCTTGCCCCTTCAATAAGTAATAAGCACTTATCCCCATAATAAACATGGCACCAGTGACATAACCGGCAGAAACGGTATGTAAGAACTTAACTTGAGTGATCGGGTTTAAAATAACATCCATAAAACTCGTCATTTCCATACGCATGGTTTCATAATTAAATTCCGCACCCACAGGGTTTTGCATCCAACCATTGGCAGTTAAGATCCAAAAACCTGAAAAATTAGAACCAATTGCGGTTAACCATGTACATAGAGCATGCTTTCCTTTGGACATACGATCCCAACCAAAGAAAAACATCCCTACTAACGTCGATTCAAGGAAAAAGGCAAGCATCGCTTCTATTGCTAATGGAGCACCAAAAACATCACCAGAATAATGGGAATAGTATGACCAATTAGTCCCAAACTGGAACTCCATAGTAAGTCCGGTTGCGACCCCCATGGCAAAGTTAATACCGAATAATTTCCCCCAAAACTTAGTCATGTCTCTATAAACCGTTTTTCCGGTAACGAGATAAATAGTTTCCATCACTGCTAATAAAAATGACAAACCAATAGTCAGTGGCACAAAAATGAAATGATATAAAGCCACACTTGCAAATTGAAATCGTGAGAGATCAACGACATCTGTTAACATAATACTTCTTTCCCAACGTCGATATAATCAGCGATATTTAACCGCTTTTGATTAATAACTATATAAAGTAATGAAAAATAGGGGTCAGCCTCCCCTATTAATCCCACTTATCCTTTTATTTCTTTACGGTTAAATTTCTTTTTCAACCAATAATCCATACTTACGTAACGGCCACCACCATAAATAAATAACACGGCAAGCATGACAAAATAGGTCGTCGCGAACTCCATGCCATTGTTCAGCATCACAGGGTCACCCAACTCTGTAATGTAGTTATAACGACCAGGGTAATTAGCAGATAACCACTCAATAAATCCATTCAAACGCCATGTTGATTCCATACTTCCTGTTGCTATCGCATCCCAGCCATGCTTCCAGTGCACCGTTAAGCTTGCAGCACTCATTAAAAAGATCATTGGGATAGAAATAATTCGAGTAAATAACCCCATAGCGATACAAATACAGCCAATAACTTCTGTCGCTGCTGCTGCAAAGGCCATCAAAGTAGGAAAAGGAAGACCAAGTTCGACCATTAATTGAACCGCACCATCAAAGCCTGTTACTTTTGAATGTGCTCCTACATAAATAACTGGAATAAGAAATAATCGAATACCAAGTAAAACAACAAAGTCCCATTTCTTGCATTTCACAATAAAATTGTCATACCCATCAATAATTGAATTAATCATGTTTATCTCCTAAAAACTGAATCGTAATAAGTTGGTTTTGAGTAAAAGAATGCACCCAATACATAAAATTAAACTCTGCTAAGTGTGTATGTATATGCTGCTCTGCTTTTGCTAATGTGATTTTGGGTGTTTGAGAAATAAGCTGAATAATCGCAACATCAATATCCCTAAGCTTTTGAGATACGACGATGTTTTCTTTTGTTCGATAAACACCGTACACAACAGAGTCTTCATCTTTAGAAAGAAAATTAACCGCATCTTCTTCAACTAAGAATGGAACCTCTATCAATTGCATCACTGCATTACAACTCAATGTAAAAGCGTTAGGTTGAGCTGAAATTTCTTCCCATGATGAGTGTGTTTCGTTCGTTCTTATCATTGCTATTTCGGCATTAAAAGTGACCCACTCGTACTCAATTAATTTCAACAGTCGTGGCATTAATTCCACTTTGTTTTGAATAAATTGAACAAACTCTGTCGCTATTTGATGAAACTCTGGTTCAGTTGCGCTGTGATAATAAATAAACTCATTAGCTAACTGATTAAGATCATCAGCACTCTGTGTCCCTGAGAATAAAGGGAAGGTATTTTCAATCACTCCTACAATATTTTCACAAATAAACTCATGGTAACGGCGAGTAGACTTCTGTTTTGGTTGCTGTCGAATCGCCTTAGAAAATAATTCAATTTCGGTCAACATCGTTGCAGGAGTATTAAGCATAATGACCTCCCTCACTTGCTTGATTCAATCCTCGTTGTTGATTGATAATATTCTGATGAATAGTGCAAAGCTCGCTTGTTAATTCATTTAATGGCGGTAAGTTATTATCTCTCTCAAGCAATAAAGGCTTACAACCATGAACCTCAAACGTATATTTTGCTAACTCCACCACCTCTTCTTGTACTGATTTACCGTGGGTATCTAAAAGGAAATTATTGTCATCTTTTAGGTGCCCAGCGATGTGGTAATAAGCAATTGAATCACTCGGTAAGGCTCTTAGCATTTCATAAGGACAGTAACTCTGATTATGGCTATTTACGTAAATATTATTTATATCTAGCAATAACTTACAGTCACTTCGCTTTATTATTTCCGAGAAGAAATCACCTTCTGGCATCTCATTCCCATAATCGTGATAGTAAGAGATATTCTCTAGTATTAATGGACGCTGAATAATATCTTGCACACACTGAATTCTATCGACTAAATAAGAGATATTTTCTTTACGTCTAGGGATTGGAAGAAGATCATATAAATACCCTTGCTTATCACGCGACATACTTAAATGATCGCTATACATCTCAATATTAAATTCATTAAGGAAACGAGCAACTTGTTGTATAAACTCTCTATTCAGAGGCTGGCCATCACCAATAGATAACGTTAGACCATGGGCTATCAATGGATAATGCTCGGAAATCTGCTTTAAAAATTCACGTCGCTGCCCTCCTATGTTCATCCAGTTTTCAGGCGCTAATTCAAGAAAATCAATGTCTTTATGTTTTGGAGATGTACATAGCTCTTCAATATGCTCACTGCGTAATCCAATACCTTTACTTGTATTGATTATTGACCGCATAATCCACCTGTAATTTTACTTTTATCTGCAATCACAGCAGGGGCATTAATACCCTCTCCTGACAGGCCGCACTTACCGTCTCTCGCTCTCACTAAACGACCTTGTGGATCACCGTTTAAATCTGCTTTTCCAAAACGTTTTTCAGTACCGCATTTACCCGCCGCACAATGACCACCATTACCAGAACTGACTTGCGCTACAATAGCTTCTTCTACTGGTTCTGCAGCAGAAACCATCCCTGAATTAAGCGCAATCACAGAGGTCATAACAATTGATAAAGTAAGTTTATTTTTCATTGGTTTTATCCTTAACTGCATTCATTGGAAAACTAGAGAGATCACGCGCCGCTATCACTTCACCTTTGTAATATTGTTTTATAATGTCTAGAGACTCTGCTTTATATTTCAAGCTCAAACCCATCATGTGATCAACAACAAGTAACTTAGGGTTTATTTGAGCGGTTATTTTCCCAACCGTCGATGGTTTTGCATGCATAAATGCCGAAACTTCTTCGTCTGCATTTTCAGCAATTGCCATTGGCATCATTAAAATGTCAGCGCCCTTTGCAAAATCAACAAACCCAGGGTTAGTTCCGTTTTGATCAGCAGAAACAACAAACACACCTTCACTAGTTTCAATTCGATAAGCAAGACAAGGAACATTGCCGTGAGGAATACCAAATGCAGTGATTACCACTCCATCTTTATCGTATACTTTGGTTTCATTTTTTGATTGGTATGGAACGTCAATCAAGGTGACAGGAAAGATCCCTTCGCCAGTAAGCAAGCCATTAAGGTAAGCATAAGCGCCTTTGTCTGAATTGAATTGCGCATCCATGTATTCAGTTAAACTTGGAAATCCAGCACCTGCGGTTGGTCCTGAAATATCTAACGCATCCTCACGATTAAAGAAGAATCCACCTTTTAAAATGGCAGGTAAATCTGTTACATGATCGGTATGGAAGTGAGTGATACCTAAAAAGTCTAAATCTTCAAGTTTTGCACCTGATTGTCCAAAGCGAAGATAGGCACCACCTCCGGCATCAATCATAAATCTAGATTTTCCTTTCCACCAAATCACAGCAGCGGAAGAGGCACGAAGGTCATCAGAAATAGGACCACCCGACCCTAATACTTGTAACGTGTATTCCTTGTCTAGTGGTTCCATACTAATGGCGTAGGCATTTGCTGCACCGAAAGTGAAACCAAGCGCAATAACAAGTGCTTTTAAAGGCTGTTTCATATTTATTACCTCATATCTGATTATGAAAACTTTTGGGTGAGCTACCAAAAGTTACGCTACTAAATCATTATTATTTGATGTAAATCAAAGCAAGACATAAAGTAAACGATCTTCATGGTTAAATATATATTTGTATTTTTAACCAACCATTAAGTTAAACTAAACGATGTAAGCGCTACTGATTCTTAAATGGAAAGAAAACAAAGTTATATTTACATAAATTAAAATACGTATAATTGCTTCGTTTATTACTTTTAATTTCAAACTGTCGCTTTTGTTCAATCTTTGTTTTTCTCTTTTATTTATTATCCACTCAAGAACAGCCCATCACTTATGGGCTTATCCATACAGTTACTAAATAGTTACCACCATCAAAGATAGGCAATAGAAAATGATCACTATCGAAAAAATTGAACAGCTAGAAGAATTAAGCACACTAAAAAAAGAATACGTTAAGCAAGCTACAGCGCCACTAGATGGTATGTGGTTATGCGGATTTGTGCCGATGGCAGACCATTTTGGTTTTTATAAAGATGCAGAGTTGATTGGATTTTGTTGTATAAATAGCGATGGTTACCTACTTCAGTTTTACATAAACCAACCAAATCAGGATCTTGCTGATGATATTTTCACTTCTATTATCAATAAAAAAAACGTGCTTATTGGTGATGTGACTGGCGCATTTTCTAGTACTGCAGAAACGCATTATTTATCATTATGTCTTGATCATGCGGCGAAAACCCAGGTAAATACGCTAATGTATCAACAAATCGAAAAACCCGTAAAGCAAAAGACTGACTTGCCAATGACAGCAGCAACGGTTGAACAGCTAGCCGAGTTTGTTGAATTTGCAAAAGCAAACATAGGTGCGCCTGAAGAATGGGTTACTGGGTATTATGCAAACCTAATTAGTCGCCAAGAGTTATTTGGTTACTGGAAGAAGAATAAGTTACTGGCTGCTGGTGAATGTCGCTTGTTTGACGAACATCAAACAGAGCATGCTGATTTGGGAATGGTTGTTGCTGAATCTGAACGCGGTCAAGGCATTGCAACTCAAGTGCTCACTTACTTGATTGCTTTAGCAAACAGTAAAGGGCTAACCGCCATGTGTTCAACTGAGAAAACGAATATTGCCTCGCAGAAAGCCATTACTCGTGCAGGTCTTACTTCTTCGCATCGTATTGTTCAGTTTGATTTTTAAACTCAGCAACAGATCAACTTAAATACTAAAGCTAGTGACTTATTCTTTGAGTCATTAGCTTTATATTCTTACTATAATGGTTATTGATTATTCAATTCCACCATATATATCAATCGTAAGATCTCGTTGCTTTGCGTACTCCCCAGGGGTAACTCCCAAGGTACTTTTCAAATAACGGATCAAATGTGGCTAATCACTAAAACCAAACTCGTAAGTAACCGTTAACCAATCAATATCGGTTTCTTCTCGCTGATACAGATACGTAATTAACGCTTCCAATCGATTCATTGACTGGCATTGTTTTAAAGTAAACCCAGTAACTCGAACAAAACTTCGCTCTAACGTTCTTTGTGAGCAATGCAATAACTCCCCTAATTGAGCAATGGGCGTTTTCGCTAATAGAGGTAGCGCTTTTGTTGTCAGTTGATAATGTTTATCTTCTTCCACTTTAGATAACCACGGTAACAATATCTCATCTAACTTAGTACAAAGCCTCTGAGGATCTTGTTTGGCTAGCTCAATCAGATCTATTTCATTTATCCCTTCAGTTCCAAATAACAGATTCAAATCTGCTGAAACAATAGTATCTGCTACTGATTGTTGTGGTTCTTGGTTTAATAAGTACAACGCACCAACATGAAATTTAACCCCGATGATCGCAAAGCCATGCGAGTGATCCATCTGTAATGTCTTGCTGTATGGGTATAGCCAATGTGACCCTTTTCCCTTTAATCGATCAGATGCAATATCATAATGATAGGGCTGCTCTGAAGCCGAAATGATCAAATGCCCTGCAGGCTCAGGGTTTAATTTGGGAAATGGGTTACTGTCTGTCTCTTCAGGTCTTTCTAAAAACCAATAACAATCGATCAGTTTAGCCACATCCGAATTTTTAGGGGGGTGAATCCAATTGATCATCATTAATACCGTAAAGAGAAAGAAATAACCATTCTAACTGACTTATCTCATTAACAGCACAACAGATCACCATAATTATCTATATGATCCTGTTCGTAGTTGAGCTAGAGATCTGATTTTTGACTAAAAACTCAACAGAGTACGATTGAAAAAAGAGGAGTTCAGGTACACTCTGCATTGCATATTTAAAAACCAAGGATAGGAAAATGAATTCGGTTCGTTTTGGAGAAAAATTAATTACTCCATCTAAATTATTATGTATTGGCCGTAATTACGTTGCCCATATTAATGAGTTAAATAATACGATCCCTGAGCAAATGGTGGTGTTTAATAAACCAAATTCATGCATCACTTCAACCCTATCTTCTTTCCATCAAGAGCGTTTACATTATGAAGTAGAGATCTGTTTTTTGATTGAAAAAGAACAGCTATCTGCCGTTGCAATAGGTTTTGATTTAACCAAACGAGACTTACAATCTGAGCTAAAAAGCAAAGGACTTCCTTGGGAGCGAGCAAAAGCCTTTGATGGCTCAGCGGTATTTAGCCGTTTCATCCCTCTTGATGGTATAGACATTAATCAACTTCAAATTGAGCTCTTTATTAACAGTATGAGAGTCCAATGTGGTCAAGTTAGCCAAATGATTTACTCTCCAGAAACTATCCTTGCTGATTTAAAATCCTATACCCAATTGTGTGATGGTGATGTCATCATGACTGGTACACCTCAAGGCGTTGGTGAAATTCACATGGGTGATATTTTTCTTAGTCGCTTAAAACTCGATGGAAAAACACTGATTGAAGCTGAGTGGGTTGCAAGATAAGCGAAATGACAAGTTACCGTGGTAATTTTATCAATTTACAAACATAAAAGTCGCATTGAAAACCAATTAATAACAAAACTATCATTATTTTTTAATATGCTGATTATTTATTCTATGATGGCACTTTAAAAATGGAAAAGTAGATCTCACTACTATAAAATCCGCCTCCTGATTTATAATTCAAAATAAAATAATGATTGATATTACTATTCTTCCGGTTTACTTAACCGCTGTTATCGCCCTACTTTTATTACCAGGCCCTGATATGCTGTTGATTGCTAGTTCAAGCATGAGTTACGGCCGTAAAGTCGGTTTATTTGCCAGCTTAGGTAATGCGACCTCAGGTATTATTTTAACCTTGCTTGCTGCTTTAGGCGTATCTGCACTGATTGCGATGAGCCCTATTGCCTTAAAAGCATTACATCTCGTTGGTGGTGCCTACTTATTAAAAATGGGTTGGGATTGTATTCGGGCAGAAGCGGATGAAGCACCAGAATTACAACAAGGTTCGACAATGGCAACTACGTTTTATCAACGTGCTTTAGTCAGTAATTTATTGAACCCTAAAGCGTTAGTCTTCTTTGTGATGTTTTTACCACAGTTTGTTTCTACCAATATTGCTGCAACCTCTGGCGAGCAAATGTTGGTGCTTGGCTTATTGCTTAACGTTCTTGGTTTATTGTTTAACTTAATCTTGGTAGCGTTAGTAGGAACACTTGGAAAGTCGCTAATCAATAACGTGAAATTCAGAACGTATCAGCATAAATTCATGGGCGGGATTTTTATCATTCTTGCATTGTGGATGTTAAGTTCTTTTGTTACTGCACTTTAATTCAATTCAAAATATAAAAACGGTGAGCATTGAGCCCACCGTTTTTATTTCTATCCTACTTTTTAAAAGCTTAGTTTCTTGATCTTCTCACTTTTAAACTAGGCTCTTTTGATGCTCTTCAATTAAATAACCCATCGCTTCATTGGCTTTCGTTTGAATAACCGAGTATTCATCTGTTGGTGCAATCGCTGCCACCACTTCGTAATAACACTTCAGTTTTGGCTCAGTACCTGATGGGCGAACAATAATACGAGAGCCGTCTTCTAAATGATAAATCACGACATCACTGGCTGGTAAATCGATTGATTCTGTCGTGCCATCTGAGAGATATCTCAATGACGCTTTTAAATCTTCAGTAACCGCAATATTCACTCCAGCAATTTGCTTTGGTGGATTCGCTCTTAGCTTATCGCCAACCGGTGGAGAATTTGGTGCTAAAGCGATACTGCGCTGTGCATTTATATACAATCCGTGAGTGCGATAAATTAATTCCAACTCATCCCAAACGCTCTTACCTTGTGTTGAAAGTTCTGCCGCTAATTGAGCAAAAGCAACTAAAGCAGATAAACCATCTTTATCCCACACTTCACTGCCAATGGTGTATCCAAGTGCTTCTTCATAAGCAAAAAGAAATTGTTTTTCTTCACTTTGCTTTTGCATCGCAACATTAGTGAGCCATTTGAAGCCCGTTAGCGTTTGGAAATACTCGGCCCCTTTCGATTCAGCAATCTTTTTCAATAACGTGGACGAAACAATGGTATTACCAACAAGCTGCTTACTTGGTTCTGTATGTTTCAACAGATAATGTCCAAATAGAATACCTACCTGATCACCTGTGAGCATTTGATAGTTACCGTCATCTTTTCGTGCAGCCAGTGCAAAACGGTCTGCATCAGGATCATTAGCGCATGCAAGCTCTGCCTGTACTGAATCAGCTAACGCGATAACCATATCCATAGCCCCTTTTTCTTCAGGGTTAGGGAAATTTACCGTTGGGAAGGTTCCATCTGGTTCTCTTTGTTCTGCCACGCTTACCACATGATTAAATCCAGCATCACGCAATAAGGTTTCTGCCATATCGGCACCCACACCATGCATCGCTGTATAAGCAATTGAAATTGCTGATGGGTTGGTATGGTTTGAAAGCAGCGGATTGCTGTTCATTGCATTACGATAACATTGATAGTATTCGTCATCTAACCACACTAAAAGCCCTCGAGCCTCAGCATCACTCAATGACATCAGTGGAATAGGCTTTGTGGCTGCAATATCGATCTCATTGGCAATACCTGAATCATGCGGCGGAATAATCTGCGCTCCATTCTCCCAATACACTTTAAAGCCATTATATTCTGGTGGATTATGACTTGCCGTAACCACTACCGCTCCTGCGGCGTTAAATTTCTTAATCCCATAAGCCACAATAGGGGTTGCCGCAACTTTGGTTGTTAAAAAAACTTTAATCCCTAAAGCCGTTAAAACGCTAGCGGTATCATGAGCGAATTGTTGAGAATCAGTACGACCGTCATAACCAATAACAACACCTCTTTCGCTAGCATTCGTGATGTTGTCTATTAAATAATGACCTAATCCTGTGGCTGTTTCTTGAATTACCAGCCGATTCATTCGGTTAGGTCCTGCTCCTACCATTCCTCGTAATCCAGCGGTACCAAATTGAAGTCGAGAAGAGAAGCGATCTTTTAGTTCTGCCATGTTTCCGATATCGACAAGATACTGAAGTTCTTCTCGAGTTCTTGGTTCTGGATCTCTACTCAACCAATTTGTTATTTTCTGCATCATAATAAAAAACCTCATTACTGAATATTCATTAAGTCTAGATGATATCTATTATCAATTACATGAGCGCAATCGCTAAACTCAGGAAAATAATAGTTAACTATGAACAAATTATAGTTCTGATACGTAAATACTCTTAATACCATAAGTATTAAAACATTTTATTCATCAGTTTTATCTTATTTTTAGTTAAAGAAGTGGTAAAGTGGAAAGAGTTAGCATTATTATAACCTGTTTATTTGTAAGGATATTATATGAAAATCGCAATGTTCAGTACTAAATCTTATGATGAAGTTTCTTTCAATAGTATCAATCAAAATTACCAATTCGAATGTCAATATTTCAACTTCCAACTCACTGAAAGTACAGCCCCAATTGCAGATGGTGCCGATGTGGTTTGTGCATTCGTTAATGATGATTTATCTGCTCCTGTCCTCACTAAACTTGCGAATCAAGGCACCAAATTAATCGCTATGCGTTGTGCGGGATTTGACCGTGTAGACCTTGATGCGGCAAAAGAACTCGGTCTCCAAGTGGTTCGAGTGCCCGCTTACTCACCAGAAGCCATCGCCGAACATGCTGTCGGAATGATGATGTGCTTAAACCGTCGTTTCCATAAAGCATATCAACGAACTCGTGATGCCAACTTCTCTCTAGAAGGGTTAACAGGTTTCAATTTCTTTGGTAAGACGGTTGGTGTTATTGGCTCGGGTAAAATTGGGCTCGCAACAATGCGAATTCTTAAAGGATTAGGAATGGAAATCTTGTGCTATGACCCATACCCAAGCCAAGTAGCGATAGATTTAGGAGTGAGATACACTACCCTTGATGAGATTTTTGCGAAATCAGATGTAATAACACTGCATTGTCCATTAACGCCTGAAAACACGCACTTATTAGACACAGATTCATTTGAAAAAATGAAAGATGGCGTAATGATCATTAATACCAGTCGTGGTGGGTTATTAAACTCAGCCAACGCTATCGAAGCCTTAAAAGCAGGTAAGATCGGTGCGCTCGGTTTAGATGTTTATGATCATGAGAAAGAGCTATTCTTCCAAGATAAATCAAACGACATTATTACCGATGATGTTTTCCGTCGTTTATCTGCTTGCCATAATGTACTTTTCACTGGCCACCAAGCCTTCTTAACGGAAGAAGCATTAGATAATATAGCTGCAACAACACTAGGTAGTATTGATGCCTTTTCAAAAGGTGAGCACTCCGGTAACGAATTAATTCAAGCGTAGTAACCTATAAAAGCGCCTTACATAGTTTGCTTATGTAAGGCGTTTTAATTTGGTACTATCTTAATCGGCTAAGAACAACTTGTTGATCTAAATGTTCTTGATAGTCAGTATATTCCAACCCTTTATCAAAAATATATTCCGTCACTAAACGAGTAACTAACACTCTTAATTCGTCCCCGTTCCATGGTTTTTCAATATAGCTTTCAATACGCGCTCGATTAATAGCGATAATTGTATCTTGATGAGTTGCTTGCCCTGTTAACAGAACTTTTTTTGTTCTTAAAAAGCGATAATCGTGGGAAACATCAGTCAATAATTCAACACCATTTTTTCCTGGCATTACGTGATCGGATAATACTAAAGCGATATATCCTCCTTCACTGTCTAGCTCATCCATCAAGTCTAATGCTTCATCCGCAGATTCACATTCCTCGATATTAATCCATGATTTAAGTGGTGCAAGATCTTGCAAAACGGCACTCAGCACTTCCCTTTGATCGTCTACACAAATCAGATTAAGTTTTTCCATGACCGTCCTCGACTGGCAATTTAATTCTAAAAATGGTTTTCTCTTGATTGCTCTTTACTGCAATTGAACCACCGTATCCTGTTATGATTCGTTTTACGATGGCTAGACCGAGCCCTAAACCAAAAGAAAGTCCGCCCTTTTTGGTGGTAAAATTCGGTTGGAATATTTTACGTCGAGTCACTTCATCTATTTCAGGACCATTATTCGCAATCGTCACTAAAACAAATCGATCTGATACTCGCGTCGATATTTCAATTTCTGGTGATTGTATTTTCTCCATTGCATCGCTGGCATTTTTAATCACATTAGCCCACACCTGAACTAACTCAGTGGCTGATGCTTTTACCATTGGCATTGCTGCTGGGCTCATATGCACAGAGACGCGTCTCAAATCACTCTGTAATAAGACGAGCGCTTTATTAATGCTGTCATTCACATCAAGGATTTCATCGGTATCTATATCTGTTCTGCCTAGTTGTTTCACCGAGCGAACAATACCAACAGAATGCCTTGCCGCTAACCTCATGTCATGAAGATCTCGACCGATATTCCAATAGCGTATGGCTTTTTCAGGAGCGCTTAACCAGTACGTTGATAACTCACCACTAGGCACCGCACGAGCTAATTCACGCGCGAGATCTCTTTCAAGACCATAACGTTCTTCTATTTCACGCCCTCTTGTGCGAACTTCTGATGAGCTAATGTTTTGACCATTCATTAAACCTTGATCAACAAAACTACTCGCTTCTGGGTGTATCTCTTCTAGTAACTCTAAAATGATAGACTGCAGACGCTCTGTTTTACTGCTTAAGACTCCAACCGCATTATTAAGCTCATGAGCAATACCCGCAGCCAATTGACCAAGTGTGGTCATTTGCTCTGCAGAGTAGAGTTTTTGTAGCGCTTTTTCTTTCTCTATCGATTCTTGCATGGCTCTGCGCTGACGACGAGAAAGCTCATTAACAATAATAGGCGTAAACTGCGCGGTAAGTGGTCCATAGCGCTCTAGCTCAACTGCCGTGGTCTTTGTATCTATCCACCCAAGTTCACTTTCTGTTTTACTCACTACGGTTGATGAAGCAATTAAGGTTTCAGAAAAGAAACTATGAACGCCTATGAATGCGCCTTCAGAGGCACTAAATACCATAACTTGGCTTTCACTCTCTTCTTCTTGATAGAACCCTTCTAACTCACCAGAGCAAACATAGTATAGACGGTCATTGTCTGCACCCTGCTCTAAGATCGTTTCACCCGCAGGAATAACAATTCTTCGCTCTTCTTGACTAAAATAGGCATCAATCAAACGTTGTAATTTTTCTTGATTCATAGGCTATCCAATATGGCCCACAGTATGAAGGATCCATACCATTACAAAACTTAATAACACACCAACGACGCCCAATATCACACCTGTTTTTGCCATTTGATTACTTTCTACATTACCGGTTGCATGCGCCAATGCATTTGGTGGTGTACTGATTGGTAATGACATACCTAGAGAAGCGGCAAATGTAACTATCAGTATTAAGGTTAGCTCACCACCTAATGGGGTCAATGACGTCATTGAAGTACCTAACGCTGCCATGATCGGCATCAATAAGTTCGCCGTTGCTGTATGAGACATGAAGTTTGCCATGACTAAACATAAGAATGCCGCACCAAATAAAACCACATAAGGAGAATAAGCATCAAAAGGAATACTGTGAACCACTAACTTAGCCAAGCCTGTTTTATCTAACGCTAAACCAAGAGCAATACCACCTGAAACTAACCACAGCACATCCCATGATATTTTCTTAAGATCTTCTTTGTTGATGATCCCCGTCAGAGAGAAAACCGCAACTGGAATTAGCGCAACAGTATATGAGTTCATGCCATGACTTGATCCCATTAGCCATAAAAGGATCGTACCTGCGAATGTGATGTACACCATGATCGCTTTTGGTGTTTTTAAGAACTTCCCTTTGATATCTAAATTCATTGTGGTTTGTTTTGCTGGGTATAAGTAGGTAATTAGGAACCAAGCAAGCGCCATCATCACGATGACAAATGGCACACCAAATGCCATCCACTCACCGAATGTGATTAGGTTGTCTCCAACAAGATATTTCAAGGCAATGGCATTTGGTGGGGTTCCAATCGGGGTTCCAATACCACCAATGTTCGCCGCAATAGGAATACACAAAGCAAACGCAACTCGGCCTGGATCTTTCGGACCAAATACGGCAATAACAGGCGTTAAGATCGATAGCATCATCGCCGTTGTTGCCGTATTCGACATAAACATTGAGAAAATGCCTGTAATCAACATTAAGCCAAGCATGACAAACTTAGGGTTGGTTCCAAATGGTTTTAACAATACTCTGGCTAAGTTGACATCCAATCGATATTTCGTTGCCGCCATTGCTAGGAAAAAACCACCTAAGAACAGCATAATTATCGGACTGGCAAAGGTTGCCATAATATCACTGTAATTTAGCAACTCTCCAAAATCAGGTGCATCTTGATTCATCTTAAATAAGATAAAACCTTTATCAGAAACCATTAATAGTTCGAGAACAATAATGACTACTGAGGTTGCGTAAATTGGAATTGGCTCAAATACCCAACACAGTGCTGCCAATAAAAAGATAGCAATCACACGCTGCTGAATTATTGTCATTCCTTCAAAAGGAAAAGCGGACAAAGGGAGTAATAAAATAATTAAAGGAATAACTGTTGGGATTAAATACTTCATGTATTGACGCATAACGCTACCGACTTCCATAGAACAGTAAAAATATATTGTCTTTATTATGGTCTTAGTTGCTGTTCGGTATACCGAGTTAGATCAATGAATATAGTAAAATAATTAAAAATATGAAGAGTTATGATTTAATCACATAAAAAAAGGAGCCCATGTCTGAGACTCCTTTTTAACTTTTAGTTAGCTATTTTCAAAAAAAGATTATTTATCTTCTTTCTCGGCTTTTGGTTTTTTACGCTTATCCGTAATTGCCCACTTGCCGTCGATGTATAAACCAGTCCAACCTGATGGCTTGCCATCACTTTCAGTACGAACATAGTTCTCTTTCGTTTTACGACTGAAACGAATCACTGCTGGCTTACCATCTGGATCGTGCGTCGGTGCTTCTGTTAAGTACAAGAACTTAGGAGACAGACGCTCTTTAAAGCGAACAAGCTCTTCCACTAATGGTGCACGAGTTTCACGTGATTTAGGGAACGTACTTGCTGCTAAGAATAAACCTGATGCGCCATCACGTAACACAAAGTACGCGTCTGATTTTTCACATTCCAATTCAGGAAGGTGTACAGGATCTTCTTTTGGTGGCGCAACTTCACCATTTCTTAGGATCTTACGTGTGTTTTTACACGTTTCACTCGTACAATCCATATATTTACCAAAGCGGCCGTTCTTAAGTTCCATGTCTGAACCACATTTGTCACATTCGACAATTGGACCATCATAACCTTTAAGTTGGAACTCACCTTTCTCAATAATGTAACCTTCACAGTTCGGGTTATTACCACAAACATGAAGCTTACGATCTTGATCAATTAGATAAGGATCCATCGCTGTTTCACACTTAGGACAACGTTTCTTCGCTCGTAATGCTGCGGTTTCTACGTCTTCTTCAAGAACATTAACAATGCCCTCTTCACTGCCTAAGTTAATCGTTGTTTTACAACGTTCTTTTGGTGGTAATGCGTAACCCGAACAACCAAGGAATACCCCAGTTGATGCAGTACGAATACCCATATTACGGCCACATGTTGGACATTTAATATCGGTTTCTACGATATTATTTGGTGACATGCCACCTTCAGATTCATCAAGCTCCGCTTTGGCAATATCATCAGTAAAGTCTTGGAAGAAAGCGTTAAGTACGTCTTTCCAATCTTTATCACCTTCAGCAATTTTATCTAAGTTGCCTTCCATACGAGCCGTAAAATCGTAATCCATTAAATCATCAAACGATTGATTTAGACGGTCTGTAACGATTTCACCCATTTTCTCTGCATAGAAACGGCGACTTTCAACACGAACATAACCACGGTCTTGAATGGTTGAGATGATTGATGCGTAAGTCGATGGACGACCAATGCCTTTTTTCTCAAGTTCTTTAACCAATGCAGCTTCTGTGAAACGCGCTGGTGGCTTAGTAAAGTGTTGTTTTGGATCAAGCTGTTCTAGTTTTAGCTTATCGCCAAGTTGAACCGCTGGTAATAGCTGATCTTCATTTTTACCCATTGGACGTTGTACGCGAGTCCAACCATCAAACTTCAGGATACGTCCTTTTGCCTTTAAGGTGAATTCATCGGCTTTTACGCTCAATGTGGTTGAATCGTATTGCGCAGGTGTCATTTGACAAGCAACAAATTGATTCCAAATTAGGTTATAAAGTTTGTGAGCGTCCGCTTCCATACCTTGTAGGTCATCAACTTTCACATCAACACTTGAAGGACGAATCGCTTCGTGAGCTTCTTGTGCGCCTTCTTTGCTACCGTAAAAAATCGGTGCTGAAGGCAAATAGCTGTCGCCATACTCAGAACCAATGAACTCACGTAACGCCTCTACAGCCTCTTTACTTAAGTTAGTTGAGTCAGTACGCATATAAGTGATGTAACCGCCCTCATAGAGGCGCTGAGCTAACATCATGGTCTTTTTCACACCATAACCTAGACGTGTACTTGCTGCTTGTTGCAATGTTGATGTGATATACGGTGCTGATGGCTTACTTTTTGTTGGGCGATCTTCACGTTTACACACTTCATATTCTGCTTTTTCAAGAATACTAACCGCTGCAAGCGTATCCGCTTGATTTAACGGTTTGAAGGCAGAACCATTACGTTGTGCAACTTGTAGGCGGAAGTTTTCTTTATCCGCAGTTAACGTATCCGCATGAATATCCCAGAACTCTTCAGGAATAAATGCATTGATTTCACGCTCACGCTCAACCAATACCTTCACAGCAACTGATTGAACACGACCAGCAGATAAACCACGAGCCACTTTTTTCCACAACAATGGAGAAGCCATGAAACCAACCACACGATCTAAGAAACGACGTGCTTGCTGTGCATTTACACCTGGCATACTCAACTCACCTGGAGTTTCAAAAGCCTGCTGAATTGCATTTTTAGTGATTTCATTAAAAACCACACGTTTAAAGCGTGAATCATCACCACCGATGATCTCGCGAAGGTGCCACGCAATAGCTTCCCCTTCACGGTCCAAATCGGTTGCGAGATAAATAGTATCTGCGCTTTCCGCTAATTTTTGTAATTCAGCAACTACTTTTTCTTTACCTGGAAGAATTTGATAGTTAGCTGCCCAATCATTGTATGGGTCAATTCCCATTTTATTGATTAGATTTTTTTTATCTCTTTCTTTTTTAATGCGTGCTTTTTCTTCAACACTTAAGCCTTTAGTCGATGCCGCAGCCGCTTTTTTACCTGTGCTCGTTGAGCCCATAGGTAAATCACGTACGTGACCTACACTGGATTTTACGATGAAGTCTTTGCCAAGGTATTTATTTATTGTTTTTGCTTTGGCTGGTGACTCCACGATAACTAGAGATTTACCCATAATGTCTCACTAACGTCCTCGTGCTGAAATACAATGCTGCTCAAAATAACGATATCAACAGCTATAAATTAAACTTTATCTATATATTACTATTGAGGGAGGATGGCACTACGTCAACCACTTTTTTTACATTCGTTACTGAATGGTCGTAGTTTGGACAGTTGTTAATTAGATGTAATTTAGACACACCCTACCATCAAACTCCCTTTTTAATTAGGCCGACTCTATTATCATTTACACGTCCATAGCTCAAAAGGTGAGTTAAATATCTTGCACTTGCTCACAATAAAATTGTCAATCTTCACTGAATTTTTATTTTACTAGCCATGATTTACATCAATTGTATTTTCCAACCGTTATGCTTAAAATCCCTCTTTTATATAGCAAAAAATGAGTGAGATATGAGCGATAAAAAATCCATTTCTGAGGCTGATTTACTGTTAATCGCCAACCAAATCATTCAAGATCACGAGAACTACGTTGAAGGTATGCGAGCAACTAGTGTAGAAGAAAAAGATGAAGTATTAGTATTCAAAGGCGAGTACTTTTTATCCGATCAAGGCCTACCAACAGAAAAAACCACCGCTGTATTTAATATGTTTAAATACCTTGCTCATCAATTATCAAAAGAATTTAGCGTTAAGTAATTTTTGCTAATTACAAACAAAAAAAGGCTGAATAATTCAGCCTTTTTTATATTAAAAAACATCCGTGCAATTAAAGAATTGGACGTTGTCCTTTACTAATTAAACGCATAAATACATTCTCTGCTGATTGACCAGCGATACCTGCAATTTTAGCGCCTAGCTTTTTCTTCTGTACGTAATGAATCGCTAATACTTCACGATCCTTACACGCTTTTGTTAAGTAATCGTCGGATGTTTGAATCGCATCAATTAAGCCTAACTCTAGCGCTTGTTTACCAAACCAATGCTCACCTGTTGCTACTTTTTCAAGATCCAAACCAGCGCGATGTTCGTGAATGAAATCTTTAAATAATACGTGTGTTTCTTCCAACTCTAATTGAAATTTTTCACGTGCTTTATCGCTGTTTTCACCAAACATAGTTAGCGTTCGTTTGTATTCACCTGCTGTCAGCTGCTCAAATTCAATATCGTTCTTTTTCAACAACTTACTAAAGTTTGGTAATTGTGCAACCACGCCAATTGAGCCAACAATTGCAAATGGTGCTGCGATAATTTTCTCACCGATACACGCCATCATGTAACCACCAGAAGCTGCTACTTTATCAACAGAAATCGTTAGTTTGATATTCGCATCACGTAAACGATCAAGCTGAGATGAAGCCAGTCCATATCCATGAACCATACCACCTCCACTCTCAAGACGAACAAGGACTTCATCACCTTCTGCTGCAACCGCTAAAATAGCTGATACTTCTTCACGAAGCCCAGCGACTTCTTTTGCATCGATACTGCCTTTAAAATCTAAAACGAATAAACGAGCATCGCGTTTTAGCTCTAAATCTCCAGATTTTGTAGCCTGTTTCACTGCCTTTTGTTTTGCTTTTTCGGCTTCTTTTGCAGTTTTTTTCTCTGCTTTTGCGCGTGCTTTTAACTCAGCATCATCAAATAGATGGTGTTCTAGTTCTTCAATCGTTGACTTATATTGTTCAGTCAAATTCGTAACTTCTAACTCACCTTTTGATGCTGAAGAGTTACCACCCACAGCTTTAGCGGCAATCAAAATGGCGATAATAGAAACAACCACTGTTGCTATCTTTGCTAAAAAGAGACCGTAATCAAACAAAAATTCCAATGTAATACCCTCTTAAGTATGTTTCGTGTATTGTACCTAACTTAACCCAAAGTTAATTCATCTAATGATAGAAATTCGTACTAAATGTCTATTTTTACGGCTATAAATCGCAAAAAAGAACAGAAGGACTTAGGATGAATGTTGAAATACAAGGATTACAGAGTGGACTATCAGGTTTCTGCTGACGCATTAAAAAACAAAACAATTCTCATAACTGGTGCAGGGGATGGCATTGGTAAACAAGCAGCATTACATTATGCTCAACATGGTGCTACGGTTATCCTTTTGGGGCGTACCGTTGCAAAATTAGAAGCGGTCTATGATGAAATTGAAGCGGCAGGTTATCCAACGCCAGCGATTGTGCCTTTAGATTTAAAAGGCGCAACAAAGCAGAATTATATCGATATGGCTGAAACCATTCAAAGTCAATTTGGTAAACTCGACGGCTTACTGCATAACGCAGGTTTACTTGGTATGTTGAGTCCATTCGAGCAATTTGAAGAAGCGATTTTCGACGAAGTCATGCAAATTAACGTTAAAGCGCAATTCTTAATGACTCAAGCACTACTGCCTGTTTTACAACAATCTGATGATGCTCGAATTATCTTCACCACCTCTACTGTAGGTCACCAAGGTCGTGCTTTTTGGGGAGCTTATGCTATCTCAAAATTTGCTACTGAAGGCATGATGCAAACATTAGCACATGAAATGGAAGGCACTCAGGTTAAAGTAAACGCAATTAATCCAGGTGGAACTCATACACGTATGCGTGCTCAAGCCTTTCCAGCTGAAGACATTAGCTTACTTAAAACACCAAAAGATTTAATGCCGTTATATGTCTATTTAATGGCACCTGAAAGTATTAACGTAAATGGTCAGTGTATTGATGCACAACCAAAATAGTTATTATTAGTATAAATAAGTAACACCAAGCAAAATAAAAAAAGGGTTGAAACCATATGGCTTCAACCCTTTTTATTTGTCTGTTTTCTAAGTCAACTCATCAATTCAACTTAACGCTGTCTTGGTGCTGA
Organism: Aliivibrio sp. A6; assembly: GCF_028765505.1. Classification (NCBI taxonomy): domain Bacteria; kingdom Pseudomonadati; phylum Pseudomonadota; class Gammaproteobacteria; order Vibrionales; family Vibrionaceae; genus Aliivibrio; species Aliivibrio sp. A6. The sequence continues at coordinate 24,394 of NZ_JARACR010000024.1, read as the reverse complement.
TTTAGGTGCTTTACCATTTGGTGAAAATTTACTTCTCACAGGCTTAGAACCCGCTGCTGGCTTCTTACCCTTACCGCTTGGTTTGCCTGTTGGTTTACCACTTGGTTTACTTGTTGGCTTGCCTGTTGGTTTAGCGTCACTATTTGAATTGCGCGGTAATGAGCTACCTACTGGCTTTTTATTATTACGACCACGGCGACCACCAGAAGTATTACGATCTTCAACGGTACGTTCATCATGACGCTTCACTGCACGACGGATTTTTTGAGATTTAGACTTCGCGCGCTTACGAGATTCTTTATCTACATCCAATAGGCTTTCTTTTTCATGTGGAAGTTCAACCATTTCACGAAGGTAATTTACTTCCTTCAGTTCAAGTTCCATCCAACCACCACGAGGCAGTGCTTTTTCTAAGAAGATATCACCATAGCGAACACGCTTTAGGCGGCTAACCGTTACACCTTGAGAATCCCATAGGCGACGAACCTCACGGTTACGGCCTTCGTTAATTACTACATAGAAAGTATGGTTCATACCTTCACCGCCAGCATACATAACGTCTTCGAAACGTGCTTCACCATCTTCCAGTTTTACACCAGAAACTAGGTTTTTAACCATCTTGTCGTTAACTTCACCAAATACACGACACATGTATTCACGTTCAACTTTACGACTCGGGTGCATAAGACGGTTTGCTAACTCACCATCAGTGGTGAATAACAATAGACCTGCGGTATTGGCATCAAGACGACCAACAGATACCCAACGTGAGTCTTTAATTTTTGGTAGGCGATCAAAAACAGTACGACGACCTTCTGGGTCATGACGAGTACATAGCTCACCTTCTGGTTTATGGTAAGCAAGCACACGACAAATCACATCAGTAGACTCTTTTACTGATACAACATGGCCATCAATACGAATTTTTGCATCGACATTTTCTAGGCGATCACCTAGCTTTGCTATCTGACCATCAACACTAACACGATTAGACTGAATCATCGTTTCTAATTCACGACGAGAACCAAGGCCTGCTCGTGCTAATACTTTCTGTAATTTTTCGCTCATTTTTTACCTTATGATGTCGCCTTCACAGGCGTCAATTAACTTTTATTAATCAAGAACCTACCAAGTTCAGATAGTATTTCTCAATCATTTTAGAATTCTATGGGTGATGATTATACAATAAGGTTGTGATGAATAGTAAAAAATTAAACAAAATTTTATACCATGAAGTGTTTTTCCGTATGATTAAAACTGCTGTGTTTAAAACAGCATTCATTCATACTAAAAGGAAATCCAAATGGAAAAGTTAATTCGTTTTTTTAATGCTCTACCTTCTGAATCCACTGATTCGATTACACAAAAAAAACCTGCAAGATCAGTTTATCAAACTTGTTGACTCTCACTGCAACAAAACTGGAAAATCAACACTTTTAAAAGAGATAATAGAAAATAGAAAGACTACGATTCTAAACCAACTGCACGGCTCAAATATTGGTAACCTAGCGGATATATTTTCAACCCAAACTGCTAAAAATATTATTGGAAAGCAAGCAAGTCCAATTCTTCCTGAAGATTACTTTCTTATTGAAAAAATCGCTCATCGACTTTTTGGTTGTTTATTATCTTTCTGGACAGAGTTAGAAATATTTCGCACCATTCAAAACTCAATGGCTATCAATCAGCCCCCCCTCAATACACCAGACAAAACATACACATCAAAAAAAATAAATGATGACTACCACTATGAGATTGTTACTGATATAGCACTAGATAAACGCGTTTTCTATACCGACTTTTGTGAACAACCGTTATTACTTTCAGATGCCATTGTCCTCATCAATATTGCGACATTCATCAAGCAACATAAATGGTATGAAATGCTTAGTATTCTAGATATTTCATCAAAAGGAGAGCACTTTATTCTGTACCAATTTGATAATGATAATCCCTACCCTACTATCATTTCATCTGCACTGATTGAACCTTATCATGACAAAGTCAACTGGTTATTTTTCGATAATTTCTTTCAATCTGACAAATGGGAAAAAACACAAAATATACATAAAGTTGCACAATTATTTCCCAATATGACCTCCTTATCTACCCAACAAGATCAAACTTTAGAACAATTAACTTGCTCAGAACTAGAAAACGAAATTTTTTCTTCTATAGTAGAAAAATCAACTGTCTGCGGGGTAATTCGCTTTACCGTCAATGGAGCAAAACCTAAAATGAATTACCATATGTATCTTGCACAGAAAGGATTAGCAATGGCTCTTTTTCATTCGAAAAGAACATTAATTTTTTCAATTATAGAGCAACCTGCAATGGTACTTTTCTACCAATCTATGGCTTGCATTGAAAACGATGACGTACCTTTCGTTTTTACTGGTAGCCAAGATATCAATCAGTCCGGTTTAGTGACACATAAAGGAATTTGCTTTACAAAAAATGCAAGTAGCGCTTTCAATCGATATAATTTTAGAGAATACAATGCTAAAATAATCGAAAAAAGAAGAGAATTAAAACAACGATGAGTTTACTATAAATGCTAATTAGCCCCCCTAAAGATAACTTGTTGTTATTCATCGCCGTATTTGTCTTATTATGGGTGGCTTTTTTCATCCGGTCTTTATTTAAAGATCGGATGGAAGTAGACCCAAAGATTTACCATCCTTATATTGCATATTCTATTTTTATAGTTATTTGGATTTTAACTAACTACTACTTCCAATCCAATTTATTACTTAGATTCAGTGAGCAAACTTCTGTAAATATAGCAATTATTGCTAATTTAAGTTCTTATTTCGCTTTTGGCTTCGCTTTCCTATTCTCTTGCCGACTCAGTTCTGAAGACAAAAAACTAAAAGTTTGGCAGATTATACTGTTCTTTATCGAAACCACTTTTGCTCTAATTATCAATTTAATACCAAATTTAACGATAACCGGTATTACGGTTGTTGATAAAGGGATATTCACTATTCATTTTGGTCCATTTGCTACATTGTTTTTCCTAAATGCTTTCGTATTTATAGGTATCATCATTTATAATTTTACAAAGCTAAGAAAAAGTAAGCTCAAACTCAATAAAGAAAAATCCATCTACTTGTTATTTGGTATATTAGTCTTTATGTCTTCAACCATCATCTCTCAAATTATTATCCCTATAATATGGCAGGACTTTTCATTCGCTTGGGTTCCACCAGCATTATCTGTGACTGAAGCCGTCTTAATTGGCTATACATTGCTTTATCATCGCTTATACAGCTTTCGCTATATCTCATTCTGGCTCTCTTCTTATGTGATGAATTTAGTCATCTTTTTAGTCCCATTCTTATATTTTCACAACACCAACTCAGGAGCAGATTTTCCTATCAGTATTATTTTCATTATTTTTACTGGTATATTTTGGAATAAAACCCTTTTAAAATCAAAAGGCATTGCTAGCCTTATGATATATAAAGATAAAAAGACACCTGTTGATAAAATATATGAATTAGCTGATGAATTTAAATACTCAAGTCAGCACGCAATTACTAAGTTAGCTTTATTGCTCGATACACCACGAGATGACCTACTCTTGGTTGGAAAGAATACCAACTACAATATCTTTATTCCTCATTTAGAACAGTCTAATTCAGCCTTAGTCAAAGATGAATTAGATTATCAAATCCATTACGCTCCAGACTCTAAGCATTCTGAGTTGCATCAAGTTCAAAAAGAGATGGACTCTCATAAAACAGCCTTAATTCTTCCTATTTTTGGGAAAAACAAGCTGATTTCACACTTGCTTGTTTCGGCAAAAAAACGGAATGGATCAACATTTTCAAATGAAGAAATTTCAGCGCTTCAATGGGTATTAACTAAAGTTCAAGGTTATATTGAAAGTGAGCGTAAAGTGCGCCAGTCTCAAGCACTTGCAAACTCTATTGCTCACGAAATGAGGAATCCACTGTCACAGTTAATGTATCACTTTGAACGTATTGGAATTCAATCAGATAAAAATGGCATTAGTAAAGAATTAGAACAGGGAAAATTAGCTATTCAACGCGGTTCACAGTTAATTGATATTATTCTTAACGAGAGTAAAGGTGTTGATATTAATCAATCTCTCTTTAAAACTTATTCTATTTCAGTGTTAACAGAGCAGTTTATTTATGAATATTCTTTTGAATCTGAAGATATTAAAAAGCGAATACATTTAGATCTCAATGATGACTTTCTTATTAATGTTAATGATACCTTATTCGGATTTATCGTATTTAATTTATTACGTAATGCCATTCATTACTTTGAAGACCCTAACTGCTCTATATCAATACAATTAGTAAAAGGAAATACAACCAATTCTTTGATATTCAGAGATACAGGCCCTGGTATTAATTCAAATATTCTACCAAATATCTTTGATGATTTTTTCACTCATAATAAACAAGGAGGCACAGGTTTAGGCCTCTCTTACTGTTTACGAGTAATGCACTCCTTTAAAGGCAATATTGCATGTTACTCAAAACAAGGTGAGTTTACTGAGTTTGTTCTTAGTTTTCCTAAAATAAATACAGATCATCAAGCAATCACTATTGAACCGACAGCAATACAACAAGAATCCTTCGGCATAGCTAAGATTAGAAATAATAGTTCGAAAAAAACAGTTCTTATTGTTGATGATAAAAAAGTACAAAGAATGTTAATTCAAACATTTATTGCGAATGATAATCTTGTCATTGTCCAAGCAGAAAATGGGGCTGAAGCACTTAAAATAGTTAACGAAAGGCACATAGACCTGATTTTTATGGATTCACGTATGCCAGTAATGAATGGAGCGGAGGCTGCTGCGCAAATTAAAGCAGGTCATCCATTGCTTCCTATCGTTGCGCTTACTGGTGAATCAGGCCATGAAGAAATACTTAAAATAACAGCAGTAATGGATGCATACTTAACTAAGCCAATCTCCAAGCCTCAACTATTACAAATGCTTGAAAAATGGATATAATACCAATCTACATAAGTATTTGATCATTCTTGCTTGTTAAAATCGATTATATCTGCGTTATAAATTTTGTAATTAGAGCCACTAGTTACTGTAATTTATGCCTTGCTCTAATCGATTTTTCCTACGCAATTATCTGAACAACTACTCATCCAGAATGGTATAAATAGCCAGTCAATGCTGGCTATTTATACTTACTTGTCTTTTTAATTATTGAAATGGGCTTGGATCACCAGCGCCAATACGAACCACATTGATTTCATCGTCACTAAAATCAACCACGGTTGTTGGCTGTTCACCTAAATAACCACCATTCATAATTAAGTCCACGGCGTGCTCAAGCTGATCTCGGATCGCTTCTGGATCTGACTCTGCCATGTCATTACCTGGTAAAATCAATGTTGTCGACATTAGCGGTTCACCTAATGCTTCTAACAAATCAAGAGCGATCTTATTATCCGGTACACGCATACCTATTGTTTTACGCTTTGGATTCATAAGACGACGTGGAACTTCCTTAGTCCCTTTAAAGATAAAGGTATAAGCCCCCGGTGTATTGTTCTTCAGTAATCGGAAAATGCTATTGTCGACACGTGCATAAATTGATAACTCTGACAGATCTCGACATAACAATGTAAAGTTGTGCTTATCATCTAAACGACGGATCTGGCAAATACGCTCTAATGCTTGTTTATTCTCAAGCTGACAACCTAAAGCATAACCCGAGTCGGTTGGATAAATAACGACACCACCATCTCTAATGATGGCAACCGCTTGACTAATTAAGCGTGCTTGTGGGTTTTCTGGATGTACGTAAAAAAATTGGCTCATTATTCCTCCTGACGAGCAGGTCGTTGTTATTATTTAAGGATTAAGCCCTACTCAAACGTTGGTAAATCCCATTCTTGCCATACTGGAACTACCCCTTCAGGTAGCCATAAATTTCTTCCTAATTCTGTCCAAGGCGACGGATAATGAAAATCAGACCCTTGTGATGCCGCTAGTTCATATTGAATTGCATAATCTGCAAGAACTCGACGCTCTTGAACACCTTGTTGAGGTAGGGCAACTTCCATTGCATCCCCTTTTGCTTCAACAAATGCAGCTAATAATCGCTTCACCCATTTTGCGGTCAACTTATAACGACCTGGATGAGCAAGTACAGCTGTTCCTCCCGCGTTATGAATGACCTTAACGGCTTCTTCGATTGAACACCATTCTGGTGGAACATAGCCTATGTTATTGCGTGTTAAGAACTTTTTGAATACCGCTTGCATCGTTTTCGCATGGCCTTTGTCAACTAACCACTTGCCAAAATGAGCTCGGGTTAGTGAGCCTCCATCAGCCAGTGCCATTGCGCCTTCTAACGCCCCGACATAACCCGCTTTTTCAAGACGTTCTGCCATTTTTCGAGCGCGATCATCTCTACGTTGCGCTTGTTCTTCTATCAATGCAATTAATTCAGGGTGATTTACATCAATATTAAGGCCAACAACATGAATATCCTTGTTGCTCCATAATGTTGAAATTTCAATACCATCAATTAAATGCACTGGTAATGCTTTTTCTTTAATCGTTTGATGCGCTTCAGCTAATCCTGCAACGGTATCATGATCAGTAATAGCAAGTACTTTCACATCAAAAGTAACCGCTCTTTCTACTAATTCAGCAGGAGACATGCGTCCATCTGACGCTGTTGTGTGACTATGTAGGTCTATTTTCATAATAATTCTTGACTTTCACCTCTCGCACTAGTTTACTAGTACGCAGTTAAACGCTTTCTCACCAAATTTAATATTGGTCTTTGTTTTAATAGTAGGTACTTTATGTCACAGCTTAGCAAACAACAAGCATTCTTAAAAACTAGCGTGATGACAAAACGATGGTGGCACTACTTCGGGTAGTGTTTTTGTGCTGAATTAACGATTTTGACATAAAAATTATTACCCGTATTTAAGCGGGTTTTTTTATGCCTAAATGTACCAGCACCCTCAGTGATAGATGGAAATCTAAACAGTCAGTCATTCAGCTCTCACAAGTTTTAAGAAAAGAGTGGCAACAAAAGTGAAATATGCGACTATGAAAACCAATAAAAATGTAACATCAATTCAACGCATTAGCAGGGAGGCTGAAATGCAGTCAGTAATGTCCAATGATGGTCAACTAGAAGTGCTTTCCTTTGACGTTCCATACGTCTCTGATCCAACCCAACTTTATTCCACTCTATGTGAAAATAAAGAGATGAGCCTATTACTCGAAGGGGCAGAAGTTAACTCAAAACAAAACATTATAAGCTTGATGCTAATAGATGCAGCGGTACGAATTCATTGTTTTGATAAAGAAGTAACACTAGAAGCGTTAACAGCAAATGGAGAATCCTTATTACACTCCTTAGCTCAATCTATTCCTGCTTCTCTTATTGCCCTTTCTTCTAACTCTATATTGACATTACAGTTCCCAAATATTAATCAAGATCTGGATGAGGACAGCCGTTTACGAGAACTCTCCTCTTTTGATGCGTTACGGTTTATTCAAAATCAATTCAATGTAACTGGTTTACCCTCTAATGCACTCTTTTTAGGTGGACTATTTGCTTATGACTTAGTCGCTAACTTTGAAAACCTTGGTGAGGCAGAGACAACAAACAAATGCCCTGATTATGTATTTTATGTAGCCGAATCATTGTTAGTTATCGATCATCAAACGGAAACGTCAGTACTTCAAGGCTCATTGTTTAATGCTGATGCAACAATCAAAACAAACCTTTCTGCACGACTTACTGAAATTAAAGCGTTTTGCTCAGAGCCACATACCGTACCCGAAGCACCAACGCTAGAAAGCTGTGAAGCAATTCCAAGTGTCTCCGATGAAGATTTCTGTCAAACCGTATTAAATTTAAAAGAATTTGTAATTAAAGGCGATATTTTCCAAGTTGTTCCTTCTCGTCGATTCACACTTCCTTGTCCTGCGCCATTAGCGGCTTATCGTGAACTCAAAATCGGCAATCCAAGTCCTTATATGTTTTATCTGCAAGATCGTGATTTCACCCTATTTGGAGCATCGCCTGAATCTGCATTGAAATACGGTAAAGAAACAAACCAAGTTGAAATTTACCCAATCGCAGGCACTCGTCAACGCGGTAAAAACAGCGATGGCTCTATCAACCATGATTTAGACAGCCGCATTGAATTAGAACTGCGTTGTGATACCAAAGAAAACGCAGAGCACATGATGTTGGTTGACTTGGCTCGTAATGATGTCGCTCGTATTTCAGAAGCAGGCACTCGCTATGTGGCTGATTTATTAAAAGTCGACCGCTACAGCCATGTTATGCATCTGGTTTCTCGTGTTGTTGGTCAGCTTCGAGGGGATCTTGATGCCCTTCATGCTTACCAAGCGTGCATGAATATGGGGACATTGACTGGCGCACCAAAAATTCGTGCTATGCAGCTCATTCGTGACGTAGAAAAAACACGCCGAGGCACTTATGGTGGCGCTGTTGGTTACTTAACGGGGGATGGCAACATGGATACGTGTATTGTTATTCGTTCAGCCTATGTTGAAGATGGTATCGCTCAAGTTCAAGCCGGAGCTGGTGTGGTTTATGATTCCAACCCACAAGCTGAAGCTGATGAAACTCGTGGAAAAGCACAAGCGGTGATCTCTGCGATTCAAAAAGCACACTTAGCTCAACCAATAAATACTAAGGAGAATAACTAATGGCTCATATTGTATTGCTCGATAACTTTGACTCCTTTACTTATAACTTGGTTGATCAATTTCGCTCACTTGGTTACCCAGTCACTATTTATCGAAATAGTTTGTCAGCCGTAGCTTTTGAAGAAGCGGTAAATAAATTAGAAAATCCGGTAGTTGTACTATCTCCAGGACCAGGCGCGCCATCAAAAGCCGGCTGTATGCCTGAAGTCATTCAACGCTTAAAAGGCAAAGTACCTATGATTGGGATTTGTCTTGGTCATCAAGCGATTGTAGAAGCGTATGATGGGATAGTTGCAGGTGCTGGCGAAATCGTTCATGGTAAATCGGCAATGATGAGCCATAACCAACACGCTATTTTTGATGGGTTACCAAATCCACTCTCTATTGCCCGTTACCACTCTTTAGTGGCGACGAAAGTAACAGAGCAATTAACCATTACAGCAACCGTTGATGATTTAGTTATGGCGGTGATCCAAGAAGAAGATAAAGTGTGTGGATTCCAATTTCATCCTGAATCCATTTTAACGACGCAAGGCGCTGAGCTACTCATTAACACATTAAACTGGGCTTTAAATTTAGATTCAAGCCGTTCAGATAATAAAGAATAAGGATATTCGCATGGCTCAAATTGAAGCCATTTTTACTAAATTGTATGACCAAACTTCGCTTTCAGAAACAGAAAGCCAAGTTCTTTTTGATGCCATAATTAAAGGCGAGTTAGAGCCTATTCTACTTACCGCTGCCCTAACCTGTTTGAAAATCAAAGGTGAAACACCAAACGAAATTGCAGGTGCAGCAAAAGCACTGCTTGATAATGCCAATGAATTCCCTCGCCCTGATTACGATTTCGCCGACATTGTTGGTACAGGCGGTGACGGTTCAAATACGATAAATATTTCCACCACAGCGGCGTTTGTAGCAGCAGCCTGTGGATTAAAAATCGCAAAACACGGTAACCGTGGTGTTTCAAGTAAATCAGGATCTTCTGACTTATTAGATTCATTTGGTATTAATTTAGCCATGTCAGCAGAAGACACACGAAAAGCGGTTGATGATTTAGGTGTTGCCTTCTTATTTGCACCGCATTATCACGGTGGTGTTCGCCACGCGATGCCAATTCGTCAAACCATGAAAACACGCACCATCTTTAATATTCTTGGCCCTTTAATCAACCCTGCTCGTCCAAACATTGAGTTAATGGGTGTGTACGATGAGTCACTGGTTCGCCCAATAGCAGAAACCATGGTGAACATGGGAATGAAACGCGCAGCCGTTGTTTTTGGTTCTGGTTTAGATGAAGTCGCGATTCATGGTCCAACAACCGTTGCTGAAATCATTGACGGTAAAATCAAAGAATACACATTAACGCCTGAAGACTTTGGTTTAAACACACACCCGCTTGAAGCGATTAAAGGCGGAGAGCCAGAAGAAAACAAAGCGATTATTACCGATATTCTGACAGGTAAAGGAACCGACGCTCAATTAGGTGCCATTGCGGTTAACGTTGCGCTACTAATGCGTTTATTTGGCCATGAAGATTTAAAAACCAATGCACAAAAAGCAATCGATGCGATGAATTCAGGTAAAGCATTTGAGCTAGTTCAACAACTGGCTGCACGAGGATAAGAAAGATGACACAACAATTGTCTGAGCACATTTCAGTAGAAAATACCCAAATGGCCGAAGTGCTAGTAAAAATAGTTAAAGACAAAACCGTTTGGGTAGACGAGCGAAAAAAAACTCAACCACTCAATACGTTTAAAGATGGCCTGACCAATTCAGATCGCAGTTTTTACCAAGCATTAAAAACAGGAAAAACTGAGTTTATTCTTGAGTGTAAAAAAGCATCGCCATCAAAAGGATTAATCCGACAAAATTTCGATTTAGGTTACATCGCCTCTGTCTACAACAAACACGCCAGTGCGATTTCTGTGTTAACGGACGAAAAGTATTTTCAAGGCAGTTTTGATTTCTTACCAATTATTCGAGCCCAAGTTAATCAGCCTATTCTGTGCAAAGATTTTATGATTGATACATACCAAGTCTATTTAGCGCGTCATTACGGTGCCGATGCGATTCTACTGATGCTTTCTGTACTTAATGATGAAGAATACAGAGCGCTTGCTGCAGTTGCACACTCATTCAATATGGGCGTACTTACCGAAGTCAGTAATGAAGAAGAGTTACATAGAGCGGTCGCATTAGAAGCGCAAGTGATCGGAATTAACAACCGTAATCTACGTGATTTATCCACTGATTTGAACCGCACTAAAGAGCTTGCACCGCTACTGCCAAAAGACACAACCATTATTTCTGAGTCTGGTATCTATAATCATCAGCAAGTAAAAGATCTAGCTAAACACGCTACAGGCTTTTTAATTGGCAGCTCATTAATGGCAGAAGAGAACCTAGAACTAGCAGCACGAAAAGTGATCTTAGGTGAAAACAAAGTCTGTGGGCTTACTTCGGTTGAAGACGCAAAAGCAGTTTATGACTCGGGTTCCGTATATGGCGGGCTTATCTTTGTTGAGAAGTCACCGCGTTTTGTTTCATTAGAAACAGCCAAAGCCATCACTCAGGAAACTACATTGCATTATGTCGGCGTGTTCCAAAACGAGACTGTATCTACGGTTGCACAACGAGCACATGAGCTATCTCTTGCGGTGGTTCAGCTACATGGTTCTGAAAGTGAGGACTATATTGCAGAACTAAAACAACAGCTACCAACGGATTGCCAAGTGTGGAATGTTATTTCTGTGTCAGATGAGGCGCAAAGTATTTCCCTTCCGCAAAGTCTTGCTGATAAGGTATTGGTAGATTGTAAAGTGGGCTCTCAAGCCGGTGGTACTGGCATAAGTTTTGATTGGAACAAACTGCCACATCACGACATTATGCTCGCCGGTGGCTTATCACTAGAGAATACCAAACAAGCTGCGCAACTTGGCTGTTACGGATTAGATTTCAACTCTGGTGTCGAATCGGCTCCAGGTAAAAAAGATCACAAAAAATTACGCGCCGTATTTAGCGCATTACGAGATTATTAAGGAAAATATCATGGCAAAATTAGATGCCTACTTCGGCGAATATGGTGGTCAATACGTTCCACAAATCTTAGTTCCTGCTCTTGATCAATTAGAACAAGCATTCATTGATGCACAAGCAGATGACGATTTCCGCGCTGAGTTTATGACGTTACTGCAAGAATACGCAGGTCGTCCTACTGCCCTAACGCTTTGTCGTAACCTAACCAAGGGCACTAAAACGAAACTGTACCTAAAGCGTGAAGACTTACTGCACGGTGGCGCTCACAAAACTAACCAAGTATTAGGTCAGGCGCTACTTGCAAAACGCATGGGTAAAAACGAAATTATTGCAGAGACTGGTGCAGGCCAACACGGCGTTGCAACTGCACTTGCTTGTGCTCTGCTTGGCTTAAAGTGCCGTGTTTACATGGGCGCTAAAGATATTGAACGTCAAAGCCCAAATGTATTCCGTATGGAATTAATGGGCGCAACAGTGATCCCTGTTCATTCAGGTTCTTCAACGCTAAAAGATGCTTGTAATGAAGCACTACGTGACTGGTCTGCAACTTATGAAACTGCGCATTACCTATTAGGTACAGCCGCTGGCCCTCACCCATTCCCGACGATTGTGCGTGATTTCCAACGTATGATTGGTGAAGAAACAAAAATGCAGATCCTTGCACGTGAAGGTCGACTTCCTGACGCTGTAATCGCATGTGTAGGTGGCGGTTCAAATGCGATTGGTATGTTTGCTGATTTTATCGAAGAAGAAAGTGTGAAACTGATTGGTGTAGAACCTGCAGGTAAAGGTATTGATACCGACCAGCATGGTGCACCACTTAAACACGGAAAAACAGGCATCTTCTTTGGTATGAAAGCCCCACTAATGCAAGATGAACATGGCCAAATTGAAGAGTCTTATTCTGTTTCTGCAGGGCTTGATTTCCCATCGGTTGGCCCACAACACGCGCATTTAAATGCCATTGGTCGTGCTGAATATGGTTCAGTCACTGATGATGAAGCACTAGAGGCATTCCAAACCTTAGCAAAAGACGAAGGTATTATTCCTGCATTAGAATCATCTCACGCTCTGGCTTATGCACTTCAACTAGCGCATGCTGAACCAGAAAAAGAGCAGTTGTTAGTTGTTAACCTATCAGGCCGTGGTGACAAAGACATCTTCACTGTTCATGACATTCTAAAAGAAAAGGGAGAAATCTAATGGATCGTTATCAAGACCTATTTGCTAAATTAGCAAACAAAAACCAAGGTGCCTTTGTTCCTTTTGTAACCATTGGCGATCCAAACCCTGAGCTTTCTTATCAGATCATGGAAACCTTAATTGAAGCAGGTGCCGATGCTCTTGAACTAGGTATTCCGTTTTCTGACCCCTTAGCAGATGGCCCTACTATTCAAGGCGCAAACATTCGAGCATTAGACAGTAAAACAACACCTGCCGTTTGTTTTGAGTTAATAGCTAAAATCCGCGCTAAATACCCTGAAACGCCAATTGGCCTATTGGTTTACGCTAACCTTGTGTTCGCAAATGGCATCGATACTTTCTATGCTAAATGCCAACAAGCCGGTGTAGATTCCGTGTTAATCGCAGATGTACCAACCAATGAGTCTGAAGAATTTAGAGCAAGTGCACTCAAGCATAATGTTCATCCAATCTTTATCGCACCACCATCAGCATCAGATGAAACGCTAGAGACCGTTGCTAAATTAGGTGGCGGCTACACTTACCTTCTTTCTCGTGCAGGTGTTACAGGTGCAGAAACTAAAGCAGGTATGCCTGTTGCTCAACTATTGGAACGCTTAAACCAATTTGATGCTCCTCCTGCCATTCTTGGTTTTGGTATTTCAGAGCCGGCACAAGTTGAAGAAGCAATTAAGGCGGGTGCAGCAGGCGCAATATCAGGCTCAGCAACGGTAAAAATAATTGAGCAATACCAAGATAACTCTACGGTATTACTTGAAGCCCTATCTTCTTTTACTACCGCAATGAAACTTGCTACACAAAAATAACATTTACCTTTAATACCATTTTTATGTAGATTGGTATAACCCCTTCCTAAAAGAGCTCATTATGAGCTCTTTTTTATCTACAATCAAAATACGCCTCTAATACCAATCGTAGTAAATAACTGATCATCCTAGCTAGTTAAAATACTCGATAACTGCGTTGAAATTTTTGATTGTAGAATAACTACTTATCGAAAAATTTCGCCTTGTTCTCAAGCATTTTTCCTTCGCTATTTCTGATCACTTACTTACTGCGATTGGTATAATACGTTAATTGTCAATTAATAAAATAGAATAAAAACCTTAAAGCAATCGCTTGCCAACCAATGAAGGATACAAAAAAAACACAAAAACATTCATATAATGAAATCTATTTGATAAAATTGTTGATAGATGTAAATTTTACGTGTACAACAGCTACCGATATATTTAACTAACGAATTACTTAGTAATAAGAGATATAAACTACCTCTTATTGCAAAAATAACGCAGAGGTAAATAAAGTGTTACTACAGAAAGGACTTCTCAACAATATCGGTGTTCAAGTCGTTATTGCGATGATCGTAGGTACAATGGTTGGTGCAACAATGGGCCAATCTGCTGCTATGTTCGCCCCACTAGGAACAATCTTCATTAACCTAATCAAAATGCTGGTTATCCCATTGGTTGCAGTCGCTCTAATCTCTGGTGCTGCTGGGCTAGGTAATAGCAGTAATGCAGGCAAAGTTGGTTTAACGACTTTAGGTTACTTTGGTATCACTTCAGCACTTGCTGTCGCACTTGCACTGTTCATGGGTGAAATTTTTGAGCCGGGTAAAGGCATTGATGTTTCTGGCGTTGAAGGTATGTTCTCTACAGCTTACGCCTCTAAAGGTGAGTTACCTACTTTCTGGGCGACCATCACAGGCATGATCCCAACCAACGTTTTCCAATCATTAAATGAAGCAAACATTCTTCAGATCCTCGTTTTCTGCTTATTTTTTGGTATTGGTCTTTCTAAATTAGAAAAAAAACGCCGCGAACCAATGATCAATGGTGTTAACGCTATTGTTGATGTAATGGTTTGGATGATCAATATAATCAAAAGAAAAACACCGCATATGAAAATTTGAAGTCAACCCATTGTTATAAATGGAAAAACAAAAGGGTTTTAATATGAAAACTCTTCTCTTTTTGTGTTTGTAAAGCCCCCTTTCAAGATTCAATTAACCCCAACCCAGAAAGCAAAAAACCACTCGTCTGAGTGGTTTTGATATGATTCAGTTGCTCTTGGTTGCCGACATACTAAGCTGCTTTTTGAACTAACTCTTTCAAGAGTTGTTCAGATGAACCCTCTTTTCGGAACTGTATAGCCAAATGATAATCAACCAAATGGCATACTTTCTTACCGTTAATATTCAGAAAGATCGGAAGCTTGTATTGCACCTTACTCATAGAGAATAACCTCTTTTGACCTTAAACGGTGCATTACCAATTTTTTAATGCTTACAGTGTTCCCTACACGTAATTTATGGCTATCCTGCCAATGACACTTGCCCTCAGACAAACAGGTAAGTCGGACAATCACAAGAGCGAAAGTATTGTTTCACAACCTGCTGTAAAACAAAACAAGATTATTATTAATCTTCGCATCATTTAAATGCTCTTTTTCGTTGATAGCACCAACAACAAAGTAAGTTTTTAAACCTTTGGTCGATAAGCGATAATATTCACAGTCCCTTTACCTTTATATTTTTTCATATCAAACTCATCTTTAAGGAGTGCTATTACCTCTGGCAATTTTGATACTCCATAGCTACGTGGATCAAAATCAGGTTTTGTTCTTTTTACAAATCCCCCTGTTGAAGCTACGTTTGCCCAACCAGTATCATCTTGAAATCGTTCCCATGCTTTGTTTAATAAAGAAATCAATGACACAAGTTGTTCCTGATTTTCATCATTTGTATTAGTATCTTTTACCTCAGATTCACATCCTAAATTTTCTATAAAAATAAAATCATCACAAGCATTTCTGAAAGAGATTGGTGTCTTGCTTTCCCCTACTCCAAAAACAAAAATATCAGATTCTCGTAGGCGAGAGGCCAACTTTGTGAAATCACTATCACTTGATACAATAGCAAACGCATCAAATTTATCAGAATATAGCAAATCCATTGCATCTATGATCAGATATGCATCTGTGGAATTTTTTCCCTGAGTGTAGGCAAACTGTTGAATTGGTTGGATAGCAAGTTCGTTGAGCGGTTTTTTCCAATTTTTTAAGTAATCACTCGACCAATCCCCATATGCCCGTTTAATAGCCATATGACCATGTGCTGATATTTCATCAAGAATCATATGTAGTTTTGAATGCTGGGTGTTATCAGCATCTATTAACACTGCAATCTTTTTATGCTCATCTAAATCTTTCATAACCAACCTCTATACAATGATTTTATAAATGCCATATTCCTTAACAGTTGATGCTTATTAAGTGCAAGGACCTTGGAAAGCGAATAAACGTGATGTTTGATTATCAAGTTCAAATTCTGAACAAATCAAGTAATCTGAACCGCCAAAATACTCAATCATTGCAACAGGGCATTCTATTGGTTTTGCAGAAGTTAACTCTAACGAGGCTTTTGACAATGACCCATCTGACCCAATCTTTAACCCATTATTTGTGTATATACTATTCTCATCTGCACCAATAACCATACTGTTCGCTGGGACAGAAATCTCTTTTAGAATCTTGTCATCATCTGCAAACTCAACGACAACATCCGTACCCTTCAGAAAGCCATTTGAATTTAAGCTTGGTAATGTTGAAACTTTCTCCTGTTTCATCCACCCACAAGGTCCGTCAAAATAACCTTCTTTATTCCAGTATTCTTCTGTATGTTGTTCAGTGATTATTGGTTCATCTTCACTTGAAACCCATGTATCGACTGAATAAGAACAACCTACCAAGAATGAAGAAAACAACATTAAAAATACATATCTATTCATTGAATAACCTATTGAGGAAGCAAATCCACGTATAAATTTACCGATTTAGTAGCCAATAAACTGTGAGAGTAAACATGTTTTCAGAAAGTGTAATTGATAACTTTAACTAATAACAAAATAGTGAATACAAAAGAACCTCAGACTTTCATCACCACTGTCTTTTAACTTCCATACAGTCATTTACGGCTTCTGAAATTGATCTGCCGTTACCTTGGCATACTTCGTAATTAAACCATCACAAACCCTTTCTCAGAGACTAACTTAAATAACCGATAATAGCGTATTATTATATGATGAAGACAAAGTTTCATTCTCGAAACTTATAGTTAACTACTTAATACATGTAAGATTTATAATGACATTTAATAATTCCAAGTATAAAATTACGCCAATACTCATACATATCGAGACCATAAAACAATTATAAAACATCACAAGTAACGGCTCAATGACAACTTCAAAATTAACATTCACCCCTCAAATAAACGACAAAAAACTTACTGGGGTATATATAAGTTCGCTTAACGAAGGGAACAATATCGATGTCACCTCATTTAATTCAATTTTAGATGAATTAAATGCACAAGAAGAAAAAGTAAGTATAACAATCAAGGTTGACTTGTCGATGATGTTAGATAGTGACTTTATTTCTTCATTATCCAAGAAAAACTACTCTAACCCAATCTATTTAGAATTTGAAATTCCTAATAACATTAATAAGATTTTATTAGAACAAATAGATGTAAATATTAAAAGAATGAAAGATATTGGTATTTTTTCATCATTACATTACTCAGAGTACAATCGTTTACAGATTGAGCTAATCTCTTCATTGAGTCTCGACCAAATTAATTTCGCCTCAAACCTCATTGATGAAATCGACCAAAAATATTTCAAATACAAGTACTTAAAATATTTAAATGATATTGCAATATCATTTGGAATAAAAAAAATAACGTTTAATGGTGTCAACACTCAAAAGTTGCGTGAATTAACTCTTTTAATCAACGAAAACAGTAGCGTTCAAGGTTCAATTTATAAAAATAGCAATAGCTTACACTCAATAATTGATAATTACACGCCGAGTTCTAAAGAAATAGATTCGAACAACAATAACGACTCTGAATGGTTGATTTACAATTACATAAAATCCAACCATCAGTCTAAAGTTTTAAATAATATAATACCATTATTGCCTGCTTATAATATAAATGGCAATGAGCAAAAAATACTGAAAAACTTGATGACATACCATCATGCAGACAAGACCGAGATACAGTTTTTTATTTTTAATGTTTTAAAAAATAGTGAACGAATATTCGCTCTAAGAAATTCAGATGGTGTAGTACTATTTGAAAACAAAAGTCATGAAAATTTCTTTGGTCGTTCTTTGATAGGAGTACCTGTAAAAGACGTTATTAGTATTGTCCCCGATTATTCTCTTTGCATAGATGATGACAAACATTTACTAAATTCTGCTGAAATGTTTTCAGTAAAAAAAGAAATAGTTAATAATCAACTATACTTTACCATTAGACAAAAAGTTTTATTAGAAAACAAAGTGTATATTTCTGTTACTGTTTATGAAGAAAACAAAGGCTTATTTATTGGAAAAGATAATCTAACTGGATGTAGAAGCAGAGACTGTATAAAAGGTATAGAAAAAAGCTTTTTCTACGAAAATAAAGTTTTAGCATTCATTGACTTAAATGGATTTAAAAAAATCAATGATGGTTATGGTCATGATATAGGTGATAGTGTTCTTGTTGAATTTAGTGAGATAATGCAAAGTCATATAAGATCAGATACACAAGAAGATATCATTGTTCGATATGGTGGTGATGAGTTTATAATTTTTTTCAACACGAACGATTTGGAACAAATAAATATTAAACTAAAACAAATAAATCAATATGTAAAAAATCACTTTGATAAAAAAGGGTTTAGATTATCATTCTCTTATGGTTTGTCCATTAACTTAAAAAATAACGTTGATAATGCAATAAAAATAGCTGACCAATCAATGTATATCGAAAAACGTTTGTTCAAAGAAGATTGACATAGAATTCACGTTCAGTCTACTAATGCAAATTTAACTTTAGAGTTAAAATAGTTAAAGAGTTATTTCAATGATTAATGATGCTGCAGAAAATTTAATTTACATTATGGAGAATAAAATCAATGAAATCAGAACTGACCTATTGAATATTAAAGACAAAAAAGTAATTGATGAATTGATAAATGACATAAAACCACAGATACTAAACTTATATATAGAATTCGATGGTGTTGATGAAGAAAAACTTGAACACATAAGAAATTTAAAAAAAGAGTACTTGCTACTATTAAGCTTATATGAGAGATAAAATGAACATAAAAAATAAATTATACTTGATACTTTCCATTACGGTTATTTCTTTGCTTGTTTCTTTTTCAGTACTATATTTTTCATTGGAAAAAACGAAAGAAAACAAAGATTATCTAATAGACCAAATAATTGGTTCTTATCGTTCAATTAGTAATATAGAAAACTTATTAAATGAAAAAAGAAGATATGAACTATTGGCTATAAACAATATAAATAAAACCACAAACTCAAATGTTGCTAATGAATTAACCAATTCATTAAAATTAGAATTCAACGTTTACGAAAAATATGATGCTAACGATGAAGACATTCGCACATTAAATTCACTGAAAAATCAAGTATTAGAATACGACAACAAGATTAAAAACTTATTACAGACTTATACTGAGGAGGGATATAAAGATTCGTTGACCTCACTCACTACAATTTTCAAAAGCACTGATAGATTGAAAGAAATCAATGAAATTTACATTACCGATTTTAACAAAAAATTTGAAAATGACATTCAATATTATGAATATCTTTCATTGTTAATTTATTTTTTGATTATAATTTTAGTTTCATTCCTAATAATTCAGTCTATAAGAAGTATTGTTACTCGACTAAATATAATTAATAGTTCAGTAAAAGAGTTTACTAACTTAAACATTGCTGAAGGTGAATTATGTGACTTTATTCGCAGCGATAAATTCAAAAAAGATGAAATAGGAACTTTAATGAATTTGTTAAAGGATTTTAGGATTGAAATTTGTGGCTTAATAGAGCTAACTAAAACTACTTGCAATGCAACGTCTGAAAAACTACAAACCTTCAACAATCAGGTGAATAACAATGCTAAATCAATGCAAGTCGCACAAGATAACATGAATCAATTGGTTACAGCGATAAATGAAATTGCTGCAACAGCAGAAGAAACGTCTAATAATATTTCAATGTCATCAGAATTAACAAATAATTCTCTTGCCACATCAGAAATCACTCAATCGTTCGTAGAAAAAACTTCAAGCAACATTTTAAATACGAATAACAAACTTGAAGCTTCAAATCAAGTAGTTCAGCAATTACAAGATGATTCAGAACGAATTTCATCAGTATTAGAAATGATAAGCACCATTGCAGATCAAACAAATTTACTCGCTCTAAATGCGGCAATTGAAGCAGCAAGAGCAGGAGAACAAGGTAGAGGATTTGCTGTCGTTGCGGATGAAGTAAGAATGTTGGCTCAGAAAACTCAAGAATCTACTTCAAACATTGAAGAAATAATAACTCAATTACAAAATAGAGCAAACGCTGTAAAATCAGAAGTACATAGTTGTTTTGAATTGATGGATTCTTGTATAGATTCATCAACAGAAGCGTTAAAAAACATGGAAGAAGTAAGCTCTAATATTTCAAAATTGAATGAAATGGAAGTACAGGTCGCAACTGCTGCCGAAGAACAGACATGTGTCATTAATGAAATAAACGTAAATGCGGTAAACATCAGCGATATCACATCATCAAGTTATGAAGTATCTAATGATTTAACAATTCAAATTATCGATATCAACAACGAAATGACCCAACTGAATGAAATGTTAATGAAATTCAAAACAGCGCATTGATAAGTCATCTCAACTAAGTTATTATAGATCGTATTATTATTAATCAAAAACCTTAGTCCCTACTTCGCTAAGGTTTTTTAAGGCAACATATGAAAAACAAAGGCTTTACACTTATCGAATTAGTGGTCGTAATTGTCGTCCTTGGAATTCTCGCCGTTACTGCAATGCCGAGATTTTTAAATCTACAAAGTGACAGCAGAAAAGCAACTCTTGCTGCTACCAAAGGTACATTGGAAAGTGCATTTCAGATTTTTTCAGCTAAAGCCCAAGTTCCATCCGCTGATATTAAATTGAATGACAAAGGAGAGAAAATACTTACATTAAATGGATTTGAATTTGGACTTACGGATGACTTTTATCCAATTCTACCTATATTTCCATCAATAAAAAGTTTAGAACCATTATTATCAATTGTAAATTTAGATGTGAGTCTGGATGACAAAAGTGATGGACTAATTTATACATGGGACCATAATGGAGGAATTATTCTTCACTATGGGATAACTGATTTCAGTGATAGCCGCTGTTTTATTTCATACGCACCAGATAAATTTCATAATAATGACATATCATCTAATTCGAGAACTGATGGGTATTTTTATGTTCTCGATGATGGCTGTTAATTTTTAATTAAGATTAAAACGTACTTGATAAATAAACTCATATGGTACGTTTTCTTTTTTTATCTTGATACATCAACTTATCAACAATATTTAGCGTATTTTCAAGATTTATAGAGTATCGATGGTATCCGTAAGAAAATCCTAAATCAACATAATGGCTAAAAAAGTCAGTGAATTTATTTCTTATGACTTCGACCTTTTCATCGAAGTTAATCTGATTGTCATGAGTATCTACTATAACTAAAAATTCGTCCCCTCCTAATCTGATGATATGATCTTGGTTCTTCCTGAATGAATCTTTCAATATATTTGAAAAGTTCACTAAAATTTGATCACCTACTAAATGACCATAAACATCATTTATTATTTTAAAATTATTTAGATCGATGTAAATAAATACATCTGAATTTTTAAAATCTAAACGTGTAAATATCTTTCTATTATGTAACCCAGTCAACTCATCTGTAACTGCTTGTATTTCATAATTTTTGGTTTCATTGTATAGCTTTGTGATATCTTTTCCTTGAGTGAATATATACACTTTTCCCTGATACTCACATTTGAACTTCATAATATCAAAGTATAAAACAACATCATCTTCAATAAATTTGATAATTTTGTTATTGGTATTGATATCATACATATAGCTTATAGTTAAATCATGACATTCTTGAAAAACTTCAGCTACATTAGGGTCTAAGTCCTTTGCAATTTCTTCATTTGTCAGTCCAATAACATCAATGTCTGTAAATTTTCTAATCCATGTTTTAAACGTTTCATTCAGATAGACTAACCTATGTTCTTCATCTCTGATAGATAAGAACCCAGGAAAAGACGTCATAAAAAGATCATACAAACCACAAAAATCCGCATCAGATTCATTAAACATAAATCAACCTACAATAATTTTTAAACACATTATTTGAAAAACTCATCATCAAAAATCACTTTTTTTGAAAAATCTTTTTTGCCAAATTACCTATAGTAATAGCAACATCGTCATCATAAATTAGTTTGTTAACATCATTATTTTTAACAAAACAATTCAATTCTGAACTATAAATACTACCTTCTGATGATATGTTATTACTCATAAAATTAAAAACATGTTTATACAGTTCCTCAACTTCTCTCTCAACACCTAATATTACCGTTTCACTAAACTTGTTTTTATATTTGATTTTTAATTCCGATAATTTCATTGGCTTTTCTAAATAGTAACCTTGAATTATAGCGTTAGGATTAATCAATTTTATCAATTCAAATTGCTTGATGTTTTCTACTTGCTCAAAAACGACTAATGCATCTAAAAGATCTACAATCATAGAGTTGATATGATTAAGCAGTTTGAGTTTTAACTTCTTGGATTCTATACCTTTGATTAATGCTCCGTCTATTTTCACTTTATCTACTGGAACATGAACTAAACTTTCACTGTTGGAAAACTGTTGTCCAAAATCATCTATCGCAATTTGAATTCCAAAAGTTCTTAAATAGCGCATATAAAAAAATGTTAACGAGTCAAATTGATAAGATTCATACTCTATGATTTCAAGAACTATTCTCGTACTGGTTTTCATCCTGAGCATTACGCATAAATGGATAAAATCATAATGATTTAAACTACTTGGGTGGACATTGATATGAACCTCTTTAATATATGAATGGGATTGAACATCTGAAATTACAGCTTGTATCACGTCTTTGTCCAGCTGTAATGTGCTAATGTAAGATCCGATAAAAGATATAATACTTAAAGAGCTATCGACTGGACGTAGTAATGCCTCTACTGCTACGATTCTATCATTTTGAAATAATGGCTGATATACCATGTAAAAGTTATTTGACATTTAATTTCCACAACAAATACGCTTTATTATTTTACATTATTTACATGAGCTTTAAGCGGAAATTTATTTATCGTCTCTATGAAGTTTTTCGATTGATAAGAAATAGAAAATTGCTCGTAAACCGTTTAAAAATTCATCATGTAATCAAAACATAGCTATACATAAAGATATGCAACGTCGGATTTTTAGAGCCGATCTTTTCTTACCAGCAATGAACTTGCTAATTCAATTGAAACCAGCGTAGTAATGCTTGAAGAGCTTGAATATAGGAACCAATAAAAAGTTGGTGGTGATACTTACACCGTACCAAAAACTATGGTTTATTGAGGAATTGATCTGTAAGTATATTTGAAAAGAAAACGAGTGATAATGATCACTCGCTTTCTTTTATGTGAAACTTTCAAATGTCCCTTTTAAAATCTCAATTGTTGCATTTGCATTAAAGAGTGCAGCACAGCCAATCAAACCAAGAATCACTTTGAATGCGTCAGTTTTCTGATTATGTGATTCGCTACTTTTCTTCATGTAAACCATAATGTTGATGAACCAGATGAATCCGAGCAATTGAAGCGTATAGAACGCAGATTCTATCCACTTTGAAACAGATTTTTGTTCCTCAGAATCAAGTTTTGCTTTAAGTTCTGGTGATAAAAAGTCAGCTCCCTCACCTTTCCAGCAATTTGATGAAATTTCCGTTGCACTATCAACACTCTCTTCTAACCCGAAACAAAAACCAGCGTCATCTCCAATGAATGACAGACTGAATGATGCAATCATTTGTGAATAGCTCATCAAAACTGAACCTACAAACAGAAATACAAATGGCGTTGAGCCGACTCTGCTTTGGTTTTGATTATCTCCATAGTCTTTCAGCTTTTTAAGCCCAAAAAATATTGATGACAAACCGATCAAAACAGCGACCCAAGTCGCAACAGAGTATGCACTTGCGACTAACTGATCATAGCTTGATGTTTCAGCAGCAAAGCTAAAACCAAACATTGTTGTTATAAATAAAATTTTTCCTTTCATAATTTTTAAGTTCCTTGTTTATATAAACATTGAACCACAGAATAAAAATCATTCAATTTATGAAAAGATTTGTAAGACTGAAAATGCTTTACTTAAAAGAAAAACTTAATGAAAAAAGTTTTTTAAAAGGTGAAAAATGTATAGCAAAAAAAGCATAACAACAGAAAT
>NZ_JARACR010000023.1:0-70272 GCF_028765505.1 Aliivibrio sp. A6 | reverse complement strand
ACCATTTACCTCTTTCCCCCTCCCTGCTGAACTACAGAATTACTTTACTATAAGGGCTTATCTCCCTCATACGCAGACTCAAATTACCAAAACGTCAACTAAGCTAAATAATGCTTAATTATGCAACAGTTAAAAAACACAAAAAAACACAACTTACCTATTAATAACAATGAGTTATATGGATTTAGATTATAATACCAAAATTAATGATGGAAAAAGCACCTCATCGTAAAAGTAGGTTTAATCAAAATTATCACACTCAAACAGGTTAGTAACATCAATATCAATAATAACTCCACCATATAGACTCTACAAAAAACAGAAAACAAGAGGTAGGGCAACATCAAGAAGATAAGCCAAGAAATAAGAATAAAAATAGATGCTCAATAAACAAACCATAAAAAAGACAATATTAACGATATAAATCAAGCGCTTATATTGATTTTACATTTAAAGCACACAAAAAATCATAATATCAACAGATAAAAACACACCTAAACAAGCGACCAAACAACTACTTTTGTCATAGAAAAGTTATTTTTTTAGGCTTTTGAGCAATATGCTCTTGATCAACAACCAAAAACAGTGTTATTCTATTTGTCAAGCAATGATAGAAGACATTAAAGGAGCATAGTAATGATTACTTCATCGCAAAAACAAGGACTTATGATGATCGCAGTAGTTGTTGGACTAATGACCCTGCCAATGATGTACTAATATACATTCAAATAAGTTTATATAAAAAAACGGACGCATTTGCGTCCGTTTTTTTATGTCTGAAATAAATACCTCAAAACAAATGCTTTATATTATCCCAATGAATCAAATAGATAGCCAATGAAGCCAGCGTCGAAAGCAGTACGATACCGACAACGAGTTTCCATAAAAAATGACTCGCTCTAGGCGTTAAAATATCAGTCATTTCTTTACAGCTCTCTTTGAACCCCGACTTATCCTCTAATTTATACCCTTCTTCATGCACAACTTTATTTCTCATTGTTGCAATAAAGCGTAATCGACCAATCACCTCATGAGGTAAACGCTCCTCACAACTGGTAATAAGCTGATGAAGTCCTTTTCCTTCGGCGTGATAGTGTGTCCTTAATAAAGACTCAATTTTTCGACTTTGTTTTACAACAAGATCAATCTCAGACATACCATTCTCCTAATCCTTTACTTTGAATTTCTTGATTTCCTTTATACCACTCTAAAATCCGTTTCTCTTTCTGATCGTTGAGATTAATTCTTTCTATTTGGCACACACTCATCTTTTAATACTTTTCTCATCAAATAATAGGAGATCTTTAATCAATAGTATTCGAGCCAGATCTCAGTTCCTATCACATTTCATTCTGGAGTAAACAATATATATAAAATAACCGGAAAATCCGCACAAACTGGGAAAATACTCCTTATCTATCTTAATAAAAAAGTTAAAATAGCCACGGCTCTATTTACTCGCACGTTTAAGGAAAATCATGCCTGCCATTTATATTGTTCTGTTGTTCATCTTTATTTTAGTTGCCGCACTCTTATTCCAACGATTTCAAACTAAGTTTATCTTGGGTGATAACGCTCCTGAAATGAAAACAGAAGTCACCATTCTGGATAAACAAATCGTAGAAATACCCGATGCACAGCAAGGAGAAGAAGATCAAGAATTCTGGATTTACGTTCAAAAAGGAAAATTTGGCCCCAAAAGAGAATTTGAAGTTGGTGTTCACTATTTTCATGCTCTAAACCCAGGGGATAAAGGTATAATGACCTATCAAGGGCGTAAATTTCATCACTTTGCTTTAAAGCGAGATTAATCTAGGGACCTCATTATGACCAACGCAATGCTTTCTGCTATTCCATTAACCTCTCTTTCTGGTGTTGGAGCCAAGGTAGCAGAAAAGCTCGAAAAAATTGGGTTGGTCAGCATTCAAGATTTACTTTTCCACCTTCCTCTTCGTTATGAAGACAGAACCCGTGTTTATCCAATGGCTCGTGTTCATTCTGGTTTATTTGCCGCCGTTCAAGGCAAGGTTATGTCTTGTGATATGCAATTTGGCAAACGTAAAATGCTATTGGTTAAAATTAGCGATGGTAATGGCACTATTACACTGCGATTTTTTAATTTCAATGCGGGAATAAAAAACAGCTTTAGTGAAGGAAAAGTGGTTCATGCCTATGGTGAAATTAAACGTGGCGGAAGTGGTTTAGAGATCGTTCATCCTGAATATCAATTCCATACTCCTTCTAAATCTTTGGATATAGAAGCCACGCTAACACCTGTCTATTCAACCACCGATGGTTTGCGCCAAAACACGCTACGTAGCTTGACCGACCAAGCATTAGAATTGCTAGATAAAGCCGCTGTTACTGAATTACTGCCCCAAGGTTTGTATAACAACCAAATTACACTCAACCAAGCTTTGCATATTATTCATCGCCCTGATCCTTCAATTAATCTTGACGCATTTGATGAAGGAAAACACCCAGCACAACAACGATTGATCATAGAAGAACTATTGGCTCAAAACCTATCCATGCTTTCAGTGCGTAGTAAAGGCCAGCAAGAAGACGCACTACCATTAGCAACAGTGACGAATTTAAAACAGAAACTATTAGATCAATTACCATTTACGCCAACAGGAGCCCAACAACGGGTTGTAGCAGAAATAGAGCAGGATCTGGCTAAGCCTCACCCTATGATGCGGTTGGTTCAAGGGGATGTGGGTTCAGGTAAAACCTTAGTTGCCGCACTCGCAGCCGTACAAGCGATTGAGCATGGTTATCAAGTGGTGCTAATGGCCCCTACCGAATTATTAGCAGAGCAGCACGCAGTAAACTTTGGCAATTGGTTTGAAAGTATGGGCATCCCCGTTGGCTGGTTAGCTGGCAAATTAACAGGTAAAGCAAAAGAGAAAGAATTAGCTCGCATTGCTAATGGTGAAGCGAAAATGATAGTGGGCACTCACGCACTTTTTCAACAGCACGTTGAGTTTCATCACCTTGCTTTAGTCATTATTGATGAACAACACCGCTTTGGTGTTGATCAACGTTTAGAGCTACGTGAGAAAGGTGAAAAAAATGGCGCCTATCCGCATCAGCTGATCATGACAGCAACGCCTATTCCTAGAACCTTAGCTATGACGGCGTATGCAGATCTAGAGACATCAGTAATTGATGAACTTCCGCCTGGTCGCACACCAATTCAAACCATCGCTTTACCAGACACAAGACGCGACGAAATCGTGAATAAAGTAAGAAATGCCTGCATAAATGATGGCCGACAAGCCTACTGGGTGTGTACCCTTATTGATGACTCTGAAGTTCTAGAAGCCCAAGCCGCCTCTGATACGGCTGAAGCATTACGATTACAGTTACCTGAACTGAATATTGGTTTAGTTCATGGTCGAATGAAATCAAAAGAAAAACAACAAATCATGCAGGAGTTTAAAGAAGGGAAACTGCACTTGTTAGTGGCCACTACGGTTATTGAAGTCGGGGTTGATGTACCTAACTCAAGCTTAATGATTATCGAAAATCCTGAACGTCTTGGTTTGGCACAATTGCACCAATTGCGTGGCCGAGTTGGTCGAGGCTCTGTGGCTAGCCATTGTGTTTTACTCTACCACTCTCCACTATCTAAAACCGCTCAGAAACGTCTGAGTGTTTTGCGTGAAAGTAATGATGGCTTTGTAATTGCTCAGCGAGATTTAGAGATCCGAGGCCCAGGTGAATTACTCGGAACCAAACAGACCGGATTGGCTGATTTTAAAATTGCAGATTTAGTGCGAGATCAGCATTTAATTCCTGAAGTACAGCGTATTGCTCGCCACCTACATGATAGCTACCCAAAAAATGCTAAAGCCATTATTTTGCGTTGGTTAGGTGAGCGAGATATCTACTCAAATGCATAAATAGTCTTATTCTCATAAATAACAGACACAAAAAAGGTGAGTATCTACTCACCTTTTTAACTCATGGGTTAAGCTAAACTCTTAGTAATAAGAGTGCTCACCACGATCATGCTCAGTTAAATCTTTAACTGCGGTTAGTTCACCTTCAAATTGAACCAACAATTCTTTTTCGATGCCTTCTTTTAGTGTCACATCAACCATTGAGCAACCATTACAGCCACCACCAAATTGAACGATTGCAACACCTGCATCAGTAATTTCCATCAAGCTTACGTGACCACCATGGCCAGCAAGTTGTGGGTTAACTTGAGTTTGAATTGCATACTCTACACGTTCAAATAAAGGCGCATCATCATTTACTTTACGCATTTTTGCGTTTGGTGCTTTCAGAGTTAATTGAGAGCCCATCTTGTCAGTAACATAATCGATGTCAGCATCTTCAAGGAAAGGTAAGCTTAACTCATCAACATACGCTGATAATTTTTCAAACTTCAGCTCAGTATCATTCGCTTCGATTGCTTCAGGTGGACAGTAAGATACGCCACACTCTGCGTTTTGAGTACCCGGATTAACCACGAATACACGGATGTTTGTCCCTTCTGGCTGTTGTGCTAGAAGTTTTGCAAAATGCTCTTGGGCACTTTCAGTAATATTGATTGAAGACACAAGTAATACCTGACTAAATTAGTATGATTAAGAATTGTACTCTGAAACACAATTTTTTTCGAGCAGAATTCTGTTCAAGTCGAGTTCTTTTCAAGTGAAATTGTTTTCGAGTTACATTCTGACATTATAACAAGCTTAATAATTTATTTATCAAGAGTAGATCTTATTATTTGCACGTTAAAATTTGATCCCACGGCAAATTTTCATCACCTAATACGATAAAGTTAGGATTCTCTAGCGACTCCCTTTCATTATAAGAAAGAGGGACTAGTTCGGTTGATAATATACGACCACCCGCTTCTTGAACAATACACTGTGTCGCCGCTGTATCCCACTCTCCCGTTGGGCCTAAACGTAAATAACAATCCACTGCCCCTTCAGCAACCAAGCAAGCTTTTAATGCTGCAGAGCCTAAAGGCACTAAATCATAATTCCACTCAGCACTCATACAACGAGTAATATTATTAATGTTCTGACGGCGACTTATCGCGATGGCTATGGGTTGCTTTTCTTCTTCATGCTTTAGGGTGCTGATACGAATGCTTTCATCCATATCTGGAATTTTCCATGCCCCTTTGCCTTCATAAGCATAGTAAGTCACGCCAGAAACAGGGCCATATACGACTCCCATCACTGGGCGATTATTTTCAACTAAAGCAATAATAGTGGCAAAGTCGCCACTGCGAGCAATAAATTCTTGCGTGCCATCCAGTGGATCTACCAACCAATAGCGATCCCATTGCGCTCGTTGTTCTAGCGCAATGTCAGCATCTTCCTCTGACAGAATTGGGATCTCTGGGGTCAGTTGAGAGAGCTTTTCTATAATTAATTTATGCGCAGCTAAATCAGCACTGGTTACAGGTGTTTGATCCGATTTAGTAAACTCTTCAAAATCACCTTTCTCATAGATATCGAGAATAAGTTGCCCTGATGCACGTGCAATATTGATCACTTCAGGAAGTAGATGTGAAAGTGTTAAATCCATCAATATTACTCCTTAGATAAAAATTGTTGAGCAAGCAAGAGTGCACTAATGCTTCTTGCTTCTGAAAAATCCAAATGATGTAGCAACTCAGAAGCTTGAGCTAAAGGCCAACGAACGATGTCTAACGGCTCTGGCTCATCGCCTTCTAACTGTTCAGGGTAAAGACCTTGGGCAACAAAAAGAGTCATTTTGCTTGAGAAATAAGAAGGCGCAAGAACCAGTTCTTTTAATGGTGTTAATGTTTTAGCACCAAACCCAATTTCTTCTTTTAACTCTCGGTTTGCCGCTTCTGATGGTGTTTCACCTGGATCAATGAGTCCTTTGGGAAAACCTAACTCATAGCTTTCTGTGCCTACTGCATATTCTCTGACTAATAACAGATCACCTTGTTCAGTAATAGGCACCATCATCACAGCATGACGACCACTTGGTTTCATTCTTTCATAGGTACGCTCCACTCCGTTAGAGAAGCGTAAATCTACCGATTCAATACAAAACAACTTTGATTTTGCTTCAACGCGTTTATCTAAAATTGTCGGCAATTGTTTTTTAGCCATTGTATTTCCTTACAGACGTCCTGAATAAGTCACTCTATATTGCCCTTTTGAATCAGGCTTGCCTAGCCATTTAAGTTGGCTTCTTAAGCTAGATGGGAAGTTGGCTTCAGGTTTGAACCACCCATTAACCTGATAAGAACGATTTGGGTTCAACACAACATCAAACTCGCTGCCCACATCTTCTGATGATTGTTTACTGCTCAGGCTCACCTTGTTATCAACACAAGTGACATCAGCAATCGCTGTATTTGGGTCAATATTTCCTAATGGGGAGATTATCTTACCTGCTGACCAAACCACTTCACCCGTCGCTTGTTTACACCAAGGTTGTCCTTGTTGAAAATAACTAATGCTAATTTCTGCTTGCCCTTGTAAAGACACCGGTAACGCCATCGGCACTTGATTCATAATGCTAGCGACAGGAAGTGAGACCACCATGTTTTCAGCATAAGCCCCTTTTGAGACGCTATAACCAACCGTTCCTTTACCACGTAACTCTAGCTCACTACCACGACCAAAACGTACTGAAAATACCGCATGGCCCTTTAATATCGCCATAGGGTCAATCTGCCATTGCAGTTGACCATAGTTCACTCGTTGCCATGACAGTGAATCAACCTGTCCTTTCCATGGCGTACCAGATAAACCAACCAACGCTAACCCTCTTACCTTTGGCGCTTGCTCAACAACCCACTGAATAGGCATGTGCAGTAATGCACTAAAAGTAAAAAAGGTAGAGAAGACCGTTGCGATTAATAATTTAAACTTCATGATCACTCTCTACTTAATTGAAGGCGATTTACTTCAACCATGCCTTCAACATCGGTTTTATTTAAATCTAAAAATTGAACGTGAATACCTTGAGTATCTCTCAGATAGGCAAGCCAATTAATTAAGGAATTAAAGGGCAGAGGCTTTACCCACACTTGCATTTGCTCACCGCGAGGTTGCATACGGACCAATTCAATTTTAAATTGACGAGTGCTGCTTGGGATCACTTGATTCATCGGCTGATTCGCCACTTGCGAACCTTTTGATGATCCACCTCTTAAGGTCACAATCGTGTCCGCTTTCTTCTGTACCCAAGTTAACAAACTGCGTTCACTGTTAATGCGATTCTGTGCTAGATCTGCTCTATCGTTTAGGGGTTTAATGCCACCCCAATAAATAGCAGCAATAATTAACGCAACACTACCACCACTAACTAGCATTCGCTCTCTTGGTGAAATACTTTGCCACCATGTCATAAAGGCTTTCATTATTTTCTCCTAATAACAATCGCACCAAAGACTTGGTCTTGGTTTTTATTAAGTTGACCCTGTTCAACCTCAAATTGTCCACTTAACTCTGACGTTAGTTTTTCAAAGTAAGGAAAATCTGACGCACTGGCTTGCAGTCGCAACTCATCTCGTTTGCCATCAAATTTTAAACTCTGTAATTTCACTTGAGGCACTTTTGCTAAATATGGCGCAAGCTCTGACATCCAAGTCAGTAAATCGTCACCACCTGAGCCACCTTGCAAGCGCGCTTCTTCATTTTTCATTTGAGACTTTAAGTAGCTCATTGTTGGGATCTTGCGTTTTCCTGGGAATACATCTCTAAAGATTCGTTCACTCTCAGCTCTCAACGCAATACTGTGTTGTTCTAATTTTTGAACTTCAGCAATGTGTTGAGCCACAAAAACCACCATAACCAAACCAAAAGCCAAGATGACTTTTTGCCATACACGCCAATGCTTTCGCCATGACGATTGAGGGCGATATTTACCACTTAACACATTCACTTTAGAAGCAAGCGCTCCCTCAGCCAATAATTGCATCACCAACTCAGGTGACTCTTTAATGTGTTTGGTATTCGCTACATCGATCTCACAAGGCGAATAGCTATGAAGCGTATAAGCCAATGAATCTTCATCCGACCCTTCTTCACTCGTTTCTTGCTCTTTGTCACCAATAGAGGATTTAGCGGCATCAGCAACGAGGCCATCCAATAACATCGGCAACCATTCTTGCTCAGCCATCGCGCCTTGATACTCACTAAAACGCAGTAACCATTGTTGATTAAACTCAACCATACTTGCGCCATCATGATGAAAAGGCAGAGCTAATACGTCAGGCAAGAAGCGTTTTGTGTAGATACCCGCTTCAGTTAATTGTTCTAACCACCGCTCCATTTTTTGATGTTCAACAATCGCAACCTGAGCGATTTTGTTAGTTTTCTGCAAGATAACAATGTGCAACTCATCCACATCTTGCGCTAAATCATCCTCAACAATAAAAGGGAGCATAGAGGAAAATTGTCGAGCTGCGCCTTCTGGTATTGCTACCTCACGCAATAATACATCGCTGCTGGGTAATAGTGCCGAAACGGTACGTTGATCGCTGTATTGCGATAACGAAGACAGTTCTTCCGCAGAGTTTAACTCTCCAGATGCTATCACTTCTTTATTTTCTGGTGACCAGACTATCCATTGAATGGGATCTGATGGCTGACTATTCAGCCTTATTATCAGATGTTCGCTCACTCATTCCTCCATACTGGCGACGGATAACGTTCACCACTTTTTTATCACTACTATGCAATAAAGAACGCACACGTACGCGCGAATCTTCTACTAATACTTGAGCATCTAACTCAAAAAACTGACTGTCTATCGATAAATACGCTTTTGCCTGCTTACGAGTATTGGCATCGACTTGACTTATTGGCCCTTCAGCTAAAAAATCATCAACACTACTCCAACCATCAAAAGGCCTGTTCTCTAATACTTCCCGAGCGTTATCTTCGCTTAATCCAGGAGAAAACAGAGCGACTAGAATATTGGCGCTTTCAGGAGGCACTGTATTTACATTCAAATAGAAATTACTGTTTGGTATTGCACACACTAAAGGTGAAACGGCCTCAACGACTTGAGCGGTTACCCCATTAATTGCTCGCAACTCACTAGCATCACCAATCCAACCGTTTGGCGCTAAATAAGCAGGCTTAAACGATTGATAAGTACTGTCTTCGACGCCTGAAATTGACTGTACCGTATCATTCTCATCCATGTATTCCCATGTCGAATCCGCAATGACTTCAGCAAGGTAATTTTCAACCTCTACCGATTCCAATAAATTCATCCATACTTTAACTAAAAATGGACGCTGAGATGGGTCGCTATTCGCTTTAACACTGCTCAATGCATTCAGATTAAAACAGGCTTGCTTATCTTTTACACCACCAAACGCTTCGCCATAATCCAGTGGATAAGTCGTTTCTTCCGTTGCCCACGCTTGGCTTAAATTAATGGTATCGCCATCTTTATAGGCCTCTTCAACACCCGCTTTTGCTAATGCTTCAACCCCAACAGAATACCAATAGGCCTGTTGATGGTTCACTTGATTTTGTGCTCGATGGAACTGAATAAACAAACGTTCTGACATTTGAGCCGCAATGGTCACCATAATCGCAAGCAACAACAAAACCACAATCAACGCAACACCTTGCTGTTTTCTTGAGTGATGAGCTAAATAGTTTCTTTTATTTCTCATCATGACTCACCTTTATCTTGCGATGTACTGTCATTTTGATTTGCGTTTTCTTCGGCTTTAAATCCTGAGGTTAAGTAGATTCGTTCGACATTACCATAATCTTTAAAGGTAATAATAACCTTAGTTGCTTTAGGTAATTGCTTCTTAACGTCCCATATTTTTAACCATTTGTTACCATCATAAAATTCAAATTTAAGCGCTTCGACCCCATCAATTAATGGCGTAACCACCGGCTCTTGTCCTACTGGTGTGTCAGGATAACGCCACCACAAACGCTCAATGGTATTTTCAACTAGGCGATAGCCGACTTTGGTGATCTCACCACGAGGAAAAGCCTGTTGTGGGTTCTTCCATCCTAAACGAACGAATAAAATACCTTGAGATTCAGAGTCCAATAAATACTCATCCGCAGACAATAATTTATCTGACGCTTTTTCGCCATTGGTTCGAAATGGACGAGCTACTATTTGACGAAAATCGTTATCCAAAAAGACCAAACTGCGTTGAAGTTGTTTAATGCGCTCGCTTTTATCTAAAGATAATTCATTACTACGCTGAACTTGATTCACCACTTGATACGCTGAAAAGCTCAAGGTAGCAAAAACCGCAATGGCGACCATCACTTCAATCAACGTAAAGCCTTTAGTTAAAGAGCGGGAGGCATTATGGCGCAACATACGTTCTCACCGTGATTAATGGGGATTTTTGATCTTTATTGGTCGATACCGACACATCCACAGACTTTAAAATATCAGAGGTTGTTTTTACCGGAGATACCGTCCAATACCACGTTCGTCCAGCTAATTCTGTTTCCCCTTTTTTGGTCACTGTCGGTGGTTTATCTAACATCATCAGCGTCATTTGATTATCTACTACTATTCCCGCGAATGTTTTTTCTTCTAGGTAGCCTAAGGTATTAATATGCTGAGTCACTGATCGTAAAACACTCAAAGCAGCGGTCGCAAAAATAGCAAGTGCCACGAGTACTTCCAACAGAGTCATACCTTGCTTGGTTTTTCGTAAAGAAAAATTACGCTTCATCTCGCTCATCTCCCGGTGCAAACAAATGGATCACACCAGATTCATCAACTTTTACTTCCCATGTTTTATCATCAAGATTACCGCGTTCATTTCCAGGAAACAAAGTCACGACAAAAGGCGTCACTTCCCCGCTCGATAACACCATCACTTGCGGTGGTATTGGCTTTTTATCTTCTTCGAGATCAGCAAACATCTCTTCATCAAACAAGGATCCCGGCTCAAATAAGCGATCATCATCAGCCCATGCTGAACCACCTAGCTCCATCTCAAATTCTACGGATGAGTCTTCCATTTTTACTTCGGTAAAAAAGCGACTTTGCTCCATTGGCTGCCAACCATCGACATTTAATTGCATAAAGCGATATTCTTGTCGCTCTTGATTAAAGTAAATGCCGTAATCCATCCCATTGAGCAAAGCATCTTCATTAAGAAGCTGAACTAACTGATAAAAACGTGAGGCTTGTTCTTCCATTTGATCATCTTGACTATCAGGAAGGCTCATGATGACTGCCATCGAACTGACCGATAGCAGCACCAATACCAACATAATTTCGATTAGGGTAAACCCAACCTCACGTTTTATCTTCATCATTATTCTTATCTAGCGCTTATGACTTATTGAAAGTCTTGCATGTTCCAGTTACCAATATCAGCATTGGCACCTTCACCGCCTTCTTGACCATCAGCACCTAATGAGAAGATATCAATTGTGCCGTTATCACCAGGGCTTAAGTATTGGTACTCGTTACCCCATGGGTCATTTGGTAAACGACGAATATAACCATCAGCGCGGTAATTACGAGGCTCAGGGCTTGATGTAGGCTTAGTAACTAATGCTTCTAACCCTTGGTCTGTGGTTGGATAAACACTACTATCTAGCTTGTACATATCTAATGAATTTTCTAATGCCACGATATCAGTGATCGCTTTTTGTTGATCGGCCTTCTCTTTGTTACCAAGTAAATTTGGTACGACTAAACTGGCTAAAACACCAAGAATAACGATAACAACCATCACTTCTAATAGGGTGAAGCCACCTTGTTTACGTTGAGCTGAATTGACTTGCATGGAATGACTCCTGAGATTAAAAATCAATATATTAATAAGAAGAAAAAAGGATAGTAACTACTCACTACCCGACTAAATTATTTAATTCAATGATTGGCATTAAGGTCGCGACAACAATAAAAAGTACAATGCCGGCCATAAAAACAATCAATAAAGGCTCAAAAATACCCAAAGCCATATTAACCAGTGATTCAAAGTCACGGTCTTGGTTATCAGCCGAACGCGTTAGCATTTGTTCTAATTCACCACTTTGTTCACCACTGGCGATCATATGAAGCATCATTGGCGGAAACAACTTTGTTTGTTCTAGCGAGATACGTAAGCTCGCCCCTTCACGTACGTTATCTGCCGCTTCTAACACCTGTTGTTTAAAGTATTGATTGCTCATTACATCCGCTGCAACTTTCATCCCATCCAATAATGGAATCGCACTTGATGTACAGATCGATAACGTACGTGCAAAACGCGACGTATTTAACCCACGAACCACCTTACCAACAACAGGTAAGCGTAAGATTTTTTTATCCCACGCTAAGCGTAAATGTGGTTTAGTCAGTAACCACTTCACACCAACAATCAATGACACAACCACAACGATAACAACAAGGCCCCAGTTCACTACAAAGTTACTGGCCGCTAATAATACCTCGGTAACCGTCGGTAAGCCTTGTCCCATTTGCACAAACTGATCGACAATTTTAGGAACGACCGTTGCAAGCAAAAAGGAAATCACAGCAATAGCAATTAACGTCAACATGATTGGATAAATCATCGCTTGTTGTAATTTACTGCGCATCTTTTGACGATTTTCAGCATAATCAGCCAAACGGTTTAACACCGTATCCAAATGGCCTGATTTTTCACCGGCAGCTACCATTGAGCAAAACAGTTCATCAAAAACATGAGGATAATCGGCAAAGCTTTCTGCTAGCGGATACCCTTCTATCACTCTAGAGCGAACCCCCATCATCATACTGCGAATATGGGCTTTTTCTCCTTGTTCAGCGACGGCTTTTAAACACTCCTCTAAAGGCATACCCGCTTGAACTAAAGTGGCTAATTGACGGGTAATTAGCGATAAATCATTCACACTAATTCCGCGCTTAAAACTTAATCCTTGAGAAGCGCTTTTCTGTTGTTTTGATTTGGTTTCAATCACTTCAACCGGAATAAGACCTTGCTCTTTTAACCGTTGGCGAACTTGGCGAGCATTATCGCCTTCCATGACGCCTTTTTTTTGCTTACCTGTTTTCTCTAGTGCTTTGTATTCAAAGGCTGCCATTTATCCTTCCCGAGTGACTCGCATCACCTCTTCCAGTGTTGTGATCCCTTGCTGTACTTTTAATAAACCATCTTGCTGAATACCACGAGTGTTCTTACGAACTTCTTTTTCAATTTCTTGTTCGCCCGCTTCTTTGTGGATCAACTCTTGAACTTTTTCATTCACAACCAGTAATTCATGAATACCTGTTCGGCCACGGTATCCTTTACCATTACAGTGATCACAACCATTTGGCTTATAAAGAACTAAGCTATCCGAAGCGGATAAATTAAAGCATTTTTTCTGCTCGTCATCGGCTTGATATGGTGTTTTACACTCCTTACATAAAGTACGAACCAGACGCTGAGCCAGTACACCAAGTAAAGATGATGAAATTAGGAAAGGCTCTATACCCATATCACGTAAACGTGTTATCGCCCCCACCGCTGTATTGGTGTGAAGCGTCGACATCACTAAGTGACCAGTAAGTGACGCTTGAACGGCGATTTCTGCGGTTTCTAGATCACGGATCTCACCTATCATAACCACATCAGGATCTTGACGTAAAATGGCACGTAACCCACGCGCAAACGTCATGTCTACTTTTGGGTTAACTTGAGTTTGCCCAATGCCATCGATATCAAATTCGATTGGATCTTCTACGGTTAAAATATTTGATTGAGAACTGTCTAATTCACCTAAACCGGCATACAGCGTGGTTGATTTACCTGAACCCGTTGGGCCAGTAACCAAAATAATGCCGTGAGGACGTTTGATGATGTGCTGGAAGTTTTTATGGTTCTCAGCCGACATACCTAAGCTGTTTAAGTCCAAACGAGTCGCATTTTTATCTAATAAACGCATTACCACACGCTCACCATGAGAAGACGGCATCGTAGAGACACGAACATCAACGGCTCGGCCACCAATGCGCAGTGAAATACGACCATCTTGCGGAACACGCTTCTCTGCGATATCAAGCTTCGACATTACTTTTACACGCGAAACTAACAGTGGTGCCAACTTACGGCTTGGACTCAATACATCGCGCAAAACGCCATCGACACGAAAACGGATCGACAGCACTTTTTCAAAGGTCTCTATATGAATATCAGATGCGCCCTCTTTGATCGCCTCGCCTAGCATGGCGTTGATCAATTTAATGATGGGTGCATCGTCTTCTGATTCCAATAAATCATCATTATCGGGCAACTCTTCAGCCAGTGAGAAGAAGTCGTCATTATCGGCACCAATATCTTCCATCAGTTGTTGCGCCTCTGATGAATTACGTTGGTACACTTGAGTTACTTTAGTATCAAAGGCTTCTTTGGTTAATTGGATTAACGAAAAACCTGATTTACACACTCGACGAATTTCACACAACACCATTGGCGAAGGAGTAACAGCATAATACAGCACCCAACCCTCGGAGCCTGCTTCAATAACGACTGAATGCCTTTTTGCAAAAGAAAAAGGCAAACGCAGAATGACAGGAAGATCTGGAAATAAGGTATCCGCCATTATTTTTCCTTATCTTCACTAAACTGCTCGTAAAACGCTTGAATCTCTGCTGGATGATTAATGTCTTTACCAAATTTAGGCAGCACTGGAATATGTGCATCATCCATCAGCTTCAAGCCTTTATCTGCGTTATACAGTTGCTCTGCTCGAATGTAGTTATATTTACGCTGAGTAATGCCATCCGCTGTCATACCATCACGAATAATGGTCGGCTTGATGAATACCATTAGATTTTTCTTCTCAACTTGCGTACTGGTTGATTTGAATAAGTAACCTAAAATAGGGATATCCCCTAAAAACGGAACTTTTGATTCACTCTCAAGTGCACGTTCATCAATCAAGCCACCTAACACCAACATTTGGCCATCTTGTACCATTACCGAGGTATTTAGCTGACGTTTAGCAAAACGCACATCCACCGCACCATTAGCGCCCAATACGTTAGACACTTCTTGCTCTATATCTAAACGAACCGAATCACCTTCATTGATCTGTGGAACCACTTTAAGCTTGATACCGACTTCTTTACGATCAACCGTTTGGAATGGATTGTCATTATTAGAACCTGACGTTGAGCCCGTTAATACCGGTACTTCTTCACCAACAATAAATGATGCTTCCCCATTATCCATTACGGTAATGCTCGGTGATGACAGAATATTCGAGTTTGAATCAGTAGATACCGCCGTTACTAATGCAGCCCAATCACCCATCATGATACTAACAGCAGCACCTTGAACACCGCCTAACGCCGAAGCAAGTGCAGTATAGTCACCCTCTTCTGTAATATCTTTGTACCCGGTTTGCTTACCTGCTGAATCATAAATTTTTTCAGTCGTTGTAGAGCCTTTCGCTTCTTCCAAACCAACCATAGTGGCACCGATTGAGGCACCTGTGTTACTGTATTGGATCATTGCACCCGTTTCCAGGTTACCCCACTGCACGCCTAAATTAACGCCATCACCTTCAGCTAATTCAACAATCAAAGCTTCAATCAATACTTGTGCACGACGAATATCCAACTGAGCAATGACGTCTTGCATCGCTCGCATTACATCAGGCGGCGCAGTAATGACTAAAGCATTGGTATCTGTATGTGCTGAAATCATCACATCACTGCGGTTATTCGAAGAGCTTCCTTTCGAGCTTGAGCCATTGCCAGCAGTTAAGTTATCCGACACCCCTTTAAGTACATCGACCAAGTCTTCTGCTTTGGCATAACGTAAGTAAACAACTTGGTTATTACCCTTGGTTGCCATTTCAACATCAAGTTGTTTAATCAGTTTTTTAAGACGTTGACGTACTTTAGGATCACCCGAGATTAAAATTGAGTTAGTGCGTTCGTCTGCAACCAATTTAGGCTGTAAAAAAGCAGGGGTGTTTTTGGCGTCGGTGGTTTTATTTAACGCATCAACAATTCGTACCATTTCCGCTGCCGAAGCATTTTTTAAATCAACCACTTCAACTTCTTTATCACCCGCCTGATCAACACGCTCGATGATTTCAGCCAAACGATTTACCACCGCTGCACGACCGGTGATCATAATGATATTTGCAGGATCATAGTGCACAACGTTACCCGCGCCAGCATTATCATTAAGTTGACGTAGTAGAGGAGATAATTCACGTACCGATACATTACGAACCGCAATAACTCGAGTAATTACCGCATCGCCAGTGATGTTATCTTTTGCTCCCAATACCGGAACGGCTGAAGTTTTTGCATCTTTATCTTTGATGACTTTTAAAATACCGTTGTCCATTTCAACAACCGCATATCCATAAACTTCAAGTACACTTAAAAAGAACTGATAATATTGCTCTTCATTTAATAAATCATAACTACGCACATCCACTTTGCCACGAACAGATGGGTCAACAATAATCGTCTTTTCTAAGTTTCGACCGACAATATTGATGAACTCTTGAATGTCCGTACCTTTAAAGCTCGCGCTAAAGTCATTTGCCAGTGCTGATGTCCACATCATGCTACCCGCAAGCAATAAGGCTCCCTTACCTATCCACTTTTTCACAACATACCCTTAGTCATTTTTCTATCTGCCGTTATAAACCGATAAAAATGTCATGTAATTGTCCATCTCGTTGGACGGTTAAATTAAGCTCTGTCATTTCTGACATATTTTTCCACAATGAACTCATTGCGGCAGGATCGGTTAAATCAATCCCATTTAAACTGGTAGCGATATCTCCAGGCTTTAAGCCAACAGAATCAAATAATTTACGGTCTTTACCCGGATTCACTCGATAACCCGTAATTTTCCCATTATTAGAAACTTGAGAAAGGCGAATGTATTTCAATACTGATTGTGGATTTTTAGCCATCTCTTGACGGATCTTATCCAGTTCGTCTTGATTTGAATTTTGGCGATTATTTCCTAACACCGTACCAGAACTACCCGTCGCATTTCTTTCTGTTGATATCTTGGTGTATTTTACCCCTTCCAACATTAACGTTTCATCACGGCCATTATTGGAAATAATAATGCGATCTACGCTAATCGCTTTTACGGTTGCTCGCGTTCCATCAATGGTCTCATCGATACCATAAGTATTCTGTTTTCCTCGGTTAGCGATAACCGCAAGACTCAGTGATGGGTCAGAGCTAGCAACAATACCCGATAAGGTTAAATTTAATCGTGTTTTTGGGGCATTCTTTACTTCTACTATCTTTGGTTGCTCTACTTTTTTCTCAGTATTAAAGTGACCAAATACTTGGCTATTTAATAAATCAGATAACGAATCACCTTCATTGTTGTTTTGCTTATTAGTGATGACTACCGCCTTTGGTTGCCATTGAGGAACCGACGTTTGCGGTACGAGCATCGCCCAAAAAAGAGAGCCACAAATCCACGCAAAACACGCAACTAAAACAACCGTTACCCCTTTTGAAATCGCAGATTGATATATTGACCAATATTGAGAAATTTTTTCGATTTTCATATTAGCTATCATTAGGGCCAGATCTTCCTTTTACTTTAAGGGCTATTAACTGTTTTAAGTCTTTAAAAATTATAAATTAACACGGCATTATTGCTGTAAATAATGCCGTTTTCTTACATTACTCGCAGGCATATCACGTAATTCAGAGAAAAGAACTCATATTAAAGCATTATTTCTCATTAATGACTCTAGTTGGTAATGAATTTTTATTAATTCTGCTCAAAAGATTGAAAAAAAAATTCCAGACACCATTAAATAAGCAGAGAAGTAAGACATTAGGTATACATAATGAGTTCCAAATCCAATACTAGCGATGGCATCAGACTCGATAAGTGGCTCTGGGCAGCTCGTTTTTATAAAACCCGTTCCATTGCTCGCAACATGGTTGATGGCGGAAAAGTTCAATATAACGGTCAACGCTCTAAGCCAAGTAAATTGGTTGAAGTGGGCGCTGAAATAAAGCTTCGCCAAGGCAACAACGAAGAGATCACCGTGATCATAGAGATAGTATCTGATCAGCGTCGTGGCGCACCTGTTGCACAAACTCTTTATAAAGAAACTCCAATCAGCATCAAGCAGCGTGAAGAGAATGCAAAACTACGCAAACTTAATTCACTTGGCAGCCCACACCCTGATAAGCGTCCAGATAAAAAACAGCGACGTGATATCATGAGATTCAAGCAACAATAACCGCTATACTGTGCGTAATGACAACCCTTAATACAATTGCTGGAGTATTTCATGGCAAATAACACACTGCATCGTTACCTATTTGAAGATTTATCTGTTCGTGGTGAATTAGTTCAACTAGATGATGCTTACCAACAAATCATTTCTAGCAAGGAATACCCTAAGCCAGTTCAAAACTTATTGGGTGAGCTATTGGTTGCAACGACTTTATTAACTGCAACGCTAAAATTTGAAGGTTCAATTACCCTTCAATTACAAGGTGACGGTCCAGTATCCCTAGCGGTTATCAATGGCGATAACAACCAGAAAGTACGTGGTGTTGCTCGTTTTAATGGCGATATTGCAGAAGACGCAACCTTGCATCAACTAATGGGTAAAGGTTATCTAGTTATCACTATAACACCAAAAGATGGTGAGCGTTATCAAGGTGTTGTTGCACTAGAAGGTGAAAACTTAGCACAGTGTTTTGAAGGTTACTTTGAGCGTTCAGAGCAACTAAAAACGCGCTTATGGCTTCGTCTTGGTGAATTTGAAGGTAAACCTCATGCTGCTGGTATGCTTCTACAAGTCATGCCTGATGGCACTGGCTCTGCTGATGACTTCGAGCACCTAGAGCAATTAACTGACACCATTAAAAACGAAGAGCTGTTTGGCTTAGAAGGCGAAGAAGTTCTGTATCGTTTATACAACCAAGATAAAGTACAACTGTTTGAACCTCAACAGGTTGAATTTTTCTGTGGTTGTTCGCGCGAACGCAGTGGCGGTGCAATCATCACTATTGAAAAAGCAGAAGTTGATGACATCATCAAAACTGAAGGGAAAATCTCTCTTCATTGTGATTACTGTGGCACAAGCTACGATTTTGACAGTATTGATGTTGCCAATCTTTTTGAACAAGCAACAAAAGGTAATGACACCGTTCATTAATTTACCGCATAGAATAAGTCTCTTATTTTGTCTCAAAGCCAGCCGCTAGGTTGGCTTTTTTATAACTAAATTTGATATAAACCACACTTTTTATTCCACTTATCCACACTTAATTTTGCTTAAATAATAATCAATTACATCTGGCGCAAACGATTTCATTAAGAGTAGAATAGGACTATTGCTATTTTGTGATGGCGATAAAACAACCACTACTACTTTATGGTTATTTTATGATTCATCTCCCTGTTTTCAATTTACCGCATTGTTAGCATGCTTAGCAGAACACAAATAATTACAAATAAATTAAAAGTCCCTACAAAAAATTCCTCTAAGGAGCACCTATGACTGTTATGGAACACAAAAAGGCTGCACAACTTGATCTTACTCAACATGGCTTAACTGATGTTACTGAAGTACTCCGTAACCCTAGTTATGAACAATTGTTTGAAGAAGAAACACGCCCAGATTTAGAAGGTTATGAGCGTGGAGTAATGACAGAGCTCGGCTCAGTTGCGGTAGATACTGGTATTTTTACTGGTCGTTCACCAAAAGATAAATACATCGTAAAAGATGAGACAACCAAAGATACATTATGGTGGTCAGATCAAGGTAAAAACGACAATAAAGCCATCACTCCTGCAGTTTGGGATGATCTAAAATCCTTAGTAACAAAACAACTCTCTGGTAAACGTCTGTTTGTTATCGACGGTTATTGTGGTGCTAACCCAGATACACGATTAAGTGTTCGTATTATTA
Source organism: Aliivibrio sp. A6 (assembly GCF_028765505.1). Lineage (NCBI taxonomy): Bacteria > Pseudomonadati > Pseudomonadota > Gammaproteobacteria > Vibrionales > Vibrionaceae > Aliivibrio > Aliivibrio sp. A6. The sequence continues at coordinate 50,398 of NZ_JARACR010000023.1, read as the reverse complement.
CTGAGGTAGCATGGCAAGCACACTTCGTAAAAAACATGTTTATTCGACCAACAGAAGAAGAACTTGCAACATTTGAACCCGATTTTGTAGTCATGAACGGTGCGAAAACCACTAACCCTAACTACGTAGAGCACGGATTAAATTCAGAAAACTTTATTGCCTTCAACTTAACAGAGCGAGTGCAAATCATTGGTGGTACTTGGTACGGCGGTGAGATGAAAAAAGGCATGTTCGCAATGATGAACTACCTTCTTCCGCTAAAAGGAATTGCTTCAATGCACTGCTCTGCCAATGTGGGTGAAGAAGGCGATGTAGCAGTATTCTTCGGTTTATCAGGAACCGGAAAAACCACACTCTCAACCGATCCAAAACGCCAGCTTATTGGTGATGATGAGCACGGTTGGGATGATGATGGTATTTTTAATTTTGAAGGGGGTTGCTACGCAAAAACCATTCGCCTATCTAAAGAAGCTGAACCTGATATCTACAACGCAATCCGCCGTGATGCACTACTAGAAAACGTTACTGTTCGTAGTAATGGCACGATTGATTTTGATGACGGTTCGAAAACCGAAAATACGCGTGTTTCTTACCCTATTTATCACATTGATAATATCGTTAAGCCGGTATCAAAAGCGGGTCATGCAAATAAAGTGATCTTCTTAACGGCTGATGCATTTGGTGTTCTACCTCCTGTAGCAAAACTAACGCCAGAACAAACTAAGTACCACTTCCTTTCAGGTTTTACTGCTAAGTTAGCAGGCACTGAACGTGGTATTACTGAGCCGACACCAACGTTCTCAGCAGCATTTGGCGCGGCGTTCTTAACACTGCACCCAACACAGTATGCAGAAGTACTGGTTAAACGAATGGAAGCCGTTGGCGCAGAAGCGTACATTGTTAATACGGGTTGGAATGGCACAGGTAAGCGTATCTCTATCCAAGATACTCGTGCAATTATTGATGCTATTTTAGATGGCTCTATTGACCACGCTGAAACCAAAAATATCCCAGTCTTTAACTTAGAAGTTCCAACATCACTACCGGGTGTTGATACTTCAATCCTAGATCCTCGTGATACTTACACTGACCCACTACAATGGGACAGTAAAGCAGAAGATCTGGCCCAGCGCTTCATTAAAAACTTCGCTCAATACACTGATAATGACGAAGGAAAAGCACTTGTTAAAGCGGGTCCTCAACTTAACTAAGTAAGCAAGATTATCCACCGATAACGTCAAGCCCTTCCCTTGTGAAGGGCTTTTTTATGCAATCAGTTCAAACAAGAGCCCAAAACAGTGATTACCTCTGAGTAAACCATCACAATAACTTGATTGCATCTGATTTTTACTCCACTCTTTCTGTTCCTATTTTTCTTTTGGAGTTAACAATGTATACCACACTGAAAAGCCTTGGTTGGCTTATCTCTTTTTGCCTGCTACTTGTGGTCGCATTTTTATCCCTTTTACATACGCCTTACGCACAACCAATGCTAAATCCATTGGTGCAAAAACTGACGCATCAAAAAATCTCATTTGGAGATATTCATTACTCAATCCAATCACCTTTACACCTAACTCTGTCAGATGTTGCTATTGAAACAGACAGTGAATTAAACATTCAAACCGTCGATTTTTGGCTCTCTCAGCACCCAATTCAAAATAATAAATTAGCGTTTGATAGCATCAAAGTCGATGGTCTTAGTCTACAAAAAGGACTGCCTGATACACAAAGTATCGATTGGATTTCTATTGCTCAATTTAGTATTTCAAATTTAGATCTTGCCAATGACGACATAGTGCTGCGTGATGCTCAAATTCAATTAGAAAATTGGGCAATACAAAAAGAAAATTCGTTATCTTTTGAGGGGGATTTTCAATTCTCAGCCAAACAACTGTATTGGCAGGGAGAAGCCCTAGATGAGGTATTAGTTGATGGCTATTACACTCAACACTACACCGCTCTTCATGGTATTTCTCTTACTTGGCGCGGCAGTACAATTACCGCACAAGCAGAGCTTAAAGAAAATAAATTATGGGTTATTCCACAATTCACATTGCGTAAATTTAATTTAGAATCAAGTAATGCGGACATTATTAACAAGCCAATCGAATGGCTATCTCAACACAATTTCACTTATCAATTTGAACGTATTGATCTGTTAGATATCAATATTGAACTACCACAATTTGTGGTTAATAACTTAAGTTTATCTGCTGAAAACGTACTGCTTCCTTACCATTTATGGCAGCAAAATAACGCAAATATATCGTTTAATGCCGACAATTTGGTCTGGAATGAACATACTATTAATAACCCCATTTTTAGCTTAACGCTTAATGGTCAAAAAGCCGATATATCGACGCTTTCATTCGAAATTTTTGATGGTCACATTCAACTTACTGGCAAACTATCACCAACAAGCATAAATTTAAATTCGTTGAGTATTGACCAAGTCAAATGGGCCATAACTAATGAAGAAGCGAGTGTGTTAACTCAATACGTAAATCAATTAGAGCAAGTGAAAATAGCCAAGCTAGACGTTAATAATACTCAATTAATTCAATTGAATGACCAGTACCCATATCAATTATCAGGGGTAAATATGGAAGGCCATGATCTCGATTTACTGCGCTTAGAGCAATGGGGATTATGGGATGGCACACTTTCGATGAGCGCCTCTAATGCGAGTTTTAATTATCTATTAAGCCAACAATTATTAGTAGAAATGAAAACCGAAGATGGTTTGTGGACAGTAGAGCGAGCACTGCTACCTTTATCTGAAGGGCTTGTTGGTTTTAATGGCAGCATTCACTTAACTCAGGATAGCCAACCTTGGCTGTTTGAGGCCTATGGTGATGGATTGCCTATCAGCTACCTAAGCCGTTTCTTTCCAAACCCTATCCCTATTGATGGTATTACTGAGTTTACTTTTAACGGTAATGGATTAGCAGTAAATCAAGACAGCTTTAACTATAGCTTTAATGGTGAACTAAACATGACTCCAAGAGACATGACTACCACTAAAACAGCTCAAGAACTGTGGCAATATAAATTGGGATTGGTTCCAGATAACGAACGCCCTGACACATCAACAATAACAACTGATAGTTCTAAGAAAAAAGAAGCTATCGCGCAATACCCAATACACGTTGACCCAATAACAGTAACCGCCAACCGTGGTCGTATATCTATTGAACCTATCACAATTATTGGAGAAGGCTTTAATTACAATATTGAAGGTGATTACGACTTGGTTAACCCAGAACAAGGCGAAGCCATCACTTCGATTACTCAGGAATGTCACCAAATAAAACAAAAACTGTTCTCTGAAGAAGTCCATATCATCAACTATTGTCAGTAATCACAATCTGTACTTCTGACAATAAAAAGCCCCACCAAATGCTGACCTTACGATAGTAAGCGATACACTTAATGGGGCTTTTATTCTAATTTAGGTTTTATACCAATCTACATAAGTATTTGATCATTCTTGCTAGTTAGATTGACATGAGATCATTTGATACCACTTCTCTGCATCTTGATATGTTTTCTCTACGGTTTTTGGAGAGAACCCAAGCAGTCGACTGGTTTGATCAATACTTTTCCAATCTCCTTTATCAATACCTTCATACAGCTCTAGCATAGAACCCAATAAGCCTTCTCTGAGCAAGATAGCTTGTTCTATTTCTCGAGCTAATGATAGCTGCTCTAAAACATCATCAATCTTACGATCGAGCAAGGCATCAAGTAGAGAGAATAATCCAACAATAAATGCTTGCTGTCCTGGAGTGCCATTTTGAATACGGCAAATCATCAACTCACAAAAACGCCCTTTCACTAAAGATTGTTTATACAATTCCTTGGGTTTATTGATCGCTGCATGCGCCGTCGCAATCAAGGTTACAAACATTTTTATTTGCTCTTCGCCAAGATAAACTAATGCTTGTTTAAATGATGAAATGGGGTTTTCAAGTCGTACTGATGCTGTATTTACAAACTTCAATAACTGATAAGATAAAGAGACGTCTTGCGCGATCAACTGCTCTATTCGAGAAAAATCCACTTCTTCACGACACACTTCTTGATATAGCTGCATCGTAAGAAGTTCTTCTGGTTTTACAACGCGGTTTTTTATGATCTCCGGTTTACTAAAAAAGTAACCCTGATAAAAATGGAAGCCGGCGTCAAATACCTGTTGAAACTCATCATTAGTCTCAACTTTTTCTGCTAAATAATGTTGCTTGCATCCCTGCTGCTTACGTTGTTTAACGTATTCACACGCCACATCAATGCCTAATTGCATAATGTCTAACTTAACGATGTGTGAATAGGGTAAAAATCGATCCCAAACGGCATCCAAACTAAAGTCATCTAACGCAATAATATAACCCATTCGATGCAAATGCTTAATCGCACTAAATAGCTCATCATTAGGAATGCAGGTTTCTAATACTTCGACAACAATTTTTCGCTTAGGAAATGCCGTCGGAACCAAAGATATTAATGACTCTTGGGGGAAATTTATAAAACTACGAGGAGATTCTAGCGCAGGGTTACAACCTGTCGACATAAAGTTTTCAACTAGTAGCCGACTCGTTGCTTGATTTGCTTCTATATTAGGAAACGCATTACTTTCACCGTCACGGAAAAGTAGTTCGTAGCCTATCGTTTGTTTCTTCCGACTCAGGATCGGTTGTCGGGCAACGTATGCATACATAACTTAAAAGCAATATCCTATTACAAGTACAAATGTCATAAAGATTATTATCGGCACAATCATCATATTCTTAAGAAAAAGAACGACAAATGGCAAGTTTATTTATACGCATGATAATCCAATAGCATAAGAAAAAACATACATTTGGTTAATTAACACCCAAGAAATAGACAGAATATGTGATTATGACAAGATAAAATAAATAAGAAGGTAGCGAATAAGAAAATTCACTCTTTTTCTTAAATAATAATAGAAGGGTAAGGTGCTCATTTCTCCTCCTCAAGAGAACTTAGTATATAATAATATCAACCCACTTATTTACTGTCATGTTGTGAGCCCAATGAACAAAATCGCCTTTACTCAAGAATCACATTATCTTGAAGCAATGCAAAAGCACGTCACACCATTTTGGGAAAGGCGTCAGCACGGCTTTTATCAAGGCGAAAAAGAAACGCAACTGCATTGGGTGAGTTTTACTAGCCCTGCGAACCGTAAAGCCATCATGGTGGTTAATGGTCGTATTGAAAGTGTTTATAAATACCAAGAACTGTTTTATGACCTATTTTGTCAAGGTTATGATATTTATTCTTTTGATCACCGTGGGCAGGGACTTTCTGATCGACTGACTACCAATCGCGATATCGGTCATATTGAAGAGTTTAATGATTACATTCTTGATCTAAACAGCATGACTCAGCACTTAATTGCGCCTGAAGATTACCAAGATTGCTATTTACTTGGCCACTCTATGGGCGGCGCAATTGTAACTCAATATGTGGAAACTCATTCACACCCATATTCCGCAGTAGCATTAAGCGCACCAATGCACGGTATTCATATTCAACCTTGGTTAAAACCCATTGCGGGTCCTATAAGTCGTTATTTAAGTCGCTGGGCCTCACAACCCTCTTATGCTTTAGGGCAAGCTCCCTACCATGCAAAACCCTTTTTAGATAACACATTAACCACCTGTGAAATTCGCTATCAATGGTTCCGTGAGTTATACGATCTAAAACCCGAACTTCAGATAGGTGGACCAAGTAATCACTGGGTAAATCAAAGTTTAAAAGGCTCAAAACTCTGCGTAGAACAAGCCGCTTCTTGCTCTGTCCCTGTGTTGTTACTTCAAGGAGAAAACGACCGTATTGTGGATAATAATGCGCATACTACTTTTCAAAAAAATGCCCCCGATTGCCAATTAATCACCATTAAAAATGCAAAACACGAACTGCTTTTTGAATCTGATGTTTGCCGAAATCAAGCGCTCTCAAATATTCTCGACTTCTTTCAGCAACATAGATCGCCATTAGAAGTGTGATGCCTAGCTAAAGTAAAAAGAGGAAAAGCAATATTATTATCTTTACCCTCTTTTTTCTTTATAAAGTGACGTAAACTGAACTCAGTTATTTTTGAATCTATTCTTTATTCCTGAGGCTTTATGATTACTATCGTTGCATCTGATCTTGACGGCACACTACTTACACCTGAGCATAAAATTGCAGACTTTACTAAAAAAACACTAAATAAACTGCACCAACAAGACCTTACTTTTATTTTTGCAACGGGCCGTCATCACATTGATGTCGGTAATATTCGTAAAGATGTCGGCATCCCGGCTTATATGATCACTTCTAACGGCGCTCGTGTTCATGATGCCGATGACAATCTTATTTACAGTAAAAATCTTCCTGAAGCTTTTATCCCACAAGTACTAAATCTATTAAAAGACGATGAATCTTTATCTATTCATATGTACTCAGACGATAAATGGTTTATGCATAAAGAAGACGAAAGCCTAAAAGATTTTCATGATAATGGATTCACTTACACCTTATTTGATGCAAATAACCCCCCTGTTGAGAATATCGCAAAAATCTTTGTAACCATGCCAGAGCATGACTACTTGGTAGAATATGAGACCAAGCTAAAAGCACAATTTGGTGATGAGCTAATGGTGGCTTTTTCTACGCCTTGGTGTTTAGAAGTAATGGCCGCTGAAGTATCTAAAGGTGCCGCATTAGAAGCGGTTGCTAAGTTACTTGGTAAAACGTTAGAGAACTGCATCGCTTTTGGTGATGGCATGAACGATTACGAAATGTTAAGCATGGCAGGCAAAGGGATTGTGATGGGAACATCGCATGAAAAAGTAAAAAAAGCCCTACCAAATAATGAAGTTATTGGCTCATCTGCAGATGAAGCGGTTGCTCATTACTTAGAAAATCTACTACTAAAATAAGCTTACAGGTTACTTGGCCTATCATAGGCCAAGTAGTTAACTATTATTTATTATTTATTTTTTCTTTGCTCTTGGATGCGCTTGGTCGTACGCTTGAGCAAGATGTTGAAAATCTAAATGGGTATAAATTTGCGTAGTAGAAATATTTTCATGCCCAAGTAATTCTTGAACAGCACGTAAATTACCACTCGACTCCAGCATATGTGTCGCAAATGAGTGACGTAATTTATGCGGACTAATATGACTATTGACTCCTTGTTTCATTCCCCACTCAGCCATTCGCTTTTGCACATTTCGATGCGAAATACGAACACCCAATTTAGAAACAAATAATCCGGTTTCTTCTGGTTTAGCGAGTTGATTTCGAACTTGCAACCAATGCCCTAACCACTCTTTCGCTTGACCCGAAAAAGGAACTTTACGTTCTTTATTCCCTTTACCAATCACTCGCAATTCACCTTGGCGTAATTGAATGTCACGAACATCAATACCCACTAATTCAGCCAAACGTAAACCGGCACCATACATCAATTCCATCATGGCACGATCTCGAATCGATAATGGGTCATCTTCGTTTACTTCGAGTAATTGCCCCATTTCATCAACATCGATATTTTTTGGTAATGGGCGTGACTTACGAGGTGCTGACACGCCTTTCGCAGGGTTAGCGGTTAATACATTACGTAATACCAAAAAATCAAAAAAACTGCGTAGTGAAGATAAACGCGTTGATAAGCTACTCGCTTTTAGCCCCTCACGCATGCCTTTACTGGTAATTTGACGCACCCAGCCCGCATCAACCTCTTGCCAAGATTCAACGCCCAGCTCAATCAATTGCTCGGCAATCGTGGTGAGTTGGCGTTTATAGCTGCGTTGGGTGTAAATACTTAGGCCTTTTTCGTTACGTAAGAACTCATAGAAGGCATCAAGGTGTTTGGAGTATTGAGCAGGTAATACATCACTCATGAGAAGATTTCGACCATTGCGTTAATAAATAATGAAACACACTAACCAGCTGCTCTAAAAACAACGTGTCCATATTTGGTTCAAAGTGACCGCCATCATGGCTAGCAAACGCAATAATCCCCATTGGCGTCGATTGTCCTAATGGAAGAACAGCAAATGAACCAAGTTCGGTACTTGAATGATTAAGCCCACCATAAGCCAATAACTTATCACGCTCTGCTTGGCGTAAACGCCCTAAATACGCAGAGTGTCCATTCAAAAACTTTTTACTAAAATTATCGAGTGCCATTTTCTCGATATGGTATTTAGGATGAGAATGCCCAATGATTTTTATGTGTGCGGTTAAATTAAGAGATAGTGCCTTTTGCTCAATCACTTTCGCTGCTTGAGAAAAATCTTCGCACATCAGTAATTGTTTTTGTACATTGGCAAAATCATGAAATAGACGATCGTTTTTTGCAGCCAATGACATCAGTTGAGTGATTTCTTCTTCTAAATCACCAATGCGATCACGCAATTTACTGACTTGAACTTCAACTAAAGACACCACGCCACGCTCAGGCGTATCGACTTTAATTCGTCCAAGTAACTCTGGATACTGCTGAAAAAAATCAGGGTGGTCCATTAAAAATTGAGCCACAACATCTTCCGTTATTTGTGTTGGTTGCGGCTCTATTGATGTCACTTTATTCATATTGATAATTGGCCATCATAAACATGTGTTGCAGGGCCTGTCATAAACAACGGGTAACCTGGGCCTTTCCATGAGATCTGCAAATCACCACCGGGCAGAGAGACGTTAACCTCTTCAGCTAATAATTCTTGCATGATACCAATAGCAACCGCGCCACACGCACCACTTCCACACGCTTGAGTTTCACCAGCACCGCGCTCATAAACTCGTAATTTCACTTCATTAGGTGACACGATTTCCATAAAGCCTGCATTCACACGCTCAGGGAAGCGATCATGACCTTCAACTAATGGTCCGTATTTATCAACGTCATAATTATCAACATCATCCACGACCGTCACACAGTGTGGATTACCCATGCTTACTGCTCCACAGAAAAGTGTTTTATCGTCTGCTCGTAATAAATAGGTTTTCTCAGCTTGAGTCGCTTTAAATGGAATTTTATTTGGCTCAAATACTGGTTCACCCATGTTTACCGTTATTTGATCATCATCTTCCACTTTTAAGGTCATCTTGCCTTTTTTGGTACTGACCGAAATACTGATTTTATTGGTTAAGCCTTTCATTCGTACAAAACGAGCAAAACAACGCGCACCATTGCCACACTGTTCTACTTCAGTGCCATCCGCGTTAAAAATTCGATAATGGAAATCAGTTTCTGGATCATAAGGGGCTTCAACCACCAAGAGCTGATCAAAACCGATACCACGGTTACGGTCGGCTAAGCGACGGATCAGATCTGGCGAAAAGAAAATATTTTGAGTTAAGCAATCAACAACCATAAAGTCATTGCCTAGCCCGTGCATTTTAGAAAAATGAAAGTGCATAGTTGTTCTTCTTATTTTTTCTTTTAGGTTGAATAGCAAAAGAGCAAGTCGCCTTAGGTTCCCTGCTCTTTAAATCTAAGTTAATTCGGTAAGATGGATTCTAGCTCCCAGAGTGAGTTTAACTCTTCTCTTTTACGAACAAGATGCACTTGCTCGCCATCCACCATAATTTCTGCTGCTCGCGTACGCGTATTATAGTTTGATGACATCACAAAACCATAGGCTCCAGACGAACGAACGGCAAGTAAGTCATCTGCTTCGAGAACTAAGTCACGATCTTTACCTAAGAAATCACCGGTTTCGCAAATAGGGCCAACTAAATCATAGCTTTGCGCTTCACCTTCACGAGGCGTTACCGGCACAATATCTTGCCACGCTTGATATAATGCAGGACGCATTAAGTCATTCATTGCCGCATCAATGATGGCAAAGTTTTTATGTTCTGTGTGTTTTAGGAACTCAACTTTAGTCACTAAAATACCGGCATTTGCAGCAATGGCACGACCCGGTTCAAAAATCAGCTCAAGATCTTCACGACCCGCTAAGCGACTTAATAATGCGGTTGCGTACTCTGATGGTTGTGGCGGTAATTCATCACGATAAACCACACCTAAACCACCACCCACATCAAGATGGCGAATATTGACACCTTGCGCTTTTAAATCATCAATTAAGGTAAGTAGACGATCGGTTGCGTCGATAAATGGGGCAATGTCAGTCAGCTGAGAACCAATATGGCAATCAATACCTTGGATATCTAGGTTCGATAAAGTTTGTGCAAATTTGTATACTTCAGGTGCGCGATCAAAGGCGATACCAAATTTATTATCACGCAAACCTGTTGAGATATACGGGTGTGTTTTTGCATCCACATCGGGATTAATACGTAATGAAATCGGCGCTATAACCCCCATTTCAGTAGCAACGGCATTTAAGCGCTCAAGCTCTGGTTCTGATTCCACATTAAAACATTTAATATTAAGTTCTAACGCACGACGCATTTCGTCAGCCGTTTTACCTACACCAGAGAAAACGACTTTTTTTGGGTCACCACCGGCTGCCACAACGCGCTCAAGCTCACCTTGAGACACAATATCAAAACCTGAGCCTAGACGGGCAAGTGCATTCAACACACCAATATTTGAGTTTGCTTTAACCGCATAGCACACAAGGTGAGGTTGCTCACCGACAGAGCTATCAAATGCATTCCAATGACGCTCTAATGTCGCGCGAGAATACACATACAATGGCGTGCCATACTGTTCTGCTAATTGTGCAACGGGTAACTCTTCAGCCCAAAGTTGTCCATCATCCTTATAATTGAAATAATCCAATGTCATCTTCCTTGTCTAGTTCAGTGTTTATTAGCCAGTGATTATTCAAATACACTGACTACAAATAAATTATTCTGCTACTTCTGTTTTTGGTGCTTCATCTGCTGGCATGTATAACGCCCCTGTTTGACCACAGCCAGCCAGTGTTAAGGCACTCAATAGCATTAACGCCATCACTCTTTTTTGCATAAGATTTTACCATTAGTGTTAATATCTGGTTATGCTCTCTATAATCGCACCACAGCCAAGAAAAGCAATAGGATAAACAAGATGAATAACACTGAATTTCACGAACTAGTCGATGAAAAACTGCAATTAATCGAAGATATGATCGATGATTCTGGTGCTGATATTGAACCAGTTATCACTGGAAACGTATTAACACTAGAGTTTGAAAACCGCAGCCAAATCGTAATTAACAAACAAGAACCAATGCACGAGATCTGGTTAGCGTCAAAATCTGGCGGCTTCCATTTTGCTTATACCGATGAGAAATGGACATGTTCTAAGACGGGCATGGAATTTATCGAGATGGTAAAAGAAGAGTGTCAGAAGCACGCAGACGAAGATATTGAGTGGGCTTAATCAAGACGCCTGCGGCTAAAGAAGAAAATAAATTTTCTAAAGACGGGCTTCGCCCTTGAGAGTAAAGCCCTTCTCCAGAGCTTTGCTCGTCTCAAGGCGAAGCCGCCCTCAAGCAGCTTGCTGCGTCTTATCCCTTAAGCTCCAATACCCGCATGACGCAGCATCGCATCCACTTGTGGCTCACGGCCACGGAAGCGTTTGAATAATTCCATAGGCTCTTCACTACCACCCATCTCAAGAATATTATTCAAGAAACTTTGGCCTGTTTCTGTATTGAAAATACCCTCTTCTTCAAAACGAGAGAACGCATCCGCTGATAATACTTCTGCCCATAGGTAGCTGTAATAACCCGCACCGTAACCACCTGCAAAGATATGGCTAAAGCTGTGAGAAAAACGGTTCCACTCAACACTTGGTAATACCGCGACTTTCGCTTTTACTTCAGCCAGCGTTTCTAATACTTTTGCACCTAAATCAGGATCGTAATTTGTGTGCAGCGTGAAATCGAACATGCCGAACTCTAGCTGACGCAAAATAAACATCGCTGATTGGAAGTTTTTCGCCGCAAGCATTTTATCTAGCATCTCTTTTGGTAGCGGCTCACCCGTCTCATAGTGACCAGAAATAAACGCCAATGCTTCTTCTTCATAACACCAGTTTTCTAAGAACTGACTTGGCAATTCAACCGCATCCCAAGGCACGCCATTGATACCAGACACTGACGCCACATCAATTTGCGTTAGCATGTGGTGAATACCGTGACCAAATTCGTGGAATAACGTCACGACTTCATCATGAGTAAACAGCGCTGGTTTACCACCAACAGGCTTACTGAAGTTACAGGTTAAGTACGCCACTGGCGTTTGCAGTTCACCATTTTCAGTAATACGACGCACACGACACTCGTCCATCCATGCGCCACCACGTTTGTGCTCACGTGCGTATAAATCTAAGTAAAAACTACCGCGTAAGGTATTGGTAGAATCAAAGATATCGAAGAAACGCACTGACTCATGCCATACATCAACACCCTCACGCTCAACTACCGTCATACCAAATACACGGTTCAATACTTCAAATAGACCTGACACGGCTTTTGATTCAGGGAAGTAAGGACGTAGTTCTTCATCAGAGATTTGGTACAGCTTTTGTTTTAGTTTTTCAGAGTAATAAGTCACATCCCACAGATCTAACTCATCAATATCAAACTCTTCTTTTACAAAAGCTTTTAACTCTTCAACTTCACGCTCACCTTGTGGTTTTGCTTTCGCAGCTAAGTCATTTAAGAAACCCAGTACTTGCGTTGGGCTTTCCGCCATTTTGGTTGCTAGTGACTTTTCACTGTAAGAAGCAAAACCTAATAGACGCGAGACTTCATGACGAAGTTGCAGCTCTTCAGAGATTAAATCTGTGTTATCCCACTTACCGGCGTTTGGACCGCGATCCGATGCACGAGTCACGAACGCTTCGTAAATTTCACGACGCAGTGGTTTATTATCAGCATAAGTCATGATTGGAATGTACGATGGCATTTCTAGTGTCAGTAACCAACCGTCTAATTCTTTCGCTTCTGCCGCGGCTTTTGCGGCTGCCATTGCTGATTCTGGTAACCCTGATAATTCCGCTTCATCAGTAATGTGTTTTGACCACCCCATGGTTGCATCAAGCACGTTATTGCTGAAGTTTGAGCTTAATTCTGAGGTACGCTTGCTGATGTCACCGTAGCGCTTTTGTTGATCTGCAGGTAATCCAATGCCTGATAATTCAAAATCACGCAGCTCATCCACGATTGTTTTTTTCTGAGCTTGAGACAGGGTTGCAAACGACTCGCTCTCTTTAATCGATTTATACGCCTCGTACAGTCCTTTGTTTTGACCAACCCACGTGCCGTACTCAGATAACGCAGGTAAACACGCTTCATACGCTTCACGCAGTGCTTCACTGTTTTGTACTGAGTTCAAATGACTTACTGGCGACCAAATACGACTAAGACGGTCATCAGTTTCAGCCAGAGGAACAATAATGCTGTCCCATGTAGGAGCTGCATCAGAAGCTAATACTTCTTCAATTTTTGCGCGACAATCGGCAATGGCTTGTTCTACCGCAGGCTGAATATGCTCAGGCTTAATTTGAGAAAACAGCGGTAAATCAGTAAAGGTAAGTAACGGGTTAGACATATTCATTCCTTTTCTATTTTTCGTTTTTAGGATCGGCTTATCCCTTAAAGATGGTGCTTAATGGATAAAATTTCAATGGCTGGTACAAGAGTACACACATTGAGCGATAAACTTGGGTATAATCATGTGATTCCAATAGTGAGAGTTCATCCATGCTAAGTTATCGTCACAGTTTTCATGCAGGCAACCATGCCGATGTGGTTAAGCACATTGTTCAAAGTCTTATCCTTAATTCATTAACGCAAAAAGATAAGCCATTTGTTTATCACGACACCCACTCAGGGGTTGGTCGTTACGATTTAACGCATGAATGGTCTGAAAAAACAGGCGAATACAAGCAAGGTATCGCACGCATTTGGGAGCAAACTGACCTTCCTGAAGAGATCACAAGCTACCTAAATGCCATCACTGAATTAAACGACGGTGAAGAATTGCGTTACTACCCAGGTTCACCCCGCGTTGGTCGTGCTCACCTGCGTCGTCAAGATCGCATGGTATTAACCGAGCTTCACCCTGCCGATCACCCTCTGCTTGAGCAAGAGTTTCATCGTGATCGCCAAGTGTCTATTTATAAAGAAGACGGTTTTGCACGACTAAAAGCAAGTCTTCCACCAAAAGAGCGCAGAGGATTAGTCTTAATCGACCCACCTTATGAGCTTGCAAAAGAATATTACGATGTAGTTAACGCTATTGGCCAAAGCCACAAACGTTGGGCAACAGGTATTTACGCGATTTGGTATCCAGTCGTTAACCGTCATGACATCGACGATATGATTAAGGGCCTTAAAAAATTAGACATCCGTAATATTCTGCAAATTGAGTTGGGGGTTTCTGCGGATACTAACGAGCGTGGTATGACAGCATCTGGCATGATCGTGATTAACCCACCGTGGAAATTAGAAAGCCAAATGAAAGAAATTTTGCCTTTCTTGAAAGAAGCAATTGCACCAGCAACAGGTCACTTTAAAGTCGAGTGGATTGTTCCGGAATAAGATCTAAGAATTCAGATCGGTCGCAAGCTCCCTTAAAGAGTTCAGAATAGGTAGCGGGAGGCGCTCACTCTCAACAAACACCTCTGAACTCTGCAAGCGAAGCGATCTGAATTCTCATAGCTTTTGAAACCTCGCAGACCTTGAAAAAGAAAAATTTGGTCGCATTTCATACATAGTATGTAAAAGAATTAAAAATTTATTGGAGAGAAAGTAATGGCTACGCATTTTGATTATATCTGTATCGGCGGTGGTTCTGGCGGTATCGCATCAGCAAACCGTGCGGCTATGCACGGCGCAAAAGTTGCTCTTATCGAAGCACAAGATCTTGGCGGTACGTGTGTAAACGTAGGTTGTGTTCCTAAAAAAGTAATGTGGCACGGCGCTCAAGTTGCTGAAGCGATTAACTTATACGCTGAAGATTACGGCTTTGATGTTGAACTGAAAAAATTCAACTGGGGCAAAATGATTGAAAGCCGCCAAGCGTACATTGGTCGTATTCATGAATCTTACGATCGCGTTCTTGGTAACAATAAAATCAATGTAATTAAAGGCTTTGCAAAGTTTGTTGACGCAAACACCGTTGAAGTGAATGGCGAACACTACACAGCAGATCATATCCTTATTGCTGTTGGCGGCCGTCCATCAATCCCAAATATTCCAGGTGCTGAGCACGGTATCGATTCAAACGGTTTCTTTGAACTGATGGAACAACCAAAACGTGTTGCGGTTATTGGTGCAGGTTACATCGCCGTTGAAATCGCGGGTGTTCTTCACTCTCTAGGCACTGAAACTCACCTGTTCTGTCGTAAAGAATCCCCTCTTCGTAGCTTTGATCCAATGATCATCGATACGTTAGTTGAAGTAATGAATACTGAAGGTCCAACACTTCATACTCACTCGGTACCAAAAGAAGTGGTTAAAGAAGCCGATGGTAGCCTAACGCTTCACCTAGAAAACGGTGAGACACAAAACGTTGATACCCTAATTTGGGCTATCGGTCGCCACCCTGCGACTGACGCTATCAACCTAGAAAAAACAGGCGTAGCTACTAACGATCGCGGTTACATCAAGGTTGATGAATACCAAGAGACTAACGTGAAAGGCATCTACTGTGTAGGTGACATCATGGAAGGCGGCATTGAGCTAACGCCTATCGCAGTTAAAGCGGGTCGTTTATTGTCTGAGCGTCTATTCAACGGTCAAACAAACGCAAAAATGGACTATTCATTAGTTCCTACTGTTGTGTTTAGCCATCCACCAATTGGCACGATTGGTCTTACTGAACAAGAAGCTGACGAGCAATACGGCAAAGACAACGTAAAAGTGTACACATCAGGCTTCACAGCGATGTACACAGCGGTAACTAAGCACCGTCAGCCTTGTAAGATGAAACTAGTATGTGCGGGCGAAGATGAAAAAGTTGTTGGCCTACACGGTATCGGTTTCACGGTTGATGAAATGATCCAAGGTTTTGCAGTTGCAATGAAGATGGGCGCAACTAAGGCTGATTTCGATGCCGTTGTGGCTATCCACCCAACAGGTTCTGAAGAATTTGTTACTATGAGATAGTCTATTTTTAGACTGTTTAAACGATAAAAACGCCGCCAATATTAACTATTGGCGGCGTTTTTTTGTTCTCTAATTCGTATTATAACTTAATGCGAGTGATCGTGATGATGGTGATGACCACAGCCACAAGTCGGTGCAGCAATCACACTTTGTAGGGGGTGAAACTCCATTTTTTCTTGCAGAGCTTCTGGTGTTAGTGAATTAATTAACTGCATGTTTTCCATATTTACGACATCTACATCGCCTAATTCACGCTGTGCTTTTGTTACCTCGATAAACTGACGGCTTAATGCTTCAGGTAACGTAAATTCACGAATTGCACATAATAAATTGGTTGCTGTATCTACTGCTATCATCGAAACAGACAATGTTTTATCTTCAGTCAATGTGAAGTAATCGTCAGGAATAGCCGCTGAGTTTAATTGCATCTCAAACGCTAAATCACCAAAGCTTGCCACAACCAAACAACCGCCATTATCAGAGGTAATGACACCAAGTTGCGCGCCAGTTTGACCTAAAATCGCCTGTTCATCAGCGGTGATATTACCAAGACCAACATAAAGCATATTTGGTAAATCATTACGGAACAACTCAAGCATTGCACCATCACCTTCTTGGAACGGGTGATCTGTAAACGTGTGTCCAACTTGAAATTGCGGAGTGTTGTGTTCAGCCATAATGATTACCTTCTATGCATTAACTCGATTTGATGAGACTAAGTGTAAGCTTTATTTGAAAAATGACTATCCCAGTAAAAAGCAAATGACTATTACGTGAGTGTAATAATGAAGGTAACCATCTAAAAATAAAGAAATTATGCAAGCTTTCAATATTCATACAATATAGCCACCTTTAAATTGACTTGGTAACCTAAAGATATAAAATATGCCAAACTTATAAAAATACACTTCCTCAATGAATAAGTCAGCTTTTCGGCTAGCGACTCTCCTTATTGGATTATTAAGCACACCAACCTATGCAAATGACATCGGCCATCTTTATTTTGGTGCAGAGCTTAGTATCAACAATGAAACCAAATTAAATGGCTTTTTAGTTCCTCTTAGCGAAGTCTCCGACATTGGTTACAACGCTCATTTAGGTTTTCTATTTCATACACACGAATTAGTACACTTAGGTATTGAAGCAGAATATCGCCAACTGGGACAAAGTAATCATTCAAATGTAATGATTTACAAAGGGTCTGCCACTTTTATAAATATAAAACCTAAATTTGTTAATTCAAATACACAACTTTACTCAGCGGTATTACTAGGGATAGGGAAAGTGGATTCTCATTTTCAAACCTATGACGCAACAATGAACTATCGCAGCACTGGCTATCAGTACGGTATTGAAGTTGGCTATGATTTCAAATCAGGGATCTCTTCCTTCCTCGGGTATAAAGCACTAAAAATCGATGAAAAGATCATTGAATTAACCAGTGCTGGCCCTTATGCCGGAATGAGCTACTCATTTTAATACCATAATAATAAGAAAAAACATGGCACTAGGTAGTACAGCAACAGATATTTTCTATCAATTAATGGATTATGACTCTGTACAAAAGCAAGACTATTTACAACAACTTAAAACCACCAACCCTGCACTCTATCAAGAATTATTACCCCTTCTTGAGCAAGAAGGGTCAGAGCAGGTAGCTGAACTGTTTCAATTTTCCATCCAAAAAACAGATCTTAATGATTGGGATTTTAGCAATCAAGTAGTTGATAAATACAAGCTTACTACTGAATTGGGCCGTGGCGGTATGGGAGTGGTTTATTCTGCGCATCGTGCTGATGACACCTTTGAGCAAGAATTAGCCATTAAATTCATTCAGCCTATGTTAAATAACGTATTAAGTAAGCATGCGCTTTTTGAAGAAGCGCAACTATTAGCACGCCTGAATCATCCTTATATTGCCAAGGTATTTGATGGTGGTCGATATGAAGAGTGTATCTATGTGGTTATGGAAAAGATTCATGGCTGCACATTAGATGCTTATCTTGCAAACACCATCCCATCGAAAAAACAAAAATTGACCTTATTTCAATGCATTTGTGAAGCGATTGAGCATGCACACCAACACCAAGTACTGCATGCGGATTTAAAGCCTGAAAATATTTTAATCGATGCACAACATGCACCCAAATTGATCGATTTCAACTTAACACAAAAAGTGCAACACCATACAAACCCAGAGCATTCTGCGATACTGGCTTACAGTGCTGATTACGCCAGCCCAGAGCAAATGGCCGGAGATTATCTAACACAACAGAGTGATGTCTTTTCTCTAGGTAAGATTTTAACCTTGTTGTTTCCAGATGAGCCACCACATTCCGATATTCTGACTGTACAGAACAAAGCAACCCAAAAAAAATTGGAATCACGCTATATTTCTGTTTTTGAGTTACTCCAAGACATTACAAAAGTCATAGAATACCGACCGCTCGCTGAGAAAAAATCGATACCATTTTACACTTTACGCTGCCTGTTAAGACGCCGACCGTTACAATCTTTTTTAGCGGCGACATTAATCGCATTAATCCTAAGTTTTTCTACAGTGCTCATTTTACAAAACCAAAAATTAGAACAAGAGAAACAAGTTGCCGAAAATATGATGTATGAGGTAACTCGTTTATTGTTTCATGCAAAAGGCACAGAAGCTGCACAGGTTTCTGTGGGATCAATCTTAGAACTGACTCGTCGCCGTATTCTATCAAATCCAGATTTGCCCACTCATATCAAACAAAAAATGTTACTAGCAATGATGACTCCCGTCCCCAAAAAAAATATGGAACAGCAAAGTAAAAAACAAAACAACCACTCATATTTAGAAGAATAAATCATGAAAAAAATGAAATGGATGCCATTTATACTCTTAAGTATCACGACTTCTAGTCATGCCAATTCAGGCATTAAGACCGGTTTTTTTATTGATTCACCTGTGACAGGCCTTTATTACGAGACCAGTTCTAATCTTTCCGGAGTCACTAGCAAGGGGGCTTTTGATTATCGCTCTGGTGATGTGGTGCGTTTTTTCTTAGGCAAAGACAATTCTGGATATTTAATTAGTACTCTATCAGCTCAAGAAGTGGTTACTCCAACTCTTGCCAGTACCACTCCGAGTAAGAGCATTAATCTTACACGTTTATTACTCTCATTAGACAGCACACCAAATAACCGTGATGAGATCACCTTAGCCAGTCGAGCATTATCCGATACGGATTTTCAACAACAACTAAAGCAGATAGATCTTTCTACGCTTGACCAGTCTGCACAACAATTAGATTTAGACCTCGTTTCTATCAAAGACGCGGTACATCACCTTAATCAAAGTCAAAGCTATATTGAAAAAAACTTCACCTCTAACGAAGTGATTTATCGCCCTTTAAATAAGCAGTTAGTCTCTGTTTATATTCAAAAACAAGACTGGAGAGGCCGTCGTTGCTATTACGACTTAAAATACAAAGATCACCCTAAATACTCACCACCATTAGGAAGAATAGAGTATTCGATCGGGACAGAATACCTCACACAATATCCAAGTATTGGAGATTACTTTAAAGGTTGTCAGTTAATAAAAGAAAAAGCCTTATCTCATGATCAAATCCCAATCCAAAAAGCTTTAGGTTGGGGAGGCCTTATTGCTTGTTCCGTCTCAGGTTGCACTCGTAGCGACCTGAATGGATTTAGTGTTGAGAATCGCCAAGATGAAGACAGTTGGAAGTATCGTTCTGTTGCTATGAACTTTGATCCTGAAACCCAACTATACATGAGTAAAACACAAGGATTAGGAAAGAATGAACATATTCAATACCTAAATAAAGGCGAGTCATTTGGTTTTGTTTATGAAAAGACAAAAGGAAGTACTATCGCCTTCGAAGGTGTTTGGCAGCAGACTCAATATGAAGGAGAAAAAATAACGCAATCTTGTCTACTGATTGAAAATAAAAGAATACTGACCACCCAATCAAAAAAAGAAATTTGTTCTACGAATAAAACGTCATATACAAACGACGTAACCGAGTGGTATGGGGATATGTGGTGGGTACAAAACCCAGAACCTTATGCCGAATTAGAACAAATGAATTTACTTGTTCGTTGGCATGAAAAAGGAAAAAAACCACAGTACACCTCCTGGGAATACCTTCCTGCCGGTGCGACATGGGATAAAGGCTTACTTTATCGCTACCAACAAGAGAAGCACAGATACCCTAATGGGTCAGAAGAGATGAATACTTTCCGGATCTCCGAGTTTAGAAAAATAACAGGACGAACATAATGGCAAACTCATCAGAATTAACTCAAATAATTCATCAGTGGCAATCAGGAAATAAAGAAGCAGAAAATCAATTATATCAATTTGCTTATTTACACTTGCGCCGCATCGCCAAGGAAGAACGTCTACGTAGTGCTGAAAAATACGGTGACAATAATCATGTCATCAATGACAGCATGAACAGCACAACGGCCTTAATTCATGATGCTTACATCAAATTATCCCATTCGGATTTGGAAGGTATAAGCTCAAAGCGTGAGTTTTTTCTCATGGTTGCTAAAATTATGCGCCAAATCCTGATCGATAATGCGCGTACTTTACAAGCCCAAAAACGCCAAAAGACCACCACTATAGAACAAGATAATGACCGCTTTGAGTTATTTGTCATCATGGATAAAGTGCTAGACAACTTTAGTATTCGATATCCTCGTCAATCGAACGTCATCAAACTCAAATATTTAATGGGCTTACACAATAAAGAAATTGGTTCACTCTTAGAGTGTAGCATTAGTTTGATTGAAAAAGATCTCAAATTCTCTCGTTGTTGGCTACAGTCAAGAATGGCATGAACCCATTACTTATCTCTTATTGTATCTCTTACTTTTTAGGTCTTTAAAATGGCTGTTCGTTTTTCATTACCGTCTATCTATTGGGTTAGTTTTGCCATTGTTTCACTCACAAGCGGCTGTTTTTTTATATGGGCCCGACGTCAATCACAGAAAAAAAACAAGAGACTAATGCAATTAAAAATGAAGAAAATCATAAAGATGAAGCCAGAAGCTCCAGCTGGCCTACTATAGGACAAGTACGCTCAAGCTCTGATGATATAATGACAAAAAAGAGAGAACAACAAGCATCAACACGACTGCCTATTACTACCTCTACAAATAAAGACAATACAGGTAAGGTGCCACTAGCCTCGTATTTAAGTGATGCTAATTCATCCACTACGGTCTCAACAGCGTTAGAAAATAAACCACCTTTTTCACAAGAAAATCAAAAACCAGACATAAATGAAAATATACAACAACGCCTTCAAGAACACTTAAACCATTGGGAGTTTATTGAATCAACACCTGTAAATTATGTATTTAATTTTCATGGATTATTTATTGACGCCGAGAGAGATTTTATTACTACTCGTGTCACTTTTTTCTCTGAGGGCTTAAGCCTAAAAAACCGAGGAGCGCTGCTCATTACCGGAATACCAAAACCAAGTGAGAAACCAAGCACTCTTATTATCTCCGCCAGAGATGAACAACATGGCGATAATGAAGAGGCTTGGGTTCACGTTAATTTTGATCTTCCAATACTCGGTGACGCTCCAATCACAGAGAAAAAACATCCTCTTTTAGATCAAATATGGTACCGATTAGAAAGCAGTTATTTCTTTTTAGATGAAGGGTTTGAGTATGAAACTGTTTATTGTGAAGCGTTTAAGTTTAGCGATAATCAGGCTTATTATGCCAAAAGTACCACAAAGCAAACCTGCCCTGACGCTGAAAAATTACAACAAATTGGCACCTATCATTTAGAAGAAAAAACACTGGTAGTGACTAGTAACCGCTCTGTATTTGATAACAATTTAATTTGGGATATCAAACATTCATACCTATCAACAAAGGGGAAAGGAGAAAGCCATTTAACCACCGTGTCCAGTGGTAAACACGTTGAAACATATACGCTATTAAAAGACAAAATAGCAATGGAGAGTCGCTTAAACATCACTACCGGACAGGAACAATATCAAATGGAAAAATTTGAATATCTCTTGCCTATACGGAATAACCAAGGTACTCCCATACAAAATAAATACACTTATTTACCGGTCACAGCAGGTATCTACATTTTTGATAATAGGGTAATTGATTCACTCTATTATCAGGCAGACTCTGATCTAAACATTAACTCTCAAACTCATGATATGAAGTGTGAAGACATCACTTACTTTTATCAAAGTTCCACAATGGGAGGACAAGGGGGATTCAGTGAAATTATATCGACCTCAATCGATATTCAAAATAACCACCCCATTGAATGTGAAATGAGAACCGACACAAGCATCAACAAAACCTTTGCATATTTAGATTTAGATTACGACGACTACCATGAATTTGTAGAAGGTGAAGTGTACAGCTACATTCTCAAACCAAAACCTGAATACGCTCATATGGTAGAAGAGCTTAAATTAAATTTGATTTATCACGACCCAAATAAATAAGACTAATAATAGAGACACTCATGATAAAAAAACGCATTCTTTCCATTACTATTCTTTTCGCCTTAACAGGGTGTAACGATGACCTATTGCTTGATACTGCACATCAAACCGTGCCGGCAATGCCAAACTCCATTATTTTTGATGATATTAACCATAATGGATTGCAAGATATTGACTCGGAACCAACATTAACTACAACGGATGCCAAGGGGCGATTCCGTCTATCTACTACCACTACATTACAAGGTGACCTCGCAGTTAAGTCGCAAGGTGGTATCTTAGTGTTACGCACCCCTAACGATGAAAAAATCATCTCATCACTGACGGATTTAGTCGTGATAGAGATGAATAAAGAGAGAAATCAAGCAAGAACAGCCAAAGAAGAAGTGATACTAAAGCAAAACGCAATAAATAAAGTTGGATCAGAATTAGGGATCGCAAACACAGAAAAAAGCCCCCTTTTCTCCCACTTTATCAATGAACAAAATAATGAACTCACAGATACTGCAGAGTATTTAACTGCAACTAAAATCAGTGACCCAATAGCCTATGAAAAGAATTCATTACTTATTGCATCAACCGCAAGTCAGTTAGCAAATAATCCTATTAAGTGCAGTATCACAGAACAAACTTTAAGTATTACCGCCGAGGGAGAGATAGTCTGCAACGCCCCGATTACTATCAACTCTAGCCTTGCAGCGCATTTACAACAGAGCTTACCAAGCCCAATGCAAGGCACAGCTTTTGAAGGATTCGATGCATCGCTTTTCGATTTATTTAATAACGATAACGATCTCGGTAGCAACAGTAACTCATCACCCATCACCCTTTATAGTCCGACCTTATCGGCGACGGGTATTACGGCAAGTATTCTATGGGGAAGCAACCTTAAATTATCATCGACTAACCTCGTTTCAGGTGGTGGAACACACCTTATCACCTTAATGATGGATGACATTGGGCTGAATTTAGGCACCCTTGATAACCCCAAAAGTAACTACGAAAAAGTCAGTACAACGAGTGTTACCTTTGAATTTACCATCTTAGAAGACGATAACAATATCAGCATCAATGTAGAGAGTTACGCTCGACTACAAAACACCATTGATCAGTGGCAATTATCTGTAGAAGAGCCTTTCAGTGCGACCCTTGCTTTAGATTCATTATTTAATGACCCAACCGATACCTTTAGCCATGTTGAGCTAAAACACATTGATATTCATGGCCTTGACTCTTTTGACCAAAACACCTCATCAATGACTATTGAGGGAACGCCTTTATATGCGGCCGAAGCAGGGAAAGCCCTGATTATTTCAGGAGTAGATAAACAAGGTGAGCATGTTGACGCCATTTTTTCTCTTCCAGAAGTAAAGTCAAATTACTTACCACCAGAAATAGAATACGGTGCTAATCTTGAAGATCGCTTTATTTATATCAAACCCATTGAATCGTTAAGAGATGACTCAGGAAATCACCTTGGATCGGGCGTGGTGTGTGAAATTCGCTACTTTAACTCTCTTGATTCGAGCCTGTATTCTTACGCCCGCATCTTAGAAAGTTATAGTGAGTGTCCTGTTTTTCCAGACGGCACTATCCCAAGTGAAAGTAATGGGTTTGAGAATTATGGTCAATATACGCGAGAGCAGCCCTCAAACCGCATTACTTTTGAGCTAGAAGAGGATGGTGAATTTATGACAATAACTTATCAAGCCCAAGAGATATCCACTAATGGTGAGCCACATTTACTGATGCATAATAGCGAAAGTATGGGCAATGAGAGTATGTATAGCCTCAATACTGGCTATTTATCCACTGAAATCATTAATTCGGTGCTCGTTAACCCGCTCGATACGGACATTAACAGTCAGGTGAGTTTTTTAGATGATGATGCTCAACCACAGCAATTAAGCGTAACGGCCTCTATTCCCTCTAGAGTACCAGCTGGCGAAACGGGCAGTGCTGATGCTAATTTAATTTTACATAATATGACATGTGACCAAGCAACCAGTATCTATTCATTTACCGCTGACTATTCCATTGCGGGTAATCCGATGATGTGGGATTTAGATACTACATATGAGGATAAAGGGGACGATTGTAATGTGGATTTCTCAAGCCAATCACGACTCTCTTCAGCTATTCATACTTTGTATGGCGAAGTAAATACACCATACGCGGCAAAATATGAAGAGATATCCTTTAGTTTTAATAACTTAAAAGATTAATCTACGCGAACTTCATTGCTGTAATATAACAAACCCCGATGCCATATTGGGGTTTGTTTTATCATCTAACGCCCCTCTGATACTTTCTCCATTAACCCTCAATGACTTTAAGAATAAAATTTTAATAATTTTTACGGTTTTTTTTCTATTTTCCGTATCTTGAAATGAAAGTCAGCCAAGCGTAAAACACGCGCATAAATAAAAAGTCAATTATATGGCTTATTCATATTATTAAAGGTGAGAATTGGCTAGTTCTCATTTCAAAAAGGATTATTGAAAATGAAAAAAATAAGTTTACTTGCAGCGTCAGTGGCATTCGCGTTAATGGGCTGTGGCGGCTCAGATGGTGGTTCAAATAGCGACTCAGATACAACAGCTAAGGCTCAAAAACCAAGTATTGCTGTACCAACAAAAGGCGAATTTATTGATGCTAAGGTTATTGGATTAGATTACGTTTCTGGTTCATTAAATGAACAAAAAACAGATGCAACTGGTGGCTACACGATTGACCCAAGCAATCCTGAAGTGTCTTTCTACCTTGGTGGTAAAGAAACTGGCTTATTCATTGGTTCAGTTTCTGGTCGTCACATCACAACCCCATTTGAAGCGGCAGGCACACACCAGCGTGCAGTAAACTTAGCGAGATTATTACTAACGATTGGTGAAGGGACAAGTACTTTAATTAACTCAGGGCAAGCAGAACTGATTACTGCAATAACGTTACCTACAGATTTCTCTGCTGCCGCTGATAAATTAAAAAAAGCCACGCTTGATAATGAAGTTTCTCTGCTTGCGATCGCAACAGCACTAGATTCTTCTGTAACTACATTAGTAACAGAAGAAAACGCCACAACGCATATGAATGCATCGTTAGCTAATATTAAGCGTGGTTCTGCTGTTAACCTGTCTCATTGGTCTCGCGGTTCAAACTGGACATTTGTACAACGTAGTTCATCATTACGAGCAACTGCGGGTACTGAAGGTGAAGTACTGTCTTCTGTTATTCATTTAGATACCACTAACGAAGCTGCAACGTTTGATGAAACATCAAGTATGATTCTTACATTAAACAAAGATAATTTAATTATCCGAGCGGGTAGTAACGATACCTCAATGAGTGGGAAAAAAGCTGCTGAGTACTTAACTTGTACTATTGATAATAAAGGTAGCTACTCTATACGTGAAATTGATGATAATGATATACCGTATTGTAATGATATGGAAATACCTCGAGTTCCAACTAGTTCTGATGGCAATATCACAGAATACGTAGCAGATGGAAGCTTTAGTGATTATTCTAAATACAATCCTAATTATCAATACTCTCTAACCAATCCAACAACCACTCAAAAGACAGACGAAAACATGTCTTGGAGTGAGTTAGCAGAAATGGGCGGTGCATTTGAGTGTATGACAGCAAGTAACTGCTCTGAACAGTCTCTAAGTAAATTCGAAATAGTAATACGAGACGATAATACCGACGGCTACCATGGCGACGAGCCAAAATGGCAAAAAGAAATTTTATCCGGCTCTTACGATCCAATCACTGATGTTTACATCCAAAGTCGCCGTAAGATTGATGTTGAGGATAATAATGGAAAATACGAAAATGGTCGCATCAGCGAATCTATCGTTTTCCTATATCCAGTAGAAGCACCAGGCCAAGATCGTTATGTTGATTTCATTGGCACATGGGAAGCTCGTGAATTATGTGGCAGCAATGTTGCTATTGCTAAAATGACATTCACAACAACTGGCTTAACGATGACAGGTCAAGAATGTAATGGCGGTAGTATTTCTGAGGACCTAAATGAAACCTACGCATATAAAGACCTACCGAAAGATTTATGGTGGTTTGGTACAAATGCTGCTGGCGTATCAAAAGCAACGCTTGATCAACTAAACAGCACCGTTCGTTGGAATGATAGCGATAACGGCATCAAAATCAACCGCTTCACTTATATCCCTGCTGGCGCAAACTGGGATAAAGGCTTGTTGATTCGTGATACTTTAAATTTAGATGGCACTAAGAAATCGACCATCACAATGAAGAAAGTTAACTAATTCTTAATTTCATCGAACCTGATTAACAAAAAACCCCAGCGCACGCTGGGGTTTCTTTTATCTACAAACTCAAACGGTTAAAAACCATGTCTACCCGCGTGGCTTAAACTCCAACACCGGAGCCTTCTCACCGTCATTCACATCTTTTGGATTATTGATAACCAAAAAATCCAATGCGCGTCCTGTTGGACTTAATAACGCTAACTCTTCTTTATGCTCATCTTCCAAGCAAATATTCAGAGTTATATTTGAAAGTGCTTTTACCCCAAACTCATCTTCTAATGTTTCTAATGCTTCTTGTAGATTTTCCGCCAGAGACTTACTGTCCCAACGACCTTTAAATTGGATTTCCAACGACTTTATCCTCTGCTTTTTTCGTACACATCACATTCAACATGGATGCATTTTTTAATTCTCTTGTTGCACCGTCTTTAAAGAGACCTAAATTATCAGCGCCCCAATAAGGTAATAATATTGGCCATTTATCTTCTTTCATGATGTTGGAATCAATCACTATTTGCCATTGTTCTTTTGATACTAAATTCATATCTATACGCTGACAAATCTCTTGGCTGCCTTTTGAGCTTGCTCGCAGCCAAGGTTGAGAATCTTCCATATAAAAACCATAATCATCACTCTGAATAAATGGCACTGCAAATTGCTCGCCATTAATAATGACTTGTTTGCGAATAGTAACAGGATCAGGTGTTGGCTCAACGGCTATTTTAGGTAATTCACTTTTTTCAGCTTTCAACGCCATCTTAGGCAACGAAGAGAGTGTGACTTCTCTTAATGCTGACTGCCTAAATAGTGGATCTTTTTGTAATGCTTTTAATTGCTTTTTAGCGACCGAAAAATCGTTATACGGCCCGATTAAACACCGCTTACCTTTACTTTCTTCTTTCATGTTTATTGGTGCGTCAACTTTCGATTGGATTCTACTCACCTTCTTAGCGCCAAGTGATTTACTAAATACGCCACATTGGATCCAAAACTCACTCTCACCTTGTGCTAATTTTGCACCTTGATTACCCCAAAGTGCTTCTCCAATAGGGCAAGAATCAGGCAAATAACCCGATGTGGAACAAACAGAAGTGAGCGCACTATTATTGCTCTCAAGATACTGAGTTAACTCATCAGCCGCCTTGGCTTGAGATATTGTCGCCAATAACATTAACGGCATTACTAACGTATTTGTTTTTTTAACGATTGCCATTATGGAAGCACCTTAAAAGAAATGTATCTATTAATGTTAGCAAAAAGTCAGTTGAAAATCTGAGATTCTACTGTGTATTTTTGTTTAAAAATCACGCTTATTTTCAAAATATAAACGCAATTCAGATAGATATCATCATGATGATAAACTACACTAAATCCTTACTTTCTATATTACTATCGAGCCCTACATGGAAGTTGAACTGCTAGAGATCCAACACTTTTTATCCCAATACCCTCCTTTTAATTTACTGCCTGAAGAGGCGATAAAAGAAGCGGCCCAAAGTGTCGAAATTTCTTATTATCGTGCAGAAAGCATGGTGATTGGCTTTGGTGATGAGATCAAAGATTTATACATGGTTCGCAGTGGCATTATCGAAGTCTACCGCCGAAATGGTGAGCTCTACAATCGATTAGATGAAGGCAGCATCTTTGGCCAAATGGGGCTATTGATGAATAATAAAGTGCGTTTTCCAGCGAAAGCTTTAAACGATTCTTTATTATATTGCATCCCTGAATCGGTATTTGATGATTTCTGTGAACGTTATGACGAATTCTCTGACTTTGTTGAAGTTGAAGATGCAACTCGCCTAAAACAAGCAGTAGAAAATAACCATGATGATGCGAATGATTTAACCACTTCGAAAGTAAAAACCTTACTGACTCGTGAAGCGGTTATGATCACCAAATATGAAACCATTCAATCCGCCGCAAAAACAATGGCGGAAGAGAATGTATCCGCAGTGTTAATTACCGATCCTGAAATCGATACTGACGAAGAAGATAATGACTTTGTCGGTATTATTACCGATCGAGATCTATGCACCAAGGTATTGGCCTGTGGTTTGGATTCTAACACACCAGTTTCTGAGGTAATGTCAACAGAGCTTATCTCACTCGATCATAATGCATATGTATTTGAAGCGATGCTGATGATGCTTCGCTACAACGTCCATCACCTTCCTGTGTTGCGAAATAAACAGCCCATTGGTGTTCTTGAAGTGTCCGACATTGTTCGCTATGAGTCTCAAAACAGCCTGTTATTTGTAAGTAGTATCTTCCAACAACAAACCATTGAAGACTTGGTGATTTTATCGACTCAGCTTAAAGATTGCTTTATCCGAATGGTGAATGAAGACGCAAACTCACACATGGTTGGTAGTGCTATGTCTGAGATTGGCCGAAGCTTTAAACAACGATTATTAGAACTCGCAGAAGAGGAACTTGGTCCACCGCCAGTGCCTTATTGTTTCTTAGCGCTTGGATCTATGGCTCGTGATGAGCAGTTAATTGTTACCGACCAAGACAACGCAATTATTTTAGATAATGACTACAACGAAAAAGAACATGGAGAGTACTTCAAAGCGTTATCTGCTTTTGTTTGTGATGGCTTAGCGGCTTGTGGTTACACCTATTGTACTGGCGATATCATGGCAACCAACCCTGAATGGCGTAAAACTCAGTCAGAATGGGAAGAGTGCTTTGCTGATTGGATTGATAACCCCGATCCTCAAGCCTTATTAAACAGCTCTATTTTCTTTGATTTAAATGGTGTTTATGGTCGTACAAAATGGGCAGAGCAACTTAATGGATTTATTGTTCGTCGAGCGAAAAAGAATAATCGCTTCCTTGCCTGTCTTGCTAGAAATGGATTGCGTCGAACACCACCATTAGGATTCTTTAAAGATTTTGTGATGGAGAAAGATGGTCGTCATAATAACTCTATCAATCTAAAACGTCGTGGTACTGCTCCGCTAGCAGATTTAATCCGTGTTCATGCCTTGGCTATTGGGTCTCAAGCTCAAAACTCATTTGAGCGTTTAGACGATATTATTGAAGCGGGGATTTTACCAAAATCAAAAGGCAGCGATCTTCACCATGCCATGGAGTTAATTTCGTTAGTCCGTTTACGACACCAAGCATTAGATGTAGAAGCTGGTAATGAGCCAGATAATAATATTGAGCCTGAAAACATGTCGGATTTTGAACGTCGAAACTTAAAAGATGCGTTTCAGGTACTGAGTAATGCTCAAAACTTTTTAAAATATCGCTATAGCGCGAATAAATTTTAGGAGTTAATGATGTTTCCCCATTCTCCTCAAGAAATTTTAAATTGGTCTTCTTTTTTTGATCACAAATTTCAAATTAGTAAAGATAAAAGGCTGAAGAACTTCTATAAGGCTGGTACTTACGATGAAGACACGCCACTCAATGAGATTGATTTTGTGGCACTGGACTTTGAAACCACAGGATTAGATGCCAATCAAAATAGTATTATTAGTATTGGTCTTGTTCCTTTTACCCTAAAGCGTATTCGTTGTCGTGAATCACAACATTGGTTTGTAAAAGCACAAGATAGCTTAGAGGAAGAGTCCGTGGTAATTCACGGCATTACTCATTCTGATTTACAAGATGCCCCTGATTTACGCCGTATTTTAGTTAAAGTACTCGACGCCTTGGCTGGGAAAGTCGTCGTGGTACATTATCGACGAATTGAACGTGATTTCTTTGATATTAACTTAAAAAATTTGATTGGTGAGGGCATTGTCTTCCCTGTTGTTGATACGATGCAAATCGAAGGTAACTACCAACAAGAGCAATCAAAGGGCCTAATCAATTGGCTTAAAGGAAAACGACCAGAGTCAATACGCTTGGCAACAACTCGCTTACGCTATGGCTTACCGGCTTACCCTCCTCATCATGCATTAACAGATGCAATTGCAACAGCCGAACTGTTTCAAGCACAAGTTCATTATCACTTCTCGCCGGGTGACCCAATTAAAAAGCTGTGGTTATAAACACAAAAAAAGCCGATGAAGACAATTATTCTTCATCGGCTTTTTATTGCGTTTTTACTTAATATGAAGAACTGTTGTGCTTCTCTGTTCTCATACCCATAAGTAAGCTGACACACATTACTAATAAAATAACGGTGAATGGTAGAGCTGTTGAGATTGCGCCTGCTTGTAATGCTTGAATTGCTTGAGTACCACCAACCCATAACAGAGCTACCGCAATAGCACCTTCCATAAAGGCCCAGAATACACGCTGTGGAATTGGCGCATCCACTTTACCACCCGCAGTAATGCTATCGATAACCAATGAGCCTGAGTCTGATGAGGTAATAAAGAACACCAAAACAAGAACAACAGCAATCATCGAAAGAATATTACCCATCGGTAAAGCATCAAACATTTGGAACATGGCTAAAGATACATCAGTTAACCCTTCTGAGCCCAACGTACCGATATTATTCACGACTTGATCAATCGCTACACCGCCAAAAATTGACATCCAAAGAACAGTGAAAATCGTTGGAACAATTAATACTGCCGTTAAAAACTCACGAACAGTACGCCCACGTGATACACGTGCGATAAACATACCTACAAATGGAGACCATGAAATCCACCACGCCCAGTAGAACACAGTCCAACCGTGCATCCACGCTTCATCTTCACGACCATGAGGGTTACTTAGAGGAATAATATTCTCCACATACCCCATGATGGTTGTTGGGATAGTACCCATAGAAACAGCAAACGTTACTAGGGCAACAAAAGCCACCAATACAATCGCAATGATCATATTAATGTTACTGATCACTTTAACGCCACCATCAATACCGCGCATTACCGAGATAACCGCTAATAAAGTAACAACAAAAATAATCGCAACTTGAAGCCCTAGACCACCATCAATACCAAATACATGGTGGAAACCACTTGCTGCTTGTTGAGCACCTAAACCTAATGAGGTCGCCAGACCAAATAAAGTCGCTAATACCGCTAAAATATCGACGATATGCCCAGGGATACCCCAAGTTCTATCACCAAGAATTGGATAGAAAATTGAACGCATTGAAAGCGGTAAACCTTTGTTATAAGCAAAGAACGCTAACGACAAGGCAACAACTCCATAAATAGCCCAAGGATGAAGACCCCAATGGAACATAGTCGCACCTAATGCAAGCTTTGCCGCTTCAGGTGTATTCGCTTCAACACCTAATGGCGTTTCAAACCAACCAGTAAAGTAAGCAACAGGCTCTGCTACTCCCCAGAACATAAGCCCAATACCCATGCCCGCAGCAAATAGCATTGCTAACCAAGAAACCATAGAATAGTCAGGTTTTGCTTTATCCCCACCAAGACGAATCTTACCAAATGGTGATACGATCAATGCTAAACAAAAAATAACAAAGATATTTGCTGACCACATAAATAAACCATCAAATGCGTTGATGATTTTCCATTTAAAGCCATCTAAAACCGTTTTTGCTGCTTCAGGATCGGTTACCGCAACGGCAATTAAGAAGAGGGCGATCAGACCAGCACTGATGCCGAAGACGGGATTGTGAACATCAAACCCCCATTTTTGAACGTTATCCTGTCCAACAGTATAGTCCGTATTATCTATACTGTATTTGTCCTTATTTCTACTCATTATTCCTCACTTCGAGTTGATACTCTCTGTTTTGGTTTAATTCAAATACTCACTGTAAATATTTAAACACACTCTTAGATCCTAACAACTGAGTGAATTATTGCCAGTAAAAGCGACAAATTAGTCAGAAAAACAACAAAATATGCCTAAAATCGTCAATGTAATACATGAAGCGTGTTTTACAGACGAAAAAAAAGCGATGAGTAAACCACCGCTTTTTTATTCATTTTATGCTATTTAGCCTTTGTAAATTTTCGGGTTAAACACATCTCTTAACCAGTCACCAAGCAAGTTAATAACTAACACTAACGTCACCAAAACTAACCCTGGAAAAGCAGTAATCCACCACGAACCAGAAAAAATATAGTTAAATCCAATACTGATTAATGATCCTAACGAAGGCTGATCAACTGGCAAACCTAACCCTAAGAAAGAGAGTGCCGCTTCTGACATGATCGCATTAGCAATCTGTACCGTTGAAATAACCAAAATTGGTGATAAACAGTTAGGTAGAATATGGCGGAACATAATACGAGGAGAACGAAAACCCATCACTTTTGCCGCTTCTACATACTCTTTCTTTTTCTCTGCCAGTACCGACGCACGGATAGTACGTGCATACTGTGGCCATTCAGCAACACCAATGATCACTACCAACATAATCACAGCATATTGACTGAAGAATTCGGTTCCAAAACTTGCCTTAAAGATAGCCGAAACAATGATCGCAACCATCATGGTCGAGAATGATAATTGCACATCGGCAAAGCGCATTAAAAAGCTATCAATTCGTCCACCAAAATAGCCTGCAGACAATCCAATAATAATACCGAGAGTTAACTGTACCGCTACCGCTAAGAAGCCAATCGTCAATGATAAACGTGAACCGTATAAAATGGTTGATAGTACATCACGACCTTGGTCATCCGTACCAAGAAGAAAACGTTCATCTCCCTCCTCCATCCAAGACGGTGGAAGTTCTGAATCCATAATATCAATTGCGCTTAAATCATATGGATTAGTTGGCGCAATGACAGGTGACAATAGTGCCCCAAGCACAAAAGTTAAAAAGACGGCAAAACTAAACATGGCGACTTTATCGCGCAGGAAATAATACAAAAAATCAGATGACTTAAATCGTTCCCAACGTGTTGGAACGTGGTTTGTTGTGGTATCCATGATTACGCTCCTTTCCCTGTAATATCTACCGTTGGGTTAATTAATCCATATAACAAATCAACAATGGTGTTTGTTACTACAAAGATTAAGCCCACAAAGATGACGTAAGCGGTAATCAATGGTGTATCTACACGGTTAATCGCCTCTAAGAATAAGAAGCCTGTTCCCGGCCACTGGAATACGGTTTCAGTAAGAATGGTATAAGCCACCATAGTGCCAATCTGAACACCACCTACAGTTAATACTGGCAGCATGGTATTTTTAAGAGCATGTTGGTAATAAATTTTATTTGTTGCAATGCCTTTTGCTTTAGAAAATTTAATGTATTCAGAGCTCAGCACTTCTAGCATTTCAGAGCGAACCAAACGAATAAAAAGAGGAAGCATGATTGAAGCAAGGGAAATACAAGGCAATACCAAGTGAGCCAATCCATCAATGGTAAAAAAGCCTGATTCCCAACCTAATAAATTATAGGTTTCACCTCGTCCATAAGACGGTAGCCAATTTAATTCGATAGAGAATACGTACATCAACATAATTGCCGTTAGGAACACAGGTATCGATATACCAATACTACTGAACGCCATTATCGCTTTTGTGAAAATACTTTTTGGATGAATAGCCGAATAAACACCAAGAGGTATCGAAAGAAATATAATAATAATTGCCGCCCCTAATACTAATTCAAGGGTCGCGACTAATTTATCAAGAATCACTTCTACCGCTGGTTTTTTGAAAAAATATGACGTGCCCAAGTCACCTTGAACCGCATTAGTAATAAAACGAGTGTACTTTGTGATAAATGGGTCATTTAACCCTAAATCGTCTCTCAGAGCTTGACGCTCAGCTTCTGAAACGGATTGCCCAACCAATTCACGTAACGGGTCACCCAAATTATCTTGGATGGAAAACGCAACCAGACTGATCACAAACATCACTATCAGTGCCTGAAACAGGCGCTTGACCAGAAACGTAAACATTCCTTGTCCCCTTCTTAATCCTAAAAATGATATAGAAAATATATCCATATCTAACAAATTGTTGGTATTACTTTTTTATCAATGAATCTCTTATGACGAATAAAGGTTGCCCTGAATATCAGGACAACCTTTTTACAGACAGTTACTTAACGACTAAATCGCCAAAGTATGGGTACTCCATTGCATTTACGATTGGTTTGATATCAATATTAGATTTCGCGCCCCACGCAAGATTTTGCCAATGCAGTGGAACAAACGCCGCATCGTTATACAGTGTATCTTCTACTGTTTTTAGCATTGTGCTACGTTTTGCAGGATCCGTTTCCACATTTGCCGCTTCAACTAAACGGTCAACTTCTGGGTTTGAGTAATGACCACAGTTGTACTGACCTTTACCTGTTTCTTCATTACGAGTCATTGTTAGGAACTCAGAGAAGTTTGCTGAATCTTCAGTATCTGAATGCCAACCGATCATCATCATGTCAGCAGAACACAAATCAAACTCTGGCCAGTACTGCGCTTTTGGTAATGTTTTTAAATCAACCTTGATACCAATCTTCGATAGCATCGCTGCTGCTGCTTGAGCAATTTTTGCATCATTAACATAACGGTTGTTTGGTGCCATCATGCTAAGTTTGAAGCCTTTTTCGTAACCCGCTTCTTTCATTAACTGTTTTGCTTTTTCTAGATCATAACGAGGCACTAACTCTGCATCATAACCTGAGTAACCAGAAGGACCTTGTTGACCAGCGGTAGTAGCGAAGCCTTTCATGATATTTTGCACAATACCTTCGTTATTAATCGCATGAACGATTGCCTGACGAACACGGACATCTTTTAGAGCTTCATTACTGTTCTGGTTCATTTGGAAGGTAATAATACGAGTACCAGGTAACGTAACTAACTCGATATCTTTGGTATTTTTCACTCGTTTGTGATCATTTGGAGCCACTGGAGCGATAATATCTACATCACCTGAAAGTAAAGCAGCAACACGTGTTGCATTTTCTTTTATTGGAACAAGAGTTAATTCATCTACGTTACCAGGTGAGTTGGTATCCCAGTAACCGTCGAAACGATCAAAAACAACTTTTACGCCTTGTTCACGAGATTTAACGACAAATGGACCGGTACCAGAGATGTGCGTTGAAGCGAATGAATTACCGTGTTTTACGATTTCAGACTTATCTTTACCCTCTTCTGTTTTTCCAGAATAGAACTTACTATCCATTGGGAAAAGGTATGTTGCTGTCTGTAAAACTAACGGATAAGCGCCTTTAGAAACAAGCTCAACGGTGTAATCATCAATTTTAACTAGCTTTTCATACGGTTCAAAAATCGCTTTAAAATCAGGCGAGTCTTTTAGACGATCAAAAGTCCAAACAACATCATCAGCTGTCATTTCATTACCTGAATGAAACTTAACGCCTTTACGTAGATTGAAGCGGAAGGTTTTGTCGTCAATACGTTCCCACTTTTCAGCAAGACGCGGTTCAAAGTCGAATGACTGCGTATAACGAACTAGGGGATCAAACACCATATGAGAAAGCTGTAGCGTACCACCGGATAATTGCTCATGCGGGTCAAGCGATACAGGATCGGCATCATAAGCAACGGTAATATCAAAATCTTGCTCAGCTGGTGTTAATTCTATCGCTTTTTGCTCCACCACTTTATCTGATGGTTTAAGTGCTAAATACGCACCACCTGCAATCACAAGCCCTATCGCTACTGCTATTTTACTTTTCATGGTCATTGCATAACTCCTTATGCGGGAATGTTTCCCTAGTTTGTTGTATTTGTACTTATTATTAGACGGTTTACACCGCAGTTGCGTTCTCTCTTAAACCTTTAAATTCAGGCATAAGTGAAATTAATTGTTTGCTGTATTCATGCTGAGGGTTGGTATAAAGGTTTTCTGTTGGAGCCACTTCTAATAAGGTTCCCATTTGCATCACACCAACGCGATCGCACATTTGACGAATAACAGGTAAATCGTGACTGATAAACAGCATGGTTAGATTTAACTCATCCTGTAAATCTTTTAATAAGTTGAGGATCTGTGCTTGTACCGATACATCCAAAGCTGACGTTGGTTCATCACAAATTAATAGTCGCGGTCGTGTTGCCAGTGCACGAGCAATAGAGATACGTTGGCGCTGACCACCTGAAAACTCATGTGGATACTTCAAGGCCGCCATTCGACCCAAACCGACGTGATCCAAAAGATCATTAACGATCTGTTGCGTTTCTGATTCTGAACGCGTTAATTTATGGAAGCGAATCGGCTCAGCGATGATATCGAAGATTTTCATGCGTGGATTCATTGAGGTGTATGGGTTTTGAAATACCATCTGCATTTGACGACGCATTGGGCGACGTTCTTTTTCAGATTTTAATGCGGTTAGATCAATCCCTTCAAAAGTGACCGAGCCAGAGTTAGGCGGATATAATCCTGAGATAATACGCGCAATGGTAGATTTACCTGACCCAGACTCTCCCACAAGACCAAACGTTTCACCTTCATGTATTTCAAAGCTGACATTATTTGATGCCTGAACGTATTCACGACGGCTTTCAAAAAATGAATCTTTGGTTATAAAGCGAAGGTTTACATTTTCAACCTTTAATAGAGGGCCTGTATATTCTCGCTGATCTTGGCTTTGTCCTAACCAATGGTTTTTTACATCAATCGGCTCATGCTCAATCGCCTCTTCGATATAACTAACAAGAGGAAAACGATCTAATTTGATGTCTGAACGAGGAACCGCGGAGATAAGACTGCGTGTGTATGAATGGTCAGGATCACCCAGAACTTTCTCTGTCTTACCAAACTCAACCAAGTCGCCACGGAACATTACTGCGACTTTATCAGTGACGTTCGATACGACACCCATATCATGGGTCACTAGCATACAACCTACGTTTTTCTTAACACATAAATCACGGATAAGACTTAAGATCTGATCTTGAATCGATACATCGAGTGCAGTCGTTGGTTCATCAGCAATAATAAGATCGGGCTCACCTGCTAAGGCTATCGCAATAACAACACGTTGGCGCATACCACCTGAAAATTGGTGTGGGTATTGTTTTAAGCGATTCTCTGGTTGTGGGATACCAACTTGTTCCATTAACGAAAGCGCACGTGCATAAGCTTCTTCTGCTGATACTTTTAAATTTGCGTGGATCGTTTCGGTTAACTGTTGTTCAACGGTGAATAAAGGATTGAGAGAGGTCATTGGGTCTTGAAAAATAAAACCAATTTTAGAGCCTCTAACTTTACGCATTTCTTCAGAAGTTAATCCTGATACTTTTTCGCCATCAAGAAAAACATCTCCTCCTGCGATAACTCCTGGGGGGCTCAGTAGATCAATAACGGCATTACCTACTGTCGACTTACCGGCTCCTGACTCACCAACAACACCAACAATCTCACCACGCTCAATTGAAAATGACAGTGACTTCACCGCAGCATGAACGCCATGACGAGATGGGTATTCAATACGTAAATTTTTAACTTCTAAAAGTGACATTATCAGACTCCGACTACTCGACAGCATCCTGCCCTGTCTGCACATTGATTCCATTCGAAACAACAATAAATGTTGTAACTTAACTAGGAAACCAATGTAGTCAATTATTCACATAAAAGCAACAATTAAAGAGCTTTAACCTATTTAATGCTAATTAAATGAATAAAAAATCATGAAGCATGAAAGTAAACCATTCAATCTCACTCTTAATACTCATTAGTGATGTAAGTAAAACAAGAACTTAATGACAAAAATAAAAATACTCATACAGTGATAAAATATTCAGGAAACCACCATGGTTTACATAATTAATCTTAACATTTTTAACAGTGTGATATTTTAATATGAGATAACTATTCAATAATTCATTTTGCAAATATGTAAGGTATCGATATATATAATGGATTTTATATACATAAGAAGATGGTATAACTACTTTAATCGTATTAAATAAGAAGAAGAGAAGAGCAAAATAATATAGCGATAATGTGATGATGGTGAGAATTTTCTATCTATCAGAAATGAAGAAAGCCTCGTCATTTCTGACGAGGCTTTTAATGTGGTCGGTGAAGAGGGATTCGAACCCCCGACCCTCTGGTCCCAAACCAGATGCGCTACCAAGCTGCGCTATTCACCGATGTTTTTGTTTGATTTATGGGATGTTACTTAAATCAAACTGGAAACTTATAAAAGCTACCAATAAATTAATGGGGTGGCTAACGAGATTCGAACTCGCGACCACCGGAATCACAATCCAGGGCTCTACCAACTGAGCTATAGCCACCACTAATTTTTTATATAACCGCTTATCGCGATTATTGAAATAGTGGTCGGTGAAGAGGGATTCGAACCCCCGACCCTCTGGTCCCAAACCAGATGCGCTACCAAGCTGCGCTATTCACCGACTTGTTTTCGTCTCGATTCTTGGGGTGTTGCTTGAATCAAAACTGGAAACTTATAAAAGCTACCAAAATAATGGGGTGGCTAACGAGATTCGAACTCGCGACCACCGGAATCACAATCCAGGGCTCTACCAACTGAGCTATAGCCACCACTACTTTTTTTGCCGTTAATTTGTAATCCGGATGGCACGCCCGAAAGGATTCGAACCTTCGACCTTTGGCTCCGGAGGCCAACGCTCTATCCAACTGAGCTACGGGCGTATACCCTATCGGCGGAGAGGAATAATACGGATCTGCGTGACCTTCGTCTAGTGTTTTTTTTACTTTTTTTGTCGTTTGGTCTCTTTTTCAACAATTCCTTGGTATTTATCCTCATTTTCTTTGGGTATAGTGGTTTATTGCAACAATTTAAGCAGATATAATCACTCAATATTTACACGAAGTTAACGAAGCTGTTTAACTAAATTCGTTTTTCTGCTCGGTAAATACAATAAAACGGGCTTAAGCCAATAATAATAACTGGGAGTGTAAAGTGAGCTTT
This sequence comes from Aliivibrio sp. A6, assembly GCF_028765505.1. NCBI lineage: Bacteria > Pseudomonadati > Pseudomonadota > Gammaproteobacteria > Vibrionales > Vibrionaceae > Aliivibrio > Aliivibrio sp. A6. The sequence continues at coordinate 10,713 of NZ_JARACR010000023.1, read as the reverse complement.
ATGGAAAAATCTATTCGTAACATCATTATTGCAACGGTTGCTGCATTAACTTTTTCAACTACCTCTTTTGCAGCAGGTAACTCTGACGATGCAATTGCTGAGCGAATTAAGCCAGTTGGTCAAGTTTATCTAGCAAGTGACGTGCCTGTGGTTGAAGAACCAACGGGCCCTCGTTCTGGCGAGCAAGTTTACAGTACTTTTTGTATTGCATGTCATGCCACTGGCGCAGCTGGTGCCCCAAAAACACAAGATGCAGCGGATTGGGCACCTCGTATAGCTAAGGGTATCGATACACTCAATAACCACGCTCTTAATGGTTTTAATGCAATGCCAGCTCGCGGCTCTTGTATGAATTGTTCTGATGATGAAGTTATTGCGGCGGTTGAGCATTTAATTAAAGGCTTATAACCTGATTATTATCTTCATTTAGATCAATCATAAAAAATGCCCACTGTATTATCAGTGGGTATTTTTGTGTCTGTTTACTTCTTAAGCATGGCTCTGAGATTAGCGATGTTTGCTTTTCCTCTTTCCATTCTTTCTTCTTGAGTCGGCTTTGGTTTTTTCATTTCCCAATCCAGATCATCATGTGGAAGCTCCTCCAAGAATCGACTTGGTTCTGGTCGAATCAATTCACCATACTGACGACGTTCTTTACATAATGTAAAGGTGAGCTCTTTTTGGGCTCGAGTGATCCCTACATAGGCCAATCGTCGCTCTTCTTCGACATTATCTTCATCAATGCTTACTTGGTGAGGCAAAATTCCCTCTTCTGCACCAATTAAATAAACGTATGGAAATTCCAAACCTTTAGAGGCATGCAAGGTCATTAGCTGAACTTGATCTGCACCATCTTCGTCTTCACCTCGCTCCATCATGTCCCGAAGAGTAAGGCGCTGTACCACCTCTTTTAATGTCTTCTCTTCATTATCGTAATTGTCACCTTCTAAATCAGCAACAATCCATGAATAGAGATCTGAGACGTTTTTCATTCTCATTTCAGCGGCTTTTGCACTGGTTGATGTTTCATACAACCAATCTTCATAATGAATGTCTTTTACTAACGAACGCACCGCTTCTACTGTATTACCTCGCTCAGCATTTTCAGAAATAGACACTATCCAATGAGAGAATCGACGTAAAGATTCTAAACCTCGTCCAGAAAGCGTTTGCTCTAAACCCAGTTCAAAACTTGCTTCAAATAAGCTTTTTCCTCTCATATTGGCATAGGTACCCAATTTTTCTAGAGTTACAGGGCCAATTTCACGACGAGGCGTATTCACCACTCGTAAAAAAGCATTATCATCATCTGGGTTTGTCAGTAAGCGTAGATAAGCCATGATGTCTTTAATCTCTGCACGCGCAAAAAATGAAGTGCCTCCTGAGATTTTATAGGGCACTCGGTTTTGCATTAACGATTTTTCAATCAAACGTGACTGATGATTACCTCGATATAGCACCGCATAATCTTTGTAATCTGTTCGATTCAAGAAGCGATGCGCTATCAACTCACCAACAACTCGCTCCGCTTCATGCTCATCATCTTTAGCGGTTAAAACCTTAATCTGCTCTCCATCTGGGATTTCAGAGAATAGACGTTTTTCAAATACGTGCGGATTATTGGCTATCAATATATTAGCCGCTCGCAAAATTCGGCTCGTTGAACGGTAGTTTTGCTCTAACTTTATGACACGCAAAGCTGGGTAATCTTCATTTAGAAGTACTAAGTTTTGAGGCTTTGCTCCACGCCATGAGTAAATTGACTGATCATCATCGCCCACCACGGTTAATCGCCCTCTTTCACCCACCAATAACTTAACTAATTCATATTGGCTTGTATTGGTGTCTTGATATTCATCAACCAGAAGATAGCGGATCTTCATTTGCCAGCGCTCTCGTACCTCTTGGTTATTACGAAGTAGAAGAACAGGAAGTGAAATTAAATCATCAAAATCAAGAGCGTTATACGCTTTCATTTGAGTGAGGTACATTTCATAGCAAAAAGCAAACAACTGATCTTGCTCTGAACGCGCAAAACCTTTGACTTGCGCTGGTGTCAACATGTCATTTTTCCAATTCGAGATACTACTCAATAACTGACGTAATAAATCTTTATCTCCATCGATCTGTTTTTCTGTTAATTCTTTTAATAGAGCAAGCTGGTCTTGATCATCAAATAATGAAAAACCAGCTTTTAAACCTAATATTTTGTATTCACGACGAATAATATCCAACCCAAGCGAGTGAAAGGTTGAAACCATTAATCCACGAGACTCTTGTTTACTAAGGGTTTGACCTACGCGCTCTTTCATTTCTCGAGCTGCTTTATTGGTAAACGTCACAGCAGCGATATTTCTTGCCTTATAGCCACACTGTTGAACTAAGTAGGCAATTTTATTGGTAATTACGCGAGTTTTACCCGAGCCTGCACCAGCCAATACTAAACATGGTCCAGAGACAAACTTTACGGCCTCATCTTGCTGTGGATTAAGTCTCATTAATCACCTATTAAATCGTTAATGAATATTTGCGCCTATAATAAAGCTGTCGTTGATGGAATACCATGTAAACCATCGAGGAAAAAGTGTGATCTTTACGTTTCTTGACACAAAAACAGATTACATTTTATTCATCGTAGCCTAAAATAATGAATGAACGTTCATTCATTTCATAAGGATCAGTTTATGAAGGAAAAGCGTCAGCTCATTCTTGAATCGGCTGAGCAATTATTAGCGACAGACGGGTTTCGTGGCTTATCCATGCAGAAGGTCGCTAACCAAGCCGGTGTTGCTGCTGGCACGATATATCGCTACTTTGATGATAAAGAAGCATTAATCGAAGAAATAAAATTGAATGTTATGCGACGTGTTGCATTTGCTATCCAAGAAAATGTACAAGATTCAGACCCAATTAAAGTCCGATTTCGTACTATGTGGCTTAACATTTGGCACTTTGCTATTTCAGAGAAGAATACTTTTTTGAATCGTAATCAATACGACTCACTCCCTTCTTCTGATCTAGTAAAATTTAAGGAACTAGAGGAAGAAATGTTTGCCCAAGTAAACCAACTCTTTATTGATGGACTTGAGCAAGGCGTATTTAAACCTCTAAGTGTAGAAATATTAACTGGCCTGAGCTTAGAAGCGAGTGTTTGTTTAGCTCGTAAGCATGCTCAAGGTTTTTTTACTTTAACAAACGATGATCTCGATGCGGCTATTGAAGCTAGCTGGGATGCCATTATCAAACACTAATTCGGAGTTCTAATCAGAATGAAAAAGTGGACTTTCTTTATGTTGCTTCTTGCACTACTTCTTTTCGGTAGTGTGATTGGTTTTAACATGTTTAAACAACAAAAAATCGCTGAGTATATGGCTAACCGACCAGAGCCCGAGTTCCCTGTTACGGTTGAAACCATTGCTTCATCTCATTGGACTCCAACTATTGAAGCTATCGGCTTTATTGAACCTAACCAAGGTGTCACGTTAACAACTGAAGTTAATGGCATCATTGATAAAATTTCGTTTGATTCTGGCAGCCAAGTAAAAAAAGGCCAAGTATTAGTTTCTCTTGATTCTAAAGTAGAAAAGGCAAACTTAAAGAGTACTGAAGCGCGCCTTCCTGCAGCTGAAGCTAAATATAAACGTTATAAAGGCTTATACAAGAAAGGTTCTATTTCAAAAGAAGCATACGATGAAGCAGAAGCAAATTACTTCTCTCTTGCTGCTGATATTGAAGGCATGAAAGCATCTATTGATCGTCGTGAAATCAAAGCGCCTTTCAGCGGTGTAATTGGTATTCGTAATGTATATCTTGGCCAATATTTACAACCAAGTACTGACATCGTTCGTTTAGAAGACACAAGTATCATGCGTTTACGCTTTACTGTTCCTCAAACAGACATCTCACGCATTAATATTGGACAAGAAATCGATATTTCAATTGATTCTTACCCTGCGGACATCTTCAAAGGCTCAATTAGTGCTATTGAACCTGCGGTAAATATTCAAAGTGGTTTAATCGAAGTTCAAGCTGATATCCCTAATAACGGTGGAAAACTGCGTAGTGGTATGTTTGCTCGCGCTGAAATTATTCTACCTACATTAGAAAACCAAGTGGTAATTCCTCAAACTTCAATTACCTATACGCTTTATGGTGATAACGTTTATCTTGTCACTGAAAAAGACGGCGTAAAACGCGTTCAACAGCACGTTGTAAAAGTAGGTGAGCGTTCAGAAGCAATTGCTCATATTCTTGAAGGTGTTAAACCTGGCGATGTAGTTGTAACTACAGGTCAAGTTCGTTTAAGCAATGATGCGAAAGTTCGTATTGTGGAAAGCGACGCGACAACACCACCTGCTGAAACACCAATGCTGTAATCGGAGGAACTATGCGCTTTACTGATGTTTTTATTAAACGTCCAGTTTTAGCGGTATCGATCAGCTTTTTGATTGCTTTGCTTGGTATTCAAGCAATTTTCAAAATGCAAGTTCGTGAATACCCTGAAATGACGAATACCGTTGTAACGGTAACAACCAGCTATTACGGTGCGAGTGCTGACCTTATTCAAGGCTTCATAACTCAACCCTTAGAACAAGCGGTTGCCCAAGCAGATAATATTGACTTTATGACCTCACAATCGGTAATGGGACAATCAACCATTACGGTTACGATGAAGTTAAACACTGACCCAAATGCAGCCTTGTCTGATATTTTGGCTAAGACAAACTCTGTACGATCTCAACTACCAAAAGAGTCTGAAGATCCAACAGTAACCATGTCTACAGGGTCGACAACTTCTGTTCTTTATATTGGTTTTACAAGTGATGAGTTAGTATCAAGTCAAATTACCGATTACTTAGAGCGAGTTGTTAACCCTCAGCTATTTACTGTTAATGGTGTTTCAAAAGTAGATCTTTATGGTGGTATGAAGTATGCACTGCGTATCTGGCTAGACCCAGCACGTATGGCTGCTATTGATATGACGGCAACGGATGTTATGGGTGTTTTAAGTGCCAATAACTTTCAATCTGCTGCTGGTCAAGCTACGGGGGAATTTGTTCTTTATAACGGCAGTGCTGATACTCAAGTTTCTAATGTTGAAGAATTAGAAAATCTTGTTATTAGAACGAGTGATGGGGAAATTGTTCGCCTGAGCGATATCGCAAAAGTTTCTCTTGAAAAGAGCCATGACGTTTATCGTGCAAGTGCTAACGGACAAGAAGCCGTTGTTGCTGCGATAAATGCCGCTCCAAGTGCTAACCCGATTAACATTGCCGCTGATGTACTTGAGCTTCTTCCTCAATTAGAGAAGAACTTACCAAGTAATATCAAAATGAACATCATGTATGACTCTACGATTGCAATTAATGAGTCTATTCATGAAGTAATTAAAACCATCATTGAAGCTGCATTAATCGTACTGATCGTTATTACGTTATTCTTAGGTTCTTTCCGAGCAGTTATTATCCCGATTGTAACCATCCCATTATCACTTATTGGTGTGGCAATGGTAATGCAAGCTATGGGATTCTCTTGGAACTTGATGACTCTATTAGCAATGGTTCTTGCAATCGGCTTGGTGGTAGATGATGCTATCGTTGTTTTAGAAAACGTCGACCGTCATATCAAGTTAGGCGAAACCCCTTTCCGAGCGGCAATTATCGGTACTCGTGAAATTGCGGTTCCGGTTATTGCAATGACATTAACGCTTGGTGCGGTATATGCTCCAATCGCAATGATGGGTGGTATTACAGGCTCTCTATTTAAAGAGTTTGCACTAACGCTAGCAGGTTCGGTATTTGTTTCCGGTATCGTAGCATTAACACTGTCTCCGATGATGTGTTCTAAAATGCTAGTGGCAAATGAAGAGCCAAATCGCTTTGAGAAAAAAGTACATCATATTTTAGATGGGATGAGTGATCGTTATGAGGTAATGCTAAACACAATCATGACTCGCCGCCCTGTAATTATTGGTTTTGCTGTTATTGTTTTTGCTACCCTTCCGTTGTTATTTAAGTTCATTCCAAGTGAACTGGCACCATCGGAAGATAAAGGGGTAATCATGTTGATGGGTACAGCTCCTTCAACAGCAAACCTTGATTACATGCAGAATACGATGAATGATGTAAATAAAATTTTGTCAAATCAACCAGAGGTTGCCTTTGCTCAAGTATTTACAGGTGTGCCTAATGCAAACCAAGCGTTTGGTATCGCATCAATGGTTCCTTGGAGTGAGCGAACAACAAGCCAGGCTGAAGTAGCTAAACGTGTTGGTGAGTTAGTACAGGATATTCCTGGAATGGCAGTAACAGCCTTCCAAATGCCTGAACTACCAGGTGCAGGTTCTGGTCTTCCAATTCAATTTGTTATTACAACACCAAATAGTTTTGAAAGCTTATTCCAAATCGCCACTGAAGTACTAACAAGCGTTAAAGGTAGCCCACTGTTTGTTTACTCTGATCTTGATTTGAATTTTGATTCAGCAACAATGAAGATCAACATAGATAAAGATAAAGCTGGCGCTTACGGTATTACCATGCAAGATATTGGTATTACACTAAGTACAATGATGGCAGATGGTTACGTTAACCGAATCGATCTTAGCGGACGTTCGTATGAGGTTATCCCTCAAGTAGAGCGTAAATACCGCCTTAACCCTGAATCAATGAACAACTACTATGTTCGTTCAACCAGCGGTGAAGCCGTTCCTCTTGGCAGTTTAATCTCTATTGATGTTGTTGCTGAACCAAGGTCACTGCCTCACTTCAACCAATTAAACTCAGCGACTATTGGTGCAGTACCCTCTCCAGGTATCGCTATGGGTGATGCGATTGTATGGTTTGAAGATTTGGCGGCTAGCACACTACCAAGTGGCTATAACCATGACTATATGGGTGAAGCTCGTCAATACGTAACTGAAGGTAGCGCACTATACGCTACGTTTGGCTTGGCACTAGCTATCATCTTCTTGGTTCTTGCTATTCAATTTGAATCAGTACGAGATCCATTGGTAATCATGGTTTCTGTTCCACTCGCTATTTGTGGTGCTTTAATCGCTCTTGCATGGGGTGCCGCGACAATGAATATCTACTCTCAAGTTGGTTTGATTACGCTTGTAGGCTTGATTACTAAGCATGGTATTCTTATTTGTGAAGTGGCAAAAGAAGAGCAACTCCATCACCTCAAGAATCGTATGGAAGCCGTAACTGAAGCTGCTAAAGTTCGTCTACGTCCAATCCTAATGACGACTGCGGCAATGATTGCAGGTCTAATCCCACTGATGTATGCCTCAGGTGCAGGTGCTGCTCAACGTTTCAGTATCGGTATTGTTATCGTTGCTGGCTTAGCAATTGGTACGTTATTTACATTATTCGTACTACCTGTCATCTACAGCTACTTAGCAAGTGAACATAAACCATTACCTGTTTTTGAAGAAGGTAAAGAGATTAAAGAGTCTTAATGACGATTTAAAAATTAAAGGCTACTTCGGTAGCCTTTTTTTTATTTGACTAGCGACAATTGGCAAGGCTTTACTTAAAATAAAGAAAAGTATTCAATTAAGGGTAAATGATGTTTGATCCAAAAAAATTAGAGCAAGTTGCAAAACAAATTCATGACTCAATGCCTCAACCAGTTAAAGAGTTAGGCAGCGATGTTGAGCAAAAAGTACGTCAGGTTATCCAAGGGCAACTAAACAAATTTGATGTGGTAAGTAGAGAGGAATTTGATGTTCAAACTCAAGTCCTACTACGCACTCGTCAAAAACTAACAGTAATGGAACAAAAGCTTGCTGAGTTAGAAGAAAAACTGTCAGAAAAGTAGTTTTGATATGTTCATAATTTACACATAAAAAAATGGCTTAACCATCATAGGTTAAGCCATTTTTATGTTCATTTGGTACTAATTAACCGCCAACTGCAATGCGTTTCATATCACTCATATAGCTGCGTAGCTCTTCACCAATATATTCAACTGGGTGGTTACGAATTGCTTCGTTAACAGCAATCAGAGTTGCATTATCTACCTGGTTTGATATTTCACCTAAACCACGACCAATAACGTCTGTTTCAACTGAAGGCATAAACTTCTCACGAAGTAATGGTGTTGCTACATTAGCGAACAGATAGTTACCATATTCAGCCGTATCAGAAATAACAACATTCATTTCATATAGACGCTTACGTGCAACTGTATTTGCAATCAGCGGCAACTCATGTAGAGATTCATAATAAGCCGATTCATCAATGATACCAGAAGCCGTCATTGCTTCGAATGCAAGCTCAACACCAGCGCGAACCATCGCAACTAAAAGAATACCATTATCAAAGTATTCCTGCTCTGAGATTTCTACATCCGATTCTGGGTAATTTTCAAATGCTGTTTGGCCTGTTTCTTCACGCCAACCTAATAGATTTACGTCATCATTAGCCCAATCAGCCATCATTGTACGAGAAAATTCACCTTGGATGATGTCATCCATGTGTTTATTATAAAGAGGACGCATTAAGTCTTTTAGTTCTTCTGAAAGCTCAAATGCTTTTACTTTTGCAGGGTTTGATAAACGATCCATCATATGAGTTACGCCACCAAACTTTAGTGCTTCAGTGATTGTTTCCCAACCGTACTGAAGAAGTTTACCGGCATAGCCTGGTTCAATGCCATCAGCGATCATTTTTTCATAAGATACAATAGAGCCAGCTTGTAACATACCACACAGGATAGTTTGCTCACCCATTAAGTCTGACTTAACTTCAGCAACAAAAGAAGACTCAAGACAACCAGCACGGTGACCACCAGTACCAGCAGCCCAAGCTTTCGCTATATCCCAGCCTTCACCTTTAGGGTCATTTTCAGGATGAACAGCGATTAGTGTTGGAACACCAAAGCCACGCTTATATTCTTCACGTACTTCTGTACCAGGACACTTAGGAGCAACCATAACTACTGTTAAGTCTTTACGGATTTGCATACCCTCCTCAACAACATTAAAGCCGTGAGAATAACCTAGCGCTGCACCTTCCTTCATTAAAGGCATAACCGTTTCAACAACATTTGTATGTTGCTTATCTGGAGTTAGGTTAACAACAAGATCGGCTTGAGGAATTAAATTTTCATAGCTATCTACTACAAAATTATTTTCTTTCGCGTTTTTATATGACTGGCGCTGCTCATCAATTGCAGCTTGACGCAATGCATAAGCTACATCTAAACCTGAATCTCGCATATTAAGACCTTGGTTAAGACCTTGTGCACCACAACCTACAATAACCACCTTTTTACCTTTAAGGTAATCAGCCTCTGTTGCAAATTCTTCGCGGTCCATAAAGCGACAACGACCTAGCTGATCCAGTTGTTCACGTAAATTTAGCGTATTAAAGTAGTTAGCCATGATAAAACTCCATAAATATCATTTAATCCATTAGGATGATCTTGTGTATAAAAAGATAATAACGAAAGATTAACATTGTCAAAAGTGATATATTAGCAACACATGATTGCAAAATTGACAACACAAAATGAATATAAAACTTTTACAAACATTCCTACATCTTTGCGAAAGTCATAGCTTTACTCAGACATCAAAAGCAATGCATCTGAGTCCATCAGCATTAAGCCGGCAAGTTCAAAAGCTAGAAGATGAAATTGGACACCCGTTATTTATTAGAGATAATCGAAGTGTTGAATTAACCACTGCGGCAAAACAACTTATTCCAGTAGCTTTGAATATCTGTTCAGAATGGAGTGGCTACAAAGCAAGTTCCAATATTGTAAATAATACCCTCAAGGGACAACTCAATTTATTCTGTTCAGTGACAGCTAGCTACAGTCACCTCCCTCAATTATTAAATGATTTTAAAGTTAACTATCCGCACATTGATATTAAGCTATCTACTGGAGATCCTGCTCAAGCAATTGATAAAATTGAATCCTCTGAGGTTGATATTGCTATTTCTGCACTACCTGAAAAATTATCAAACAAACTCGCTTTTGAAATTATTAGTGAAATTCCACTCTCCATCATCGCTCCAATAGGCAATAATCATTTTATTAGTGAAATTAATAAAGAAACAACAAACTGGAAATCATTACCATTTATCCTTCCAGAATCAGGGACTGCAAGAAATAGAGCAAATCAATGGTTTAAAGATCAAAAGATTAAACCAACTATTTATGCACAAGTATCAGGACACGAAGCAATTGTTAGTATGGTCGCATTAGGATGTGGAATTGGTATAGCACCAGACGTAGTAATAAATAACAGTCCAGTAAAAGATAAGGTTCAGCGTTTAAACATATCACCCATAGCGCCTTTTAAATTGGGCTTATGCTGTAAGAAGTCAAAATTAAATGACTCAGTCATTCAGGCGCTATGGCAAGTAGCCGAAAATACATTTATTTGATGGTTAAAACGAAAAAAGGCTTCCCAATGGGAAGCCTTTAAGAATTTGAGCCTAGCGATGTCCTACTCTCACATGGGGAAACCCCACACTACCATCGGCGCTATTACGTTTCACTTCTGAGTTCGGCATGGGATCAGGTGGGTCCATAACGCTATGGTCGCTAAGCAAAATCTGTTAGTAAATGGTGCTGATACCCAGACTCGAACTGGGGACCTCACCCTTACCAAGGGTGCGCTCTACCGGGCTGAGCTATATCAGCAATACTATTTACTTATGTAATCGAAAAAAAGCCATCCAAAGGATGGCTTTTTTA